>CAWVGT010000093.1:0-18584 GCA_963928645.1 Candidatus Fimadaptatus sp.
TGCCTTAACGCTGGTCGTCTATATCGACCAGCATCTCATTTAACACGCGCGCGTCGCGCAAAAACGTCCGCTCGTCGGCGTCCTTTATGAACCCCATGAATACGGAATGGTCGTTGCCATACTGCCTTGCTCGCCTTAATGCTAACCGTTTATCTCTGCCAGCATCTCGTTGAGTACAGCCGCATCGCGCAGGAACACCTGCTCGTTGGCGTCCTTCACAAACTCCATGAACACGTGATGGTCATTGCCGTCCTCGGTCGCCAGGCGCAGCGCTTCGCTCAGGAACTCGCGCCCGTCGGCCAGCGGGTGCCGTATCACCTCGCCGCCCACATGCTCCCACGTGAACACGTGCAGGTGTGTGAGCCGCTGCATCGCTATCATCAGCCCGCCCAGCCGCTGTTCGGCCGGCCAGTCCCAGCGCGGCTGCCAGTACATGTGCACATTGCACGGGCCCAGCTCGGTCACCAGCCGGCCCGCGCTCTCGTTTGAATCGGTCAGCGTGTTGCCATGGAACTCCAGCGACACCGCTATGCCTGCCGCCAGCGCCAGCTCGCCGCATTCGCGCAACTCGGCTATGATCTGCGCGCGCTCCTGGCCGGTCACCTGCGCCGAGCCCTTCGTGCCCGCCCACACGCGTATGTTGCCCGCGCCCAGCGCCAGCGCGCAGTCCAGCGCGCGCTCGAACTCGCCCAGCTTGCCCGCGCCCGCGCGGAAGTACGATCCGTACGACGCCGGCGCAAGCCCGTAATCCGCGCTGATGCGCGCCGCCTCGCGCGCCGCCGCCTCGTCAGTCACGTGCACGTCGCCGCCCCACTCTATCGACTTGAGCCCGGCCTGCGCCGCCAGCCTGCATATGTCCAGCGGCTTGAGCGACCTGAACGTGACCGAACAGAGTCCCGGTATAAGCATTTGCTCCATCTCCCATATATGCGCGACGCCGTGCCCCGGCGCCGCGCTGCTTAATTGCATTATGATATGTCGGAAATCACGCGCCCGGCAAAAGCCGCTGCGCCGCCTCAGATCAGCGCCTCGAGTATCTTGATCGCGCGCTTTATGTCGGCCAGCTGCTCCTCGCCGCTGATCTCGCGCTCGATGGTTATCGCGCCGTCATAGCCGCACTCCTTCAGGCCCTTTATCAGCGCTGGGAAGTTCACGCTGCCCTCGCCCAGCGGCTTTTCCACGCCCAGCTCGCGCCCGCAGGTCGGGTATTCGCCGTCCTTGGCGTGCACGTCGCGCACGAATTTGCCGATTATCCGCAGCGAATCGACCGGGTTGGCCTTGCCGTACATCAGCAGGTTGGCCGGGTCGAGGTTCACGCCCAGGTTGCCCGTGCCCACGTCCTCGATCACGCGCAGTATCGTCGTGGGCGTCTCCTGGCCGGTCTCGAACAGGAACTGCTGGCCGTTGGCAAGGCAGCGCTCGGCCACCTGCCGGAGCGCGGCTATCACGCCCGGGTATTGCGGGTCGGTCGGGCTCTCGGGCAGGAAGCCCGCATGCGTGGCCAGCTGATCCACGCCCAGCAGCCGCGCAAAGTCGGAGCCCCTCATCAGATCCTCGACGCGCGCCGCGCGCAGCTCCTCGGGCACTATGCCCAGCGTGCGCGGCCCGTCTATGAAGTTCCATATGCGCTCGCCGCGGTAGCCGCACCAGAACGTGGACAGCTTGACGCCGTGTTTGGCGCTGGCGGCGTTGACCTCGTCGGCCTTTTCGGGGGTCATTATGTCCATGTGCCAGCAGGTTATCTGGCAGCTGTGCAGCCCCAGCTCGGCCACCTTGCGCATTTCCTCGTCCACATTCTTTTCCAGTTGAAACAGCACGCCAATCCTCATAGCGCGGCACCTCCAAGTTTATTTAAGTATATATTCGCATCGCCCTGCGCGGCGCGTCACGGCTGCTCTACCACCCAGCCGCGCGCGCGCTCCACGGCGCGCTGCCAGCCCTGGTAGAGCTTGAGCCGGGTCACTCCGTCCATCATCGGCCGGAACTCGCGCTCCGAGCGCCACAGCGAGTTGAGCTGCTTCTGATCCCATATGCCCACCGCCAGCCCGGCCATCATCGCCGCGCCCAGCGCCGTGGTCTCTATCACCGCCGGCCGCAGCACGCGCGTGCCCAGTATGTCGGCCTGGAACTGCATCAGGAAGTTGTTGGCGCTCGCGCCGCCGTCCACGCGTATCACCTCGGGTATCAGGTCGGCGTCCAGCTTCATCGCGTCGACCACGTCGCGCGTCTGATACGCTATGGCCTCCAGCGCCGCGCGCACGAAGTGCGCCCGCCCGGTGCCGCGCGTCAGCCCCACCACGGTGCCGCGCCCATACATGTCCCAATACGGCGCGCCCAGCCCGGTGAACGCCGGCACCAGGTACACGCCGCCGTTGTCGGGCACCGACTGGGCGACCTGGTCGGTATCGGCCGCGGTCTGCACCAGCTTCATCTCGTCGCGCAGCCACTGCACCACCGCGCCCGCCACGAACACCGAGCCCTCCAGCGCGAAGTACGGCTGGCCGTTTATGCGCCAGGCCAGCGTGGTCAGCAGGTTGTTCTGCGACCTGACCGGCGTCTTGCCGGTATTCATCAGCAGGAAGCAGCCCGTGCCATAGGTATTCTTCATCATGCCCGCGCCGAAGCAGCCCTGCCCGAACAGCGCCGCCGACTGGTCGCCCAGCAGCGCCGCCACCGGTATCTGCACGCCCAGTATGTCCTTGCGCAGCAGCCCCACGACCGAGGCCGAATCGCACACCTCGGGCATCATCGACTCGGGTATGTCCATCGCGCGCAGCAGCAGCTCGTCCCAGGTCTGGGTGTGTATGTTGAACAGCATGGTGCGCCCGGCGTTGGTGGCGTCGGTAACGTGCGCGCCCCCGGTCAGGTGCCACGCCAGGAACGAGTCCACCGTACCAAAGCACAGCTCGCCCCGCTCGGCCCGCTCGCGCGCGCCCGGCACGTTGTCCAGTATCCACTGCACCTTGGTGCCGGCGAAGTACGCGTCGGGTATCAGGCCGGTCTTTTCGCGGATCGTGTTGCCCAGGCCGTCGCGCTTGAGCCGCTCGACCAGGCTGGCGGTGCGCCGGCACTGCCACACTATAGCGTTGTATACCGGCTTGCCGGTCGCGCGATCCCACACCAGCGTGGTCTCGCGCTGGTTGGTTATGCCGATTGCGGCTATCTGGTTCACGGGCACGCCGCTCTTATCCACGGCGAGCTTGAGCGCCTGGATCTGACTGTCGAGTATGTCGGCGGGGCTGTGCTCGACCCAGCCCGCGTTGGGATAAATCTGCTTAAACTCTATGCCATGCGAGGCCACCGGGTTGCCCAGCTCGTCAAACACGACCGCACGCGAGCTCGTCGTGCCCTGATCCAGCGCCACAATGTATTTCAAGCCGTTCCCTCCCCATATGTCTTAACGATATTATGCCACTTTTCGCGGGTTTTTGCAACCGGATTTTGGGGAAACCGCGCCCGACGGCCACAGGTATGCCGGCGCGCGACGCGGCAATACGTCCGCGCCGTACTGCCGCCTCAACGCATCGAACCTCCGCGCCGCATGTCACAGCTGCCTGATTGGCCCAAGTTGAACCGCACGCGAAGCGTTTGCCGGCTGGCGCTGCGACCGAGCCGCCGGCACGCCCGCGCCGAATGGAGCCGGATCACTTGCGGGCTCGCATGCCGCCCCGGCCCGCGACCGGCAGGATATCCCGACAATATGCCGACGATCCAGGCGTTATGCCGGCAAGAGCCGATCTTGGCGCATGCGGCGAACGCAGCGCCGGCTCCAAGCTGGGGGCGTCCGATCTGCCTGAACCTCCGAATCGTTGCGCCGGGTTTTGCTCGCGAACACGACGCCATCGCCTGACATTTAAGTGGCATCGGCTTGAACCCGCGATAGCTCGGGCCGTGCGCGGCTTGAGCGGGGAGCGATACTGCAAGCGCCGCTGCTCACGACCTGGTGCGGACCACGCATGCAGGGCCTCAATCGACCGTCCGCAACTCCCGCCCCTGCCACAGGCGGACACAACGCAAATGGCCGTGCGATTTACTAAAACCGCACGGCCAAACATCCCGCCCTTAAGCGCAGCCCTGCCGGGCCGCTCAGGCATCAGAGTATCCTTATTCCGTATATGTTGCAGTCGCGCGTGCCTATGACCAGCATGTCGCCATAGACCGCCGGGCTGCCCTCCATGTTACCGTCGATCTCGATCTCGCTGAGCTGCTCGCCGGTGCGGCCGTCGTACATGCGTATCATGCCGCCCGAGTTGCCCAGCACCACCACGCCGTTGCCTGCCTCGTCGTACACTATCACCGGCGAGGACCAGGAGTAACGCTTGGTCGACTGCTGCCAGACTATCTCGCCGGACTGCTTGTCGAACGCGTACAGCGTGCCGCCGCCGCTGGTGCGGCAGATGTTGAAGTATATCAGGTCGCTGAGCTGGTTCTTGCCGACCGCCGGGGACGCGAACGCGCCGCCGCCGTTGGTGCCGTCCGAGTTGCACTCTACCGAGAAGTTCCACAGCTCCTCGCCGCTGAGCGCGTTGAGCTTGCGTATCGTGCTCAGGCCGCCGGAGCCCTGCTTGTCGACCTCGTTGGCGGTGTAGAGCGCGATCAGCCCGTCGGACTGCGGCTCCAGCGCTATCGACGCGTCGGTGTCGTCGCCCACGTCGAACAGCCATACCGGCGTCATCGTGTTCAGGTCAAAGCAGGTCAGCAGCCCCGAGTTGTCGACCAGATACGCGTACTGGCCGTAAGCCGCGACCGAGTTTTCGAACCCGAGCTCGTCGGATATGTTCGACTTATACCGATACAGCGTCACGACCGGGTCGATCGATATGCTGGGCGTCGCCGGGTCATAGACCGTGTTGAGCTTTATCGTGTAGAATATGCCGTTTTCGCCGCCCTCGACTATCGTGTCGGTCTCGGCGTCCAGCAGGCACACGCCGTCGAACGCGCCGTGCGTGCGGAACCTGAGCTCGTCGTGGCCGTTGAGCAGGTACATGTGCTCCTGATTGAGCAGGTTGTACACGCGCCAGCCTATCGAACCGGTGTGGCCGTTGGCCTTGGATATGCCCTGGCCCACGTACAGCAGCGGATAGCCGCGCGGATCGATCGACACGCTGCCCTTTATCGGATAGCCCAGCTCTATCGGCTCGCGGGTGTATTCGCCGGTGCGCGCGTCCAGGAAGTATATATTGCCGTCCAGCGTGCCGTATATGACCTCGACCAGCTCGCTGTCGGACTTGAACTCGTCCTTTATGTTCATCTGCTGGCGCTGCTCGTCGCTCCAGTGCACCATGACCGGCTGGCCGTTCCAGCCCACGCCCGACCAGACCGCATAGCCGCTGTCAATCGAGCCAATCCTGTTCTTCCACATGACCTCGAACTTCTTCTCGATCAGCGCCGCGGTGCCATAGGCCGCGTTCTCGCGGAAGTTGTTGCCGCGGAACGTTATCACGCCCTCGAGCTCGGTGTACTCCGAGCCCAGCCCAAACGACATCGCCTCGGGCCGCGTGTAGCCGTCGGCGCGCTCGTAGTCCACGTATACGCCGTACTCCAGCCCGAACTCCGCGTTCGCGGGGTCGGTCGACTCGAGCGAGTACGCCCGCAGCATCTGCTCGGCCGACCGCTCGCCCCGGCCCGACGCGCTGGGCTGCTCAACCAGCCCTATCATGCCAACCGCCGCGTCCGAGGGCGCGGCGGCGTTTGCTATATTCACTTGTTGCGTCGTTTGCGAAAGTTGCGAGCCTATCAGCCCGCCCGCCTGATCGGCGGGCTGTATCGTGGGCACCAGCGTCACGCCCGGCATAGGCGAGGCACTCGCCTCGGGCGCCATGCTGGCTTCAGGCTGCGCGGACTGCTCGGGCGCGGCGCTCGCGTCGGGCTGCCCGGGCGCGGCGCTCGTGTCGGGCGCGTCGGTCGCGGCCGGCAGCAGGTTACCCCGCAGCGGATCAAACAGCGGCATCGCGATCACGTCGCTGACTATGCGCCGCACGTTGAGGACGTTGAAGTAGTCCAGCGCCCAGACGCTGCCGAATATCACCAGCAGTATCACCAGCAGCACGGTGAACGCCTTCAGGCAGCCGCCGCGCCCCTGCGCCTCGTAGTCGCCCTCATCCTCTTCGCCCTCGTCCTCTTCGCCGGCGTAGCGGTCGTCCATGTCGTCCGAGCCGAAGCCATACTTGGGCTGGAAGCCCTCGTCGCGCGGCCTGCGCGGCTGCGCGGCGCGCCGGTTGTCGTCCTCGGGCTCGTCGTCGTCGTCGGCCAGATCCACCATGCCGAGCTGCGCCGGGGCTGCGTCGGCGTCGCGGCCGATATCAGCCTCGCCGGCGTAGCCGTACCCGTCGCCGTAGTCGGGCGCGTCGTCGTCATCGTCGTCGGCCAGGTCAAAATCCCTGCGGCGCGGGGGCTTGCGCCCGGCCGCCTTGCGCTCGCGCTTGCCGGGCTTGCGCGCGGGCTCGGCCTCCTGCGGCTCCTCGGGCGCGCCGAAGCCGGGCTGGCCAAAGCCGTCGGACTCGCCCGTATCCACCGCGGCCGGCGGCGCATCCCAGCTCAGCTCCACGCTCGCAGGCGGCGCGGGCTGCTCCTCGGGCGCGCTCTGGGGCGCGGGCTGTATTATGTGCTGATGGCCCTGTATGCCAAACATCATGCCCTCGTCCGCCGGTTCGGGCGCGGGCGCGCTCTGCTCGGGTACGCTTTCGGGCGCATACTGCGCGGCCGCGTACTGGCCCTGGGCGTACTGCACCGGGGCGAACTGATCCTCAACAGGCTGTGCCTGTTCGGGCGCGGGCTGCGCGTCCGCCTCGGGCGCCACGTCCTGCTGGGCGCGCATGGCCTTGCGGCTGACTATGTTGACCTGCGGGAACTCGTCCTGGGGCGCGGGCTCCTCGGCGCGCTGCTGGCTGAGCCGGCGCTCGCGGCGCGAGATCACGCGCGGCTCCTCAAACGACTCCAGCTCCTGGGACACGTTCTCATACTCGGCCGGGTCGACGCTTATGCGGCGCTGCTCCTTCATCTGAGCAGCCTGCGCGGCCTGTTCGGCCAGCGGCTGTATGTCCACGCGCGGCGCCTCGGCCTCGGGCGCGGGTGCAGGCGCAGGCCGCGGCGCGGGACGGCGCTTCTTGGGCGGGCGCTTCTTGCCGCCCGAGCGCGCCTTGGCGCCCAGCGCGCGCAGGCCCGCGCGGCCGCGGTTGAACACCATCTTGATGCCGTCGGCCCATTCGGTGGCGCTGCCCTCCAGCTCCTCGTCGGCGTCGAGATCGTCCTCGATCTCATAGGGCTCGTATACGTCGTCGCTGTACGCGGTATCGCCGCCCTCGTAGTCCTCCAGGTCGTCGACCTCATGCGAGGACTCGTCGCGCCGCGGCGCGCGCTCCACCGGCTCGGGGCGACGCGGCCGCTCGCCGTCCGCGAGCTCGCCCTCGTCCTCCTCGATAGCGCCGCGCTGCACGCGCGCCGTGGGATGCGCCGGCCTGTGAGTCGGCCGCGGCTTGGGACCCGGGCGATGCGCGGGCGCGGGCCGACGCTTGTCGCGGGCCGCCGGGCGCTCGGGTTCGGGCTCGTCCGGCGCTTCGTCGTCCACGCGGCTGCGCTCGTTGGCGGGCTGATTGGCCCGGTACGCGCGCGCGCGCCGGCGCGGCGCGGGCATGGACTCCTCGTCCTCGCTGAAGTCGACGCCCTCGTCCAGCGCGCTGCGCAGCTCGTCGTCGCCCTCGGCCGCCGACTGCGCGTACGCCTCGGCCGCGGCGCGATCTATCTCGTCGTCGGCCGCGGCCGGCTGATCCTGAGCCGCCGCGTAGTCGCCATACGTCTCGTCGTCGTCATCGTCGATATTCCTGCGCCGCTCTTCTATTATGCGCTTATAACTGCGATAGTCCCCGGTCGGAACGTTTGCAGATTGCCTGCCATAACCCTGATTCTTGGCCAATTTTCATCCCGCCCATCCATTGTATTATACTGCTCAAACGCCTGTCAAACACAATTCGACAGACCAGTCGCCTTCAATCGACAAGTCTAAGCTATTATACCACATATCCATGCCATGATGCCACAGATTTTGCTTCAAAAGTTCGAGTTCACAAAAATTTTGCTTTAAGCCCGCCGCGCGGCACCAAATCGCGCGCGCAGCATACGATAATGCGAGGAGGTGCGCACATGGACAATTACACGCTTTTGCAGAGCGCGGCGCAGCGCCGGCAGGAGGGCGAGCGCACGGGCTTTGCGTCGCTGAGCCGCCTGGACCAGGCCGACCGCTGGGCCGCCTGGCAGGCCAGCGCCGACGCGACGCGCGCCGAGTTCGCCTCGGACGACTACATACCCGCGCCGGCCCCCGAACCCGAACCCGCGCGCCGGCCGGCCGCGCCCCAACCCGCGCCGCCGCCACCGCCGCCGCGCCGCTCTTTCGAGCTGTACAACGGCATAATGGAGCGGCACCGCAAGGTGTTCGGGCCGCAGACCTGATCACGCCGGGCCGGGCCGGGCGTCAGCGCGCTGGAGCGATGAAATGTACTGCTCCAGCCGCGCGTCGACCTGCCGCGGGTCGGTCAGCGTAAGCAGCTCGGCGCGCACCTGCGCGCTGCCGCGCAGCCCGTGCAGATACCAGGCGATGTGCTTGCGCAGCTCGCGCACGGCCACCGCCTGGCCCCGCCATGCGCTCAGCATGTCGGCGTGGCGGCGCAGCGCCTCCAGCACATCGCGCGGCGCGGGCGGCTCGGGCGCGGGCCGGCCCTCCAGCGCGGCGCGCACCGCCGCGAACACGAACGGATTGCCCTGCGCGCCGCGGCCTATCGCTATCGCGTCGCAGCCCGTGGCGTCCAGCAGCGCGAGCGCGTCCTCGGGGGTGCGCACGTCGCCGTTGCCTATCACGGGTATGCTCACGGCGCGCTTGACCCGGGCGATCACGCCCCAGTCGGCGCGGCCCGAGTAGTACTGCTCGCGCGTGCGCCCGTGCACGCACAGCGCGCTGGCGCCGTTGAGCTCGCACAGCTGCGCCAGCTCGACCGCATTTATCGAATCGTCATCCCAGCCGGCGCGCATCTTGACGGTCAGAGGTATGTCGATCGCCGCAGCTGCGGCGCGCACTATCTCGGCGGCCAGGTGCGGCGTGCGCATCAGCGCCGAGCCCTCGCCGTTGCCGGTCACCTTGGGCATCGGGCAGCCCATGTTGATATCTATGAACGCGCAGCCGCGCGCCGCGAACCGCCGCGCCGCCTCGGCCACCAGCTCCGGCTCGCTGCCGAACAGCTGTATGCCCAGCGTCTCGCACGGCGCGAACGCGTGCAGCGCCCGCACGTTGTCGTTGGGCTTGCGGTTCAACAGAAAGCCCTTGGCGCTTATCATCTCGCTGACCGCAAAGTCCGCCCCCATCTCGCGGCACAGCAGCCTGAACGCCATGTCGGTCACGCCCGCCATCGGCGCAAGGCCCACCTTTGCCCGTCCGCCGCAGAATATATCGCGCGCGACGGCGCGCTTTTGTTCTATCGTCATGTCCCGACCTCGCATGCGGGCAGTCGCGCCCGCTCAGTTTATTTGACGTCGCGCCGGGCGTCCGGGATGCCCGCGGCGCGTCGATTGGCAGATATTACATATGAATTGTAACTCGCGCGGCGCATGACGTCAAGCTGCCGCGGACGGATGTGGCTGGCGACGGGCTGTGGACTGCTCTTGCGCGGGCGCATGGGGCGAGCGCGGGGCGCGTGTGTTGCGACTGCTGGCCGGCGCGCCACATATGCCTTATCGGGTTTTATCGGCTTGCCGTACTGCGAGCTTACGGCAAGTATTTCGCCTGGTCGAGTTGTTCAGCATTCAGCTTTGAAAGGCTGTCGATTTACTTGTATCCACGTTAGATTCATGGAACCGCGCGTCACGGCCTGTTGCGCAGCCGTCCATATCGGCTGACGTGTTTGTGACGTCGCCATATCATATATCACAAACCGATGCCGCTTTGTTGGCAGGCTAATCGAACACGCAACCAATTTGGCCGACTACTGTTGCTGAACCTGGTTTGGCAGGTAGCGCAAACGATGCACGCGGTGACACTGCTATTGCGGCTTGACACCTATGCGCAGTCAAGTTGAGTGCATGGAGCCGCGCGTCACGGCCCGTTGCGCAGCCGTCCATATCGGCTGACGCGTCTGCAACGTCGCCGTATCACAAACCGCTGCTACTTTATCGACCGCGCAGCCTGTCAACCCACCGGATGATGCCGAACCCGATTTGACATTCGCGCCAACGCTCCATGCGGCGACGGGCTCGCAACGGCCTGGCCCAATGCGCACCACAGGACAAGTCACACAGAGCACTGCCCTGCGCGCTCCCCGCCTGGCGCCAGGGTTTGCCGCGCCGCTCGCTCCCCGCGCGCCCATCGCCTCAAACTCCGCGCGCCCAAATGCCGCGCGAGTGTTCAACTTTGGGGCGCGATATGGTATAATCAGTCCATACCTGCATTCCGAGCGGAGGTGAATCGCAATGACATTTGACGATGTGTTCGGCAGCGCGCAGTGGGTCGGCCCCGATGCGGACTGCCAGTGCCCCTATATGCGCCAGCTGATCGAGCTGGACTCCGAGGTCGAGGCGGCTGAGATCGCGATATGCGGCCTGGGCTGCTTCGAGCTGTACGTCAACGGCGCGCGCGCCTCGGGCGAGCTGTTCGCGCCGGTGACCTCGGATTACTGCCCGCGCGAGTTCACGGTGTGCGGCGCGCCGTTTGCCGAGCAGCTGCGCCACCGAACCTACTTTGCGCGCTACGACGTTACCGAGCTGCTCACGCCCGGCGCCAACGCGCTGTGCGCGGCGCTCGCGCCTGGCTGGTTCGGCCAGCCCACCTGGTGCGACGACGGCAAGACGGTGCGCTTTGGCAGCCCGCGGCTCGCGTTTAGGCTGGACGTGAGCCTGGCGGATGGCACCCGGCGCAGTTTTGCGTCGGCGCCCGGGCAGACCAGCTGGGCGCCCGGCCCGGTCGTCGAGTACGACCTGTTCACCGGCGAGCGCCACGACCTGCGGCTGAGCCGCGACGGCTGGCTCGAGCCCGACTACGCCGCGGACGAATTCCGGCCCACGCGCGCGCTGCCCGACCTGGACACCCGCTACCAGCAGCAGGACTGCCCCGCCGACGCGGTGATACGCCACATCCGGCCCCGCCGCGTGGCCGAGTCCGACGGCATAGCCGTGTACGACGCCGGCGAGAACATATCCGGCACGCCCGTACTGCGCGCACGCGGCGCGGCCGGCGACGAGGTGATACTGCGCCTGGCCGAGGAGCGCACTCCCGACGGCGCGCTCGACGAGAACTACGTGCACGGCCAGTGCGCGCGCTTCGTGCTGGACGGCCAGCCGCGCGAGCTGAGCGCGCGGTTCACCTGGTTCGGCTTCAGGTACTTCTCGGTGGAGGGCCCCGCCGACGTCGTCGACTGCCTGGTCATACACTCCGACATCGCCGTGACCGCCGAGTTCGACAGCGACTCGCCCGCGCTCAACTGGCTGTTCGACGCCTACATCCGCACCCAGCTGACCAACATGCACGCCGGCATACCCTCCGACTGCCCGCACATAGAGCGCCGCGGCTACACCGGCGACGGCCAGCTGACCTGCCAGAGCGCCATGCTGACGCTGGACGCGCGCGCGTTCTACCGCAAGTGGCTGCGCGACATAGAGGACTGCCAGGACGACGTCACCGGCCATGTCCAGTACACCGCGCCCTACACCCGCTGCGGCGGCGGCCCGGGCGGCTGGGGCTGCGCTATGGTGCACGTGCCGTACTGCTACTACCTGCAATACGGCGACGCCGAGCCGATGCGCCGCATGCTGCCGCGCATGTTCAGGTATTTCGACTACCTCGAAGTCCACAGCGAAAACGGCCTGGTGGTCAGCGACAACCCCGGCCAGTGGTGCCTGGGCGACTGGTGCACCCCCGACGAGATACGCATACCCGCGCCGCTGGTCAACAACTACTTCTATATCAAGTCGATGCGCGAGGTGCTGGCTGTCTGCGACGTGCTGGGCGAACACGCCCGCGACGCGGAGCTGAAGCGCCGCATAGCCGAGCGCTCGGACGCGCTGCTGCGCGAATACTTCGACCCCGCGACCGGCGACTTTGCCGGCAATGTGCAGGGCGCCAACGCGTTCATGGTCGATTTGGGCCTGGGCGATGCGCGCACGCTGGACAACATGGCGCGCCACTACGCCCAGACCGGCTGCTTCGATACCGGCATATTCGGCACCGACATAGTGCCGCGCGTGCTGTTTGAGCGCGGGTATGCCGACACGGCGTTTGCACTGCTGGCATCGGACAAGGAGGTCTCGTTCGACCGGTTCCGGCAGCTGGGCGCCACGACGCTGTGGGAGTACTGGCCGCTGGGCGGCGAGCGCTCGCACAGCCATCCCATGTTCGGCGGGCCGGTGCGCTACCTGTTCGAGTACCTGCTGGGCATCGGCCAGCGCGGCGCGGGCTGGGAGCAGGTGGTGATAAAGCCCCGGCTCGTGGACGGGCTGAACTACGCGCGCGGCAGCATACTCACGCCCCACGGGCGCGTCGCGGTGCGCATAAACCGCGCGGGCAGCGAGTACGCAATAGACGTCGCGATAGACGACCCGCGCGGCGGCGAATTCGAGCTGGACGGCGCGCGGCGCGCGCTGGCTTCGGGCACGACCCATATCACCGTGGGGGCGGAGGCATGAAGCGGCTGATATTCATATGCGGCACGATGGGCGTGGGCAAGACCACCGCATGCCGCGAGCTGCAGAAGCGGCTGGCGCGCAACGTGTTCCTGGACGGCGACTGGTGCTGGGACGCGCGCCCGTTCGTGGTCAACGAGCGCACCCGCGAGCTGGTACAGGACAACATCGCCTATCTGCTCAACAGCTTCATAGCCTGTCCGGACTATGAAAACGTGATATTCTGCTGGGTAATGCACCAGCAGTCGATAATCGACGAGCTCAGGCGGCGGCTCAAGGGCGGGTACGAGCTGCGCGTGTTCGCGCTGGTCTGCACCCCGGACGAGCTCAGGCGGCGCATAGACGGCGACGTCGCCCGCGGCCTGCGCAGCCCGGGCGTGCTGGCGCGCTCGCTGCCGCGGCTGGAGCTGTACGCTGCGCTGGACGCCGAGCGCGTCGACGTGACCGGGTTGTCGCCTGAGCAGACCGCCGCCGAGATAAGCCGGCGACTGGGCTAGCGGCATGCACGCCCAGTCCGCCGTTATGGGCTGTCGGCAATTGGGCAAATGGCTTCTGCGCATTGGCGCGGCGCACTGTGCTGGCGCGTTCATGCCGCGATTTTGATATTGCGCTGGCTGCTTACGCGCACTGACCATCGCTGCGATCTGCCGCCTGCATGGGCAACGGTTTCTGTGCAGCGGCGCGGCGCACTGTGCTGGCGCGTTCATGCCGCGATTTTGATATTGCACTGGCTGCTTACGTCCTGACCATCGCTGCGATATGCCGCCTGCACGGCCAACGGCTTCTGCACATTGGCGCGGCGCGCAAGGTCAATTCATACATGGCGATACGCTGATCCGCAAGCTACATGCGCGCTCCGCCCACTGTCGGGATAAACTGAAGGCCGGGCGGCCACCGCGCAGCGCTTGCACATATTGGGATTCGTAATCATGTGTCCTGCCGGCAGTGCGCCCCTATAACCGGCGCGCTGCCGTCGAGCGATATACAAACACTTAGGAGATGTATTATAATGAAATCGATAAGCGAAATGTACGCCACCCAGCCCCGCCCGGTGCGCGTGGCGCAGTTCGGCGAGGGCAACTTCCTGCGCGCGTTCGTGGACTGGATGATCGACATAGCCAACGAACGCGGCGCCTTTGACGGCAACGTGGCTATAATCAAGCCTATAGAGTACGGCAATCTGGATCTGTTCGGGGCGCAGGGCAATGTCTACACCGTGCAGCTGCGCGGCATAGTGGACGGCGCGCCCCAGGTGCAAAACCGCGTGGTGCGCTCGGTCAGCGCCGCGATCGACCCGTTCAGCGATCCGGATGCGTTCTGGGCGCTGGCCGAGTCGCCCGAGCTGCGCTTCGTGGTGAGCAACACCACCGAGGCCGGCATTGAGTTCCGCGCCGACGATCCGCGGCCCGAGCGCGGCCTGAGCAAGACCTTCCCGGGCAAGCTGACCCAGTTCCTGCTCAGGCGCTACGAGCGCTTCGGCGGCGCGCCCGACAGGGGCCTGGTCATGCTGCCGGTCGAGCTGATCGACCGCAACGGCGACCATCTGCGCGACTGCGTGCGCGAGTACTGCCGCGCGTGGGCGCTGGACGACGCGTTCGTGCGCTGGCTGGACGAGGCGTGCGTGTTCGCGTGCACGCTGGTCGATCGCATAGTCACCGGCTATCCGCGCGACGACGCCCCGGCCGTGTGGGAAAAGCTGGGCTACGAGGACAGGCTGATAACCACCGGCGAGCCGTTCGCGCTCTGGGTCATCGAGAGCGCGCGCGACATAAGCGCCGAACTGCCGCTCGACAGCGCCGGGCTGCCGGTCATATTCACCCGCGACCTGACGCCCTACAAGGAGCGCAAGGTGCGCATACTAAACGGCGGGCACACCTCCAGCGTGCTGGCGGCGTACCTGGCGGGCTGCAATACCGTGCTCGACATGATGAACGACGCGCAGCTGCGCGATTACCTCGAGCACGCCATGCTGGATGAGATGGCGCCCTGCGTGCCGCTGCCCGCCGAGGAGGCGCGCGCGTTCGCGCTGAGCGTGCTGGAGCGCTTCCGCAATCCGTTCGTAAAGCACCAGCTGCTGAGCATATCGCTCAACTCGTTCTCCAAGTGGCGCGCGCGGCTGCTCAACACCTTCCGCGACAGCGTGGCGCGCGGCGCGTTCCCGCGGCGCATCGCGTTCTCGTTCGCGGCGCTGCTGGCGTTCTATGTGGGCGAGGTGCGCGCGGACGGGTATTATGGCAGCGCGGGCGGCCAGGAGTACCGCATACTCGACGATGAGCGCGTGATAGAGGCCGTCAGCGCCGCCTGCAAGCTCCCGCCCGAGCGCTACGCCCACGACATAATGACCCGCGTCGACTTCTGGGGCGAGGACCTGACGCGCTACGCCGGCTTTGAGGCGTGCGTGGCCGGCGACCTCAAGCGCATACTGGACGACGGCGTGCGCGCCGCGCTCGACGCGCTCAACTGACGCGCTCTGCACAAACGCATCGACGCGCGGCGCCATGCCGCGCGACTGGAGGCAGCATGAATTCGCCAATATTCCAAATCAACCCGATCGACAACGTGGCCGTGGCGCTGCGCGCGCTGAGTGCGGGCGAATGCGGCGCGACTCAACCCATACCCGCCGGGCACAAGCTCGCGCTGCGCGACATAGCGCCCGGCGAGGACGTGATAAAGTACGGCTGCCCGATAGGCCACGCCACCCGCCCGATTTCGCGCGGCGAGTGGGTGCACACCCACAACGTCCACACCAACCTCGACGGCCAGCTCGAGTACAGCTACTCGCCCGCGCCCGCCGCACGGCTGCCCGCGCTCGCTCCGCGCACGTTCATGGGCTATGCGCGCGCCGACGGCCGCGCAGGCATTCGCAATGAGATCTGGATCATACCGACCGTGGGCTGCGTAAACGGCATCGTGCGCGCGCTGAGCCGCGACGCGCAGGCGCTCCTGCGCCCCGGCATAGACTCGATCACCGCGTTCGCGCACCCATACGGCTGCTCGCAGATGGGCGACGACCTGGCGCGCACGCGCGCGGCGCTGCTGGCGCTGATGCGCCATCCCAACGCGGGCGGCGTGCTGGTCGTGGGGCTGGGCTGCGAGACCAACCGGCTGCGCGACATAATGGACGCGCTGAGCGACGCCGACCGGCAGCATATCCGCTTCATGAACTGCCAGGACGAACCCGACGAGCACGCGCGCGGCATGGAACTGCTGGGCGAGCTGGCGGAGCAGGCCGCGCAGTGCGCCCGCACGCCCGTGGACGCCGGCCGGCTGGTCATAGGGCTCAAGTGCGGCGGCTCGGACGGTTATTCGGGTATAACCGCCAACCCGGTGGTGGGCGCGCTGTCCGACCGCGTGATCGCGCTGGGCGGCAGCGCGGTGCTGACTGAGGTGCCCGAGATGTTCGGCGCGGAGCAGATACTGATGAACCGCTGCGTCGACAGGGCCACGTTTGAGCGCACCGTGCGGCTGATAAACGACTTCAAGCAGTACTTCCTGTCCAACGGCCAGGTCATATACGAGAACCCCTCGCCCGGCAACAAGGACGGCGGCATAACCACGCTCGAGGACAAGTCGCTGGGCTGCACCCAGAAGGGCGGCAGCGCGCCGGTCGTGGACGTGCTCGACTACGCGCAGCGAGTGCGCCGGCCGGGCCTGACGCTGCTCAGCGCGCCCGGCAACGACCTGGTCAGCGCCACCGCGCTGGCGATGGCCGGCGCGCAGCTGGTGCTGTTCACGACCGGCCGCGGCACGCCGTTCACCTGCCCGGTACCCACACTCAAGATATCGACCAACCCCGCGCTCAGCGCGCGCAAGGGCGGCTGGATAGACTTCGACGCGGGCCGCATGCTGGACGGCATGAGCCGCGACGCGCTCGCGGACGAGCTGCTGGAGCTGGTGCTGGACGTTGCGTCCGGCGCGCGGCATGCCCGCTCCGAGGCGCTGGACAAGTCCGACCTGGCCATATTCAAGACCGGCGTGACCGTGTGACGGACGGGCCTGCCCTCAGTTGAACAGCCGGCGCGGCTCGACCGGCTCATGCCGGCGGCAGGCGTGGCCGATCTGCATATGTGATTTGAGGCGTCGCGATACCTTGCACAGGTTCGCAACGCCTCAATGTATTTACGGGGCGCGTTGGTGTCGCGACGCTGATGTCCCGCCATGTGTGCGGCTTGGCCACCGCGCAAACGCTGCGCCAGCTGCGCGCAGGCTCGGATAGCCGCCTGTAGAGGCGCGGTGCGCTGATTTACTGACTTTGTACACGTTCAAGGGCGTCGCGATGGATCGTGACGTCCTGAGATCGTTGGCAAAGCCCGGCGGCTGGATAGAGGGGGTTTGCTCCAAACATCATTGAAACATTCTATGGTTGATCTTACAGAATCCGTCTAGCGCAAGCGTCATTTAACTTGGATTTGCATGTTCTGCCGGCTGCTGTTGCATGTTTGCTCAAGCTGACCCATGCGCAGCATACTTTGTCAATAGACTGATGGCGTCGCGATAGCTCGCCATGCCCTCAGTCAGTTGGCAAAGCCCGGGCGATTAGACAGCGGGGTTTGCTAAAAACATCCTTGAACATCCTATCGGTGGTTTTGCAGAATGTGTCTAACACAAGCATCACTCAACTTAGATTTGCATGTTCTATCGGCTGCTGTTGCATGTTTGCTCACACTGACCCATGCGCGGCATACTTTGTCAATAGACTGATGGCATCGCGATAGCTCGCCATGCCCCAGTCAGTTGGCAAGCCCGGCGGCTGGACAGCGGGGGCTTGCTCCAAACAACTTATAAAACAGCATATAGGCGATATTGTAAAACTGATCTGATATAAGCGGCGTCCCGCTTTGATTTGCGTGCCCTGCTGGTTGCAACCGCATATTCAGACATGCTAACCGTTTACGGCATGCCTTGTCAATTGACTGGTGCGTCGCAGTGGCTCGCGCTGCACTCCGGTTTGGCGCACGCCGCTCATATCGATTGCCGCTCGATACCGCGCGTCACAGCTGTATCCAGTAGCGCTGCTCTATATGGCCGTCCTCCTCTATCTCGTTTTCCAGCACGCCGCCGTTGTTGATAATCGACTTGGCCGAACCTATGTTGTCCCTGTCGCAGCACATGAGCACCCTGTCCATGCCCAGCTTGCGGCACTCGTCCAGCGCCAGGCCTATCATCGCCGTGGCGTAGCCCTTGCGGCGCTCGCTGGGGCGTATGCCGTCGCCTATGTGCCCGCCCGAGCGCAGCAGCTCGTCGTTCAGGTAGTGCCGTATGTTGACCGCGCCCACGAATATGTTCCGGTCCCTGTCGAGGCAGAACAGCGTCGTGTCGGGCACCCGCCCGCTCTCAGGCTCAGGCGGGGTGTTCAGGCTGCGCACGTAGGCGTCAAAGTCGCGGTAATCGGTCGCCCATATCCTGTATGGCGATATGTTTGTCTTGTTGCGCTCTATGTCGGCCTTCCATTCGGCCAGCATGTCGCGCAGCTGCTGCCTGTATTCGCCGGTCAGCTTCACCAGTTCAATGTTCATTGCGTTCACTCCAGCCCCGCCCGATGCGTATATTTGTGCCCGATTGCATCACATTTGCATCTGCGCGTCAACATGGCTTTGTGCCGGTTTGAACGGCGCTGCGTCATGCGATATGGTTTGCGGCTTGCCGCCAAATAGTCGGGCTTTCACAATATGCAAATGGGGAAATGAGCTCTGCGGAATCGCTCATTTCCCCAAATTCAATCGCGCGCCATCGGCCGATCGCCTTGCCGCCATGGCGCGATACTGCGCGCACGCCGGCTCAAGCCCGCTGCGCTCAAGTGCGCGGATGCGCATCGGGCGCGCCGGTCAAGCCCCAACTCACGCCTCGCCGTCCCACAGCTCGCGCCAGTCGGTCGCGCCCGGCCACAGGAACACCTGGCCCTTTATCAGGCGGCAGTTCTTGTCGGC
>CAWVGT010000094.1:0-2566 GCA_963928645.1 Candidatus Fimadaptatus sp.
GCCGGTGATGCTGCGCGGGCGCGTGCAGAGCTACAACTACGTGTTCGGCGGCATAATGGGCATACTGGGCGGCCAGCTGGTGGGCGTTATAATGGCCTCGTCGCTGGACGAGCGGATGCGCTACATAGTGATATTCGGCATCGCGGGCGTGATACTGGTGCTCAACGCGGTGGCGCTGGCGATGATACGCGACGTGCCGATAGTGGCGTCGCCGCGGCCGCGCTACCGGCTGACCGAGTACTTCCGCGAGTTCGGGCCGATGATACGCCAGAGCAAGGCGTTTCGCGAGGTCACGGTGTCGCGCACGCTGTACCTGTGCGGGCTGCTGGCCGCGCCGGTCAACATACTGTTCGGGCGCAGCGCGGGCGGGCTGACCGACGCCGACGTGGCCACGCTGCTGACGATGCAGGTCATAGGCCAGATGGCGGGCGGCTTCTTCTGGGGCAAGCTGTCGATGTACAGGGGCTACCGCGCGGTGATGCTGTGGACGCAGGGCATAAACGTGGCGCTGAACCTGGTAAGCGTAATAAGCCTGGGCCTGGCCGCGGGCGGCGTCAACCTGCTGTTGCCGATGATATTTGTGATGTTCTTCACGCAGTTCTCGACTGTGGGCTGGGCGGGCTACGCCAACTACCTGATGGCGGGCGTGCCCGACGAGAAGCGCGCGCTGTACAACGCGCTGACCTGCGTGGCCACGCTGCCGGCCAACTTCGGCACGCTGCTGGTGGGGCTGGTGTCGGGCAGCGCGGGATATGTGCCGGTGTATGTGTTCACGCTGAGCTGCTCGGCGGCGGGGCTGGCGCACTGCATATGGCGGTTTGGCGGCAAGCGCGGCATAGTTGGCGACAATATCTGATGGTCGTTTCATTAACGACGCGCCCGTGTTCAGTATTCTAAACGCGGGTTATGGCGCTCTGCCAGTGTGCCGGCAAGCCTGCAATCTTGCCGCGCGGGGCAAGTGCCGGTGTACGTGTCCACATTGAGCTGCCCGTCGGCAGGGCATGCGCGCCGCGTTTGGCGGTTCGGCGGCAGGCGCGGCATAATTGGCGAGAACATCTGAGCACAGTCTTAACTGCAAGATATGGCGCTCTGCCAGTGTGCCGGCAAGCCTGCAATCTTGCCGCGCGTGGCAAGTGCCGGTGTACGTGTCCACATTGAGCTGCCCGTCGGCAGGGCATGCGCGCCGCATCTGGCGGTTCGGCGGCAGGCGCGGCATAGCCGGCGACAACATCCAATTGCCGTTTCATTAACGACGCGTCCGTGTTCAGTATTTTAAACGCGGGATATCGCGCTCCGTCCGTAGGGACGGGGCGTTTTTTGCGCCCGGATCGCGCGAATATTCGCAAAAAACGCCCAACCGGGCGCGTCTTACGGCATTCTTATTCGGAATTTGCTCAAAAATACAGTGTTAACAGAAATAGATGTTGACAACGGGGATGGTTTGTGGTTTAATATACATCGCTCTCGGGTTTAGAATTACTAAACTGCGGCGCGGACGCCGCGCGGGGGCGATCGGAGGCGATTGGATGCAGATTGGCGCCAAGGTGCGCCGCCTGAGGCTGCAGCGCGGACTGACGATGGAGGAGCTCGCTGACCGGTGCGAGCTGAGCAAGGGCTTCATATCGCTGCTGGAGCGCGACCTGACTTCGCCCTCGATAGCCACGCTCAGCGACATACTCGAATGCCTGGGCAGCGACCTGAAGAGCTTCTTTGACGAGCGGCCCGAGGAAAAGGTGTGCTTCACCGCCGACGACATGTTCGTCAAGGAGGACGCCGAGGGGCTGCGCGGCTGCATAAAGTGGCTGGTGCCAAACGCCCAGAAGAACCGCATGGAGCCGATACTGGTGGAGCTGCAGCCCGGCGGGGCCACATACCCCGAGAACCCGCACGAGGGCGAGGAGTTCGGCTTCGTGCTGGCGGGCGCGATAAACCTGATGCTGGGCGAGCGCAAGATAAAGGTCAGGCGGGAGGAGAGCTTCTGCTTCAAGCCCGACCAGGTGCACTATATCGAAAACGCGGGCAAGAGCGTGGCGCGGGTGCTGTGGGTGAGCGCGCCGCCGAGCTTCTGATTACGGAGGGACAAGGCGATGGTAGAGGATACCCACCTGATAGAGCTAAAGGGCATAACCAAGGAGTTCGGCGACACCAAGGCGCTGGACAACGTGAGCCTGTATATACGCAAGCGCGAGTTCATAACGCTGCTGGGGCCGTCGGGCTGCGGCAAGACCACGATGCTGCGCATAATCGGCGGCTTCGAGTACCCGGACGAGGGTCAGGTGCTGTTCGAGGGCCGGGACATAGCCGACGTGCCGCCCTACAAGCGCCGCGTCAACACCGTGTTCCAGAAGTACGCGCTGTTCCCGCACATGAACGTGTTCGAGAACATAGCCTTCGGGCTCAGGCTTAAGAAGGTGCCCAAGGCCGAGATAGCCGAGCGCGTGAAGCGCATGCTCAAGCTGGTCAACCTGGAGGGCTTTGAAAAGCGCTCGGTCGACGCGATGTCGGGCGGCCAGCAGCAGCGCATCGCGATAGCGCGCGCGCTGGTCAACGAGCCCGAGGTGCTGCT
>CAWVGT010000095.1:0-3776 GCA_963928645.1 Candidatus Fimadaptatus sp.
GTATACCGCAATGCAAGCAGCCACGCAGTACGCTACGCAGAACCCGCCCGCCGCCAGGCAGTGCGTCAGTATCGGTATGGTGAACGAAACTCGAATAAAGCATGTTCAGTGCGTGAGACTCCCGGCGGGCGATGCGCCGCTGAGCGGCACATTGCGCAGTCATACCGCACTCAGCGCTACTTAACGCGGAGCCTAGACGATCGGGCGCGCGCCGATACACCGCAATGCAAGCAGCCACGCAGAACCCGCCCACCGCCAGACAGCATTTGGGTATGTTGAACCGAATCGAACAGGCAAGCTCAGCGCAGGAACCGCCATGCGGACCTTTGCGTAAAGGCCCGGCGCATGAACGCCGGCACATCGCACTCAGCGCTACTTAACGCGGAGCCTAAACGACCGAGGCGCGCGCCGGTATACCGAAATGCAAGCAGCCAAGCAGTACACCACGCAGAACCCGCCCGCCGCAGACAGTGCGCCAATATCGGCATGGTGAACGAAACTCGAATGAGGCATGCTCAACGCGTGAGACTCCCAGCGCAGCGATGCGCCGCTGAGCGGCACATTGTGCAGTCATACCGCACTCAGCGCTACTCAACCCGAAGCCTGAACGACCGAGGCGCGCGCCGATACACCGCAATGCAGGCAGCCACGCAGTACGCCACGCAGAACCCGCCCGCCGCCAGGCAGTAAGTCGGTATAGGCATAGTGAACCGCGACAGCGCATACGTCAGGCCGTAGACTATGCCGTTGACGGCCGGATACGCGCCGCCCTTGAGCTTGGTGCCCACCGTGAACGGCTGCAGCAGGTAGTACATCGCCAGATAGTGCGCCGAGAAGAACATGCTCACGCACGGCAGCGATATCATAAGGCCGATGTAGCTGGCCGCGTCCGCGCCGCCGCTTGCCGCCAGCAGCGCGCACAGCCCCGCGCCCAGTATCAGCGCCGGCGGCAGGTTGACCTTGATTATCTCGCGCAGACGTATCCTGAACAGCCGGAGTATGTTGCGCGGCTCGCGGTAGAACGGGTACGCCAGCAGGCTGTGGTCGCAGTTCATGAACAGCGTGCCCGCAAACTGCGAGCCGCGGTTGAGCGCGTACAGCAGCAGTGCCGAGTACGTTATATTGCCCTTGAGCACTTCGTTCATGCGCGGCCCGATGTCGGGCATGAACAGCGCCAGCGCGATCAGCGCCGCCATGATTATGCTCAGCACCGCGCTTATGCGCTGCGACGCGCGCCACAACAGCTTGCGGTGGCGCTTTATGAACAGCTCGTTTAGGTATTCAAAGCCGCTGCGCGCGCTGGTTATCGAGGCGTCGGCGGTTATGTACTTTTCGTGCAGGCGCTTCTGGCCCTCGGGGCCGGTCAGCGCGAGCTTCTTGCGCGCGGTCTCGCGCAGCAGCTCGCGGTAGAGCGGGCCGTACTGGTCGAACGCGAGCACCGTGCGCACCGACAGCAGCCCCATGACCGCGACCGCGCCCATTATGACGGCGATCGCCCAGCGCGGTATCAGCAGGCCCGCCAGCGGCAGCCCATACGCCGCCGCGAGCAGCGCGCCCGTGATGCACCAGAACCGGGGCCCGCCGGCGTTTTCGTTGTATACCTCGCCGTTGCGCGCGTATTGGCGCAGCGCATGCGCCGCCACGCACAGCTTGCCGCACGCGCCGAACGCCGCTGCGAGCGCGCACTCGCCCGCGCTCAGCCCGACGCTCAGCCCGGTCAGCAGCGCAAACGTCGCCGTGCCCACGAGCGCCTTGGCCAGCGTATAGGCATAGCTGGTCAGCGCGAAGCTGCGCGCGTCCATGCGCAGGAACTCGAGCGCGTAGTACTTGTCGGTCGTGGGGTTGCACAGGTACGTGTTGCCGTACATGCCTATCAGCGTGAGCCAGAACAGTATGTTCATGTACACCGAGGCGGTATCGCGCCCGGCGTACAGCGTCGCCGCACCCAGTATCATCGTCAGGAAGTACAGCGCCTTGCCCGCAAAGGTCGTGGCCAGCTCCCAGAGCGCGCCCAGCAGGTTGGCCAGCGCCTTGGGCGTGTGCGCGCCATAGGGCGCGTCGGGCAGCAGGCGGCGTATCAGCGGGGTATGGGCCAGCGCGTATATCAGCGCGTTGGCGTGGTGCGCGTTGCGCAGCGCGAGCGATATCCTAAGCGTCCTGAGCATCTTGGGCCTCCCGCAGCGCGTCGACTATCTTGCGCTTGAACGCGTCGTCGTCCAGGTCGGACTTGTCGACCGGCTCGAGCGCGCCGTGGCTGAGCAGCACTATGCGGTCGCACATGTCCAGCGCCAGGTCGAGTATGTGGGTGGATATTATCGTCACGGCGTCGGACTTGTGGGCGCGCAGCAGCGCCTTCATCTCCTCGGACGCCACCACGTCCAGCGAGGTCAGCGGCTCGTCCAGCAGCAAAAGCCGCGGCTTGAACATCAGGTTGACCATCATCTGCACCTTGTTCTTCATGCCGTGCGAGTAGTTCTTGAGCAGGTCGTCGCGCGAGGCGGGCGCGATTCCGACCATGTCGAAGTAGTCGTCCACGCTGAGCGCGCCGCCGATGCGCTCGGGGTGTATGTCCAGCAGGAACTTGAAGAACTCGCGCCCGGTCAGGAACTCGGGCACGGCGGGCGTGGACGGCACATAGCCTATCTCCTCGGGCGCGAGCGGCCGGGCGGCGCCGGCGTCGTCCCAGCGGCACCCGCCCGAGTCGGCGCGCATGTCGCCGCTTATGCAGTTGAACAGCGTGGTCTTGCCTGCGCCGTTGCGCCCCAGCAGCCCGTATATCAGCCCGCTCTGGAAGCGGAACGCGGCCGCGTCGAGCACCCGGTGCGCGCCGAAGCTCTTGCTCAGTTGATCGATAATGAAGTCCATATAATGCGTATCCTCCCCGTTTGACCGCCAAGCGGCCCTGGCGGCGTCCCCTGCGCCGCGCTTCACGGTGATTATACATTAAGCTCAGCCGCCGCAACAGTGGGCGTGCGTTAATTGTTGAATGTCTAATTGTGCCGAAACCGTCGCGAAATGAAAAAAATGTGGCGGGGGGGGGTATGTCAATAACGTGTTTTTCGCATGTGAGCCGATGCGGCGCATGAGCCGCGGCGGGCGCGGAGCATGCGCAATGCCGCCCGCGCGCCCAACGCAAAGCGCTCCGGCGCGAGCAAACTCGCGACCGGAGCGCACAGACCGTTGCCAAAGCCCTGGCCGTCGGATGCGGCAGTTTTCTCTAAACTCGATTTCGCTTATGTATATATCGAATTATGCAAAACAGCGCCGCAACGTCGGATAGATGAACGCAATATGCAGTTTAGACTATGACTATCGCAACTGGCATCGGGCTGTCTGTGTGTAAACCGCTTTGTCAACAAACTGAGCGCTCCGGCGCGAGCGAACTCGCGACCGGAGCGCAATGAGAATGTCAGCTTATTCCTGGACGCTGAAGCTGTCCTTGCCGACGCCGCAGAGCGGGCACTCGAAATCGTCGGGCAGGTCTTCCCAGCGGGTGCCGGGCGCTATGCCGTTGTCGGGATCGCCCGCGGCCTCGTCGTAGACATAGCCGCATACGTCGCATACATACTTCTTCATTGGATTGGCCTCCTTATATATATTGATATTGGGATACTCATATCGCCTGCGCGGCCTGGGGGCCTGAGCGCCCGGCCGCAGCGGGATATCACTTGAGCGGCTCGAAGTCCTCGGCGCCGTGCTTGCACAGCGGGCAGATGAAGTCGGCCGGCAGCGTCTCGCCCTCGTACACATAGCCGCAGATCTTGCAGACCCAGCCC
>CAWVGT010000096.1:0-12518 GCA_963928645.1 Candidatus Fimadaptatus sp.
AGAGTATCGAAGTGGTCGTAACGGCCCTGACTCGAAATCAGGTTGGGTGAAAGCCCACGTGGGTTCGAATCCCACCTCTTCCGCTGACGAAACCGCAGTTCGGATGTGTACGTCTGAGCTGCGGTTTTTCATTTGAGCGATTGCTGCCTGACATGCGATTGCTGACAGGCGCGCCAAGTATGCGTGTGTCAAGCTGACAAATCTGCGGAGCAGTCCCTACTGATAGCCGGTCGACTTGCGCATGCGGCGGCCGGTTGCCTGCCAGGCGCAGCATGCCGGTACGCAATAAACGGCCGGATGACGGCATACTCCTCGTTTCCCGGTCTGCGCACCCAATCGCGGCAACGCGCTGCCCAGGTCAGAATAAGCAAAAACCGGAGCCGCACCGCTTGTGCCGTGCAGCTCCGGAACATGTCTTGCCAAACGGCATGGCCTTCCCCCACGCCCGTCCTGTCAGTTGCGCCCATACAGGCACGCGCCTCTGGTCGCCTGTGTTTGCGGATCCGCGCTCATTTTTCGAGCACTTCGACCGGCTTGAGCCGTCCGCACACGATATAGCGCGCGTTGTCGAACTCATATGTGCACGTGATCAGCGTTATCAGGCGATCGCCGTACTGCGGCACTATGTCGCTCTCGAACGTCGAGTCGTCCAGGAACGGCTGCCAGTACTCGTCAAACGCCGCCTCGCTGTCGAAGTTGAACTCCAGGAAGTCGTGCGCGCCGCTCACTATCACGCCCGAAAATACCTCTACGATGTAATCGCCGTAGGGCGTGTACAGGTTCATCGTCGGATGCGCGTCGTAGTACGACTGTTGCTTGTAGCCCACCAGCGTCGCCAGCATCGAGTCGTCCTTCATGTGGTGGCCGTAGACCACGCAATTCGCGTCGCGAAAGAACGCGCCGTTGCGATAGTCCAGGAACAGGCAGCCCGCGCTGCTGCTCTCGAGCGTGAACGAGTGATCCATATACAGGTCGTTGTCCTCGGCCTGCGCTACCGGATAGCTTATCGGCGTGTCGGCCTGCTCGAACCATCCCGCGTAATCCTCATTGATCTCCTGCATCGAGTCGTGCACGCGCGCACTCACGCCCAGCAGCTTGTGCTTTACGTTGTACACTTCCGCTTCGCGCTCTACGGCCGTGCCTATGTTAGCCGCTATCGACAACTCGCGGCCCTGCGCACATGCGCTGCCGCTTGCCAAACACGCGCACATCGCTGCCATGGCTATCGCGACGCGCCATCCGCGCACGCGCCTGTCTGCGTTTTTGTCGAATAACCTCCTCAGCATTTGACGATCCTCCGTTGGTTTATTTCTTCCTCATTATACCATGCGCTCTGTCCATTTTCAACCTTGAGATATTTCCGGGCTCGGCTGGTTTTGCTGTCCACAGGTTTTGCGCCCATTGTGCCCGTATAATTACGTCTATCTATTCGATTATTGTTTTCGGCGTCATGCTTCTTCGGTTTGTTTGAAGCGATTT
Source organism: Candidatus Fimadaptatus sp. (assembly GCA_963928645.1). Taxonomy (GTDB): domain Bacteria; phylum Bacillota; class Clostridia; order Christensenellales; family Aristaeellaceae; genus Fimadaptatus. Next base: position 1,480 of record CAWVGT010000096.1, read on the forward strand.
CTCGGATTCCATTGTGATGCCTTTGCGCCTTATTTTGGTGTTTTGTAAAGTATATCGAGCCACAATGCGGCGCATATTTATGAGTTCTCGTGCCATGTTAACTTTGTTATATTCATTCTTGCCCGCATGCTCATCGCTCGTGCCGCCCATAACTTGTTTTGCTTTGACCGCTTCTTTTACATATTCCGTATATCATTTTTCATCTTGACATTGCCATTATGCACATCCCCATGTTTACAAATTAACTATGCGTGCATTTGCCAGGGCAAGTCAACATAGTTTTGATGTGACTATTCCGCTTTTGATTTGATTTCGCTTGGTTTTTTTGCATTATGCGCCCAATCGCATAATGAATTATCGACTTTGCCAATGAAATTTGGAACTTTTTGAGGCGAATTGGCATTCAAGTATTGCGAAAGCGAAACGTTTGTGCTATACTTACTTATATCTCTCTTTACTACACATTCCGCACCCGAAAAAGTAATCATAACACATCGCATCTGTGGGAGGTTATGGGCCGTGGATATATGCAATCTGTGGTATACACATGCTGCGAGCGACTATCTCGAAGCGCTGCCTATAGGCAACGGCCGCATGGGCGCAATGGTGTCCGGCGGCATGGCGCAAGAGCGCATGGCGCTCAACGAGGACACGCTGTGGTCCGGCTACGCGCACGCCACCGGCATACACAACGCCTATGAACGCTATACGACCCGCATACGCAAAAAGATACTCGAGGAGCGCGACTTCTACGGCGCTGAGGACCTGGCCGACCGGCTGCAGGGCCCGTACAACGAGAGCTATCTGTGCGCGGGCGAGCTGGTGCTTGATTTTGGCATGCCGGGCACCGTCTCCGAGTACGCGCGCGGTCTGGATCTGCGCACGGGCATAGCGTGGGTCAGATACGCTGCCGGCGGCGTGCACTTCACGCGCGAGCAGCTCGTAAGCGCGCCGGACGACGTGATAGTGCTCCACTTTGAATGCGATGCGCCCGGCGGGCTCAGCTTCTCAGGGCGCATTGAGACGATGCTGCGCGGCGCGGCGCGCGGGCTGTGCGACCGGTATGTGCTGGACGGACGCGCGCCCCGGCACGTGGAGCCGTCCTACCTTGAGCTCGACACCGCTAATCCCACGGCGATTGTGTACGACGAGCCCTGGGAGGAGCAAAAGGGCCTCAGGTTCGAGTGCCAGCTGAAGCTGGATTGCGCGGACGGCATAGTGCGCGCGGACGCGAACGGCTTCAGCGTGACCGGCGCAACCCGCGCCAACCTGTACATCTGGCTGGGCACCAATTACAACGCCCGGCGCTTTGATAGCCCCGAGGCGCTGTGGCAGGGCCAGGACGATTCAATCGATCTGGAGAGCCGCGGCCGCGTCGCGCTGGACGCCGCTGCGGGCAAGGGCTGGGCCGAAATACGGGCCGCGCATGTGGCCGACATGATCGAGCACTTCGATCGGGTGCAGCTGGACATCGACTACGACAGAGCACTCGATTCGCTGCCCACCGATGAGCGCAAGCGCCGCTACGCCGAGCGCGGCGACGACGCCGGATATGAAAAGCAATTCTTCGACTTCGGCCGCTATCTGCTGTACAGCTCATCCCGCCCCGGCACGCAGGCCGCCAACCTGCAGGGCATTTGGAACTGGCAGCTGCGGCCCGCATGGAGCTGCAATTACACCACCAACATAAACGCGCAGATGAACTACTGGGGCGCCGAGGTGCTGGGCATGCCGGAGTGCCACATGCCGTTCATGCGCCTGCTGGACGAGATCACGCACACCGGCGCGCTGACCGCGCGCAATCTGTACAACGCGCGCGGCTGGTGCGCGCATCACAACATCGACCTGTGGCGCAGCACCTGTCCGATTGGCATGGGCCATTCGGACTGCAAGTGGTCGCTGTGGCCCACCGGCGGCACCTGGATTTGTCAGCACATATGGGAGCACTATCTGTTCACGCGCGATCTGGACTTCCTCAGGCAGTACTACCACGTGCTCAAGGGCGCCTCGCTGTTTGCGATAGACATGATGTGCGACCTGCCCGGCGGCTACAAGGGCATCTGCCCGGCCACCGTGCCCGAAAACCGCTATACCCGCGCCGACGGCTCGACCTACACCGTCAATGCCGGCGCCGCGCTCGACTACCAGCTGGTGCGCGATCTGTTCGACTGCACCGAGGCAGCCGCGCGCCTCATCGGCGAGCCGGACGCGCGCTTCCTAGAGGAGCTGCGCGATACCGCCGCCGCCCTGCCGCCCAGCTACCCGGTATCCAGGCGCGACGGCTCGCTGCTGGACTGGATCGGCGAGGACGAGCACTGTCAGTTCATAAACGTGCTCTACGGCCTCTATCCAGGCCGCTGCATGTCGCCTCAAAAGACGCCCGAGCTCAGGGACGCCCTGCTCAGCACGCTCAGGCACTACGATCACGACATGAACCTGTTTGCCAACTCGTGGTCGGCCGCGCTCTGGGCGCGCATGGGCGACGCCGACATGGCCTATCGCCGCATGCGCCACCACATGGCCGACGTCACGTTCGACAACCTGCTCGGCAAGAACGGCGACGTATTCCAGATCGACTCCAACCTGGGCGGCATAGCGGCGTTCGCCGAGATGCTGCTGCAGAGCGACGGCGACGCGATAGCGCTGCTGCCGGCGCTGCCCGCGGCCTGGGGCTCCGGCAGCGTGCGCGGGCTGCGCGCGCGCGGCGGCTACCGGGTCGACATGAGCTGGAGCGGCGGGCGGCTGGTCAGCGCGAGCATCTGTGCCGCGTTTGACGGCAATGTGCGCGTGCGCCGCGGGCTCGACGGTGAGGTTATGGAGCTTGCACTCAAGGCCGGCGAGCGCCGGGAACTGCCCATCGCGCAGTGAAGCAGCCGCCGTGCCCGCTGCCGGGCAGGTCGGGATGCGCTGATTTATAAAGGCTATTTGCAAGGGAGATGTGGTCGCATTGGTAGGCAAGACTAACACTAAGAGCAGGCGACAGGTGACGGGCAACTCGCTTACCTGGAAGGATAGCCTGACCAAGCACTGGGAAGTGTACCTGATGCTGCTCATACCGCTGGCGTGGGTCATAATATTCGCGTACGTGCCCATGGGCGGTCTGCTGATAGCGTTCAAGGACTATTCGTTCCGGCGCGGTATACTCGGCAGCGAATGGGTGGGGCTCAAGTACTTTGAGCGGTTCTTTACTTCGCCGCTGCTCAAGCAGCTGGTGGGCAACACGCTCGCGCTGAGCGTATATTCGCTGCTGGTCACGTTCCCGCTGCCGATAGTGCTGGCGGTGTTCCTGAACGAGTGCTCGGTCAAGTGGCTCAAAAAGAGCGTGCAGACGATAACCTACTTCCCCTACTTCATATCGACCGTGGTGCTGGTGGGCATTATGATGAACTTCTTTGCGACCAACACCGGCCTGGTCAACAAGGTCATAAAGCTGCTCGGCGGCTCGGATATCAACTTCACCGGCGAGGCGCGCTACTTCCGCTCGATGTACGTCTGGTCGGGACTATGGCAATCGGCCGGCTATTCGGCGATAATCTACATAGCCGCGCTGGCGGGCGTGCCACCCGAACTGGTCGAGGCGGGCATAATCGACGGCACCAACCGCCTGCAGAAGATCTGGTACATACAGCTGCCCACGATAATGCCCACGATAATCATACTGCTCATCATGGCCATGGGCGGCCTGCTCAGCGTTGGCTATGAAAAGGTTTACCTGATGCAGAACCCGCTCAACCTGGACATATCCGAGATAATCGCTACCTACGTCTACAAGCGCGGCGTTCAGGACGCGCAGTATTCGTACACCACGGCTATCGGCATGTTCAACTCGGTCGTGAACACCATACTGCTCGTCGCGACCAACTTCATATGCCGCAAGCTGACCGATGGCGAGACCAGCCTATTCTAAGCAGGAGGTAGCGAGATGCAAGCGGTAAAAAATCCCCGGAAAAAGGCTACCCGGTACTTCACGCGCCCGATAGACCACATATTCATGGCCGTGGTCTACATAACCCTGGTGCTCAGCGCGTTTGCGGTCATAGTGCCGCTGTGGTTCATAATCGTATCGTCGTTCAGCTCGACCACGGCGGTGTCCACCGGCAAGGTGTTCCTGTGGCCGGTCGACTTCTCGCTGGAGGGCTATGAGCGCATATTCACCTCCGAATCGCTGATGAACGGCTTTAAGAACTCGATCATATACACCGTGGTCGGCACCGCGATTAACATGTTCGTGACAGTGCTGGCGGCGTATCCGCTCTCCCGCCGGGACATAAAGGGCCGCGGCATTATAATGGCGCTGTTTACGTTCACGATGCTGTTCAGCGGCGGAATGATACCCACGTTCCTGGTCGTCAACAAACTCAAGATGATCGACACGATCTGGGCGATGGTGCTGCCCGGCGCGCTGAGCGTGTACAACATGATACTGATGCGCACCTACTTCATGTCGAGCGTGCCCTGGGAGCTCTACGAGAGCGCGTCCATAGACGGCTGCCGCGACACGCGCTATCTGGTCTCGATAGCGCTGCCGCTGGCCACGCCGATAGTCTCGGTGCTGGTGCTGCTCTACGCCGTCGGTCACTGGAACAGCTACTTCAACGCGCTGCTGTATCTGCGCTCGTCCAGCAAGATACCGCTGCAGATGGTGCTGCGCGACGTGCTCATAACCAACAACGCCGCGGTCGACATAAACGACATAAACAGCCAGCTCGAGCAGCAGTACCTCAAGAACCTGCTGCAGTACTCTACAATAATCGTATCGACGATACCTGTCATGATACTCTATCCGTTCGCCCAGCGCTACTTCCTCAGCGGCATTATGATAGGCTCGCTCAAGGGCTGACGTCCATACGCCTTATACGGCTTGGAAATACAAAAAGGAGGGTGTACTCATGAAACGGCGTTACCTCATCTGCCTCGCGGCGCTGCTGGCGCTGTCGCTGGTCGCGTCCAGCGCGCTGGCCGCCTGCAACCCCAAGGGCGAGTTCCCGATTTCCGACGAACTCATAACGATCACCTGCTTTGCCCCCGTGGACGAGGAGTGGGACCAGGAGAACAACTACTACCTCCAGAAGTTCCGCGACGAGCTCAACATCAACCTGGATATATCCTATCGCACACTGACCGGCAATGATGCGAGCACCACGATAGCGATGATGCTGGCGTCCAACGACTATCCCGAGCTGTTCCTCAACAGCTACACCAACGGCTTCACCATGTCCGATATACTCAGCTACGGCGTGCGCGACGGCATATTCATTGCGCTCAACGACCTGTACGACGAGTACGCGGACAATCTCGCGGCGCTGCGCGAGTACAACAGCAGCTATTACAACATAATGGTCGCGCCCGATGGCAACATCTACGGCGTGAACAACTACTCCGAGTGCGGTCACTGCATGGCCTATCCCAAGATCTACCTGCGCTGGGACTGGCTGGAGCAGCTGGGCTACACCGAGCAGCCGACGACCACCGATGAGCTCTACGAGATGCTCTGCGCCATACGCGACGGCGATCCCAATGGCAACGGCATCGCCGACGAGATACCGCTGACCGCCGACGATCAGGAGACGCTGGACGCCGTCATAATGAACTACTTCCTGCCCTACTTCCCCAAGGTCGGCGACTGGATCAACGGCTCCAACTACTGCTTCCTGGACGAGGACGGCGTGGTGCACTACTCCGGCCTCGAGGAGGACTTCAAGACCGGCCTGGAGTACATCTACAAGCTCTACTCTGAGGGCCTGATCGACACGAACGCCTGGTCCCAGACCATGGAGCAGGGCAAGACCGCCGTGTGCACTGAGCCCTACGTCTACGGCGGCATCTGCACCATGCACCTGGCCTGCCTGATCGACACCACCATAGAAGAACTCTACGCCAACTTCCACATACTGCAGCCCGTCGAGTCCGAGACCGGCGCGTGCTACGCGGCCTACAACCCGCCCGTCAACGACAACGTCAAGGCGCTGGCGGTCATAACCGACAAGTGCGAGCATCCGGCCGAGGCCTTCCGCCTGATCGACTACATGATGGGCGCGCAGAGCTCGTTTGAGCGCACCCGCGGCATCGAAGGCGTTGAGTGGGAATACGCGCCCGAAGGCATAACCAACATCCGCGGCGGCGAGTACGTCTACCAGATCAACACCATTGTTGACAGCACCGACTCCGACGAGACCCACTACTTCAGCAACGGCCCGTGCAACAACATACTGTCCGAGCGCAACAAGTACTCGCCCGACTACGATTGGGACGTGCTCAACTCCGACCCGACCTATTATGAGGCGCGCCTGGAGAAGGAGACCATACAGGTCGAATCGTACTACTATGACGAGTACGTGCTGCCCAACACGCTGTTCATGAACGCCGACGACATGGAGGAGTTCAACGAGCTGACCGCCGTGCTCAACGAGTACATGATCAGCTCCGTCGCGCAGTTCTGCACCGGCGGCTGGTCGATTGAGAACGACTGGGACAACTTCCAGACCACGCTCAAGAACTACGGCGTCGATCGTCTGCTCGAGCTGTACCAGGCTGCCTACGACAACTACTCTCAGTACGACGAGCCCGCGGCTGAATAATCGGCCTCACAGCGCGTCCGACAACAGCGCGAAGCGGCCCATGTCCCGATACGGGGCATGGGCCGTTCAGTCTATTGACAAAGTATGCCGCATGCGATCTGCCGGTCAAACGAGCAGCAGCATTCGGCGGAACATGCACATTAAACGAAACATCGCTTGCATAAGGCCAATTTTGCAGCAACATCAATGGCATGTTGCCAAATACTGCCCGGGCTAAACTGGCTGTCCAGCCGTCGGGCTTTGTCAGCAGTCTGAGCGGCCCACGTCCCGATACGGGGCATGGGCCATTGCTAATAGAAACCATCTCAGGCTTTGGCCGCCGCGCGCCCTGCGGCCCGCATCGGCCGTGCGGGAGCGAACGCTTCACCGGCATGCCGGAGCGCTCACCGGGCGCCGCCCGCATGCTCATCGCGATACTGCGCGGGCGTTATGCCTTCGACCTTGTGGAACATGCGTATGAAGCTGGACGGGTGAGTATAGCCCAGGCGCTCGCCTATCTGCGCCACGTCCATGTCGGTGTTGACCAGCAGCTCGCGCGCCACGCGCAGCTTGTGCGCGGCGATGTAGTTGGAGAGCGTCTCGCCGGTGGCGCGCTTGAACTGATGGCTCAGGTTGGAGGGCGACACGCCAAAGCGCTCGGCGACCTCGTAGACGTTGGGTATGTCGTCCTTCTGTGCGTCGATATAGGCTACCAGCTCCGCTATGTCGTTGCCGGGCTCGGGCGTCTCCTCGGCTATGAACGAGTCTATCGCCTCGTTGTACAGCCCCTGCATTATCTCAAGCAGTCGGTCGATGTGCAGGCTGCCGCGCTCGCCGGTCTTGAACGGCTGCCGGTCGCTGCGCCCGCCTATGCCCAGCTTGCTCAGCGCGCGGTTGTAGGTGCTGATTATGTCGTAACACAGCGCCTGCTGATACACCGGGTCGTCGCCCAGCATGCGCAGGCTGAACATAAGCGTCTCCTGTATGAACGAGAGCTTCTCTACGTCCTTCTGCTTGAGTATGTTGTACAGCGCGTCTATCTCCTGCTTGGGGTAGACGGCCTGGCCCTCGTGCGTGTGCTCGTCGTCGCTCAGCACCGGCGTCGCGCTGCCCTTCATCTGGGCGAGCCGGCGCGCGAACACGCCGTCCTGATACGACTGCTGCACGTGCATCAGGTCGCTCGTCTGGCCGCCCATCGCCATCATGACGCCCGGATAGCGCCCCTTCAGGCGCTTAAACAGCGCCTCGCGCTCGTGGCTCCCCTCCTCCGCCTCGGCCAGCAGGAAGATCTGGCACTGGCGCTCGCTGAATCTGAACCCGAACACGTGCATACGCGCGTCGAACAGCCGCTCTATCTCCTGCTCGGTCTCGCTGGTGGGCATGCGCAGCTCGTCTATCAGCACCACGGTGTACACATGGCCGTTGGTCGGCACGCCCACAGCGGTGCAGTCCTCTTCAAGCGCCTCGGGCGAGCTGTACTGACCGCTCATCAGGCGCATCAGCACGTTGTGGCGCTCCGACTCTATGTACTGCGACTGCAGCTGCTGGTTTTCGCGGTGCACGCTGACCAGCGCGTTCTGCACGTCGGTTATGCTGCCGGGCTGAGCGCGCCCCTCGCCGCCCATGCGCCGCGCCGTGTCTATCAGCGAATCTATCGGGCCGGCCAGCTTGCGCGAAAACGCTATCGCCAGCGCGCTGCCCCCGATCAAAGTGACCAGCAGTAAAACAAAAAACTGATTGCTGAGCCTGTCCACCTTCTCAAGCAGCGAGCGCTCTGAAATCGAGTACACGCACATCAGCCCCAGCTGCTCGCTGCGCGTACACATCAGGTAGTAGCCGCCCTCCGCGCGCATCTCGCCCTGCGCGTCCATCTCGAGCGCCCGCCGCCAGTCCACGTCCTGCGCGCCCTCATACAACACCGCGCCGTTGGCGTCGAGTATGGCGCAGGTGTTGAGCTGCGCGGCCGACATATCCAGCATGCCACGCAGCTGGTTTATAGGCACTATGAATACGAGTCAGCCCTGCTCCACGTTCACCACCGGCGTCGCATACTGCGCGGCATGCGCAAACGCGGGCGCGACCACGGCCAGCTCGGCCGCCGGCACCCAGAAGCCGCCGTTGTGCCGGCCAAAGTACTCCGCCGCGTTCTCCAGGCCCGCTTCGCCGCGATAGTAGTTGAAGTACTGGCTGTTATATGTGCCCAGCGTGGTATAGTATGTGTTGGGGTATTGGCAATTGACATATACAATGTCGGTTACATAGTTTGAAATATAGCGATAATGCGCCAGCTGTTCGCGTATTTGCCGGTACAGCAGCGCTTCGCTGGCCAGCTGTGCGCCGCCGAACTCGCCGTCGAACGAAAACTGCATCGATATCAATTCCATCTGCGCGAGTTGGCGCTCCAGGTCGCCCATCGTCTTTTCGGCCGAGAGCTGCAGCCGGCTGGTGTGCGACTCGCGATAATCTGCCATAAACTGAATGTTAAACGACGCCGCCACGGCGGTTATAGGCAGCACCAGCACTATGAGAAAGCTGAAGCAGTAGCGCACGAATGTATTCCGAACAATAATCTTCTTCAATGTCGTTCATGTCCCCCCGCGCACATATACGCGTTCGCCATCGCGCAGGCCGGTCAACGCCATACAGCAATATACGGCAGTAGGCCGCCAGCATCAGCCGGCGGCCCGCTGCCTTAAACACCGCTTGCGCTTAAGGGCGCGGCATTAGAAGTTGCCGTCAATGAAGTCCTGATACCACTGCGCCCACTGCGATATGCCATAGGACTCGGCCATCGCCAGGTGCGCTTCCCACTCGGCATCGGTCACGCCGTTCATTATGCTGGTGGCCACGAAGCCATCTGGATACGCCTTCAGGTCGGTGTAGATCAGCTCGCGCTCGCTGATCTTCTCGGCGGGCACGGAGCGCACCGGCAGCGCCTCAGCGGGTATGTAGGGAGTGATCTGCTCGACCATCTGAGTGCGGATCGCCGAGGTAGGCGACTTCTCAGCATTGGGCATCGGTATCTCGTTGGGCATCAGCAGCGCGGGTATCATGTCGGTGTTGCCGTAGGTGTACTTCATGTTCTCGACGCTCATCTCTTCGGTGGCCTCGGGATAGTTCATGTACACGGTGTCGCCATCGCGCTCCCAGAGCAGGCCCTCCTCGCCATAGCGCCAGATCATCTTGGTCTCGGTATCCACGCTCTGGCGATCGAACCACTGCAGCATCAGCTCTGGGTTGGAGCAGGTATTGGATATCGCAAAGCCGAAGCGGTTGCCGCTGAACACGTTGACCTCGCCGCTGACCACGGGCGCGGACTCGCCGGCCTGTATCGGCTCGAACACGACGTACTCATTGGCCTTTTCCTCATCGAACAGGCCGTTGGCCGTCCAGGTGTAGAACATGAAGCAGCGGTCGTCCTTGGCCTTGGTCTGCCACTGCTGGTTGGTCTGGCTGAAGCCCTCGACGTCGAGCAGGCCTTCCTCAGCGAGCTTGTGGAAGTACTCCAGGAACGCGCGGAAGTCGTCGGTCAGGGGCGTGGCGATGAACTTGCCATCCTCTATCTTGTAGTAGTTGGTGAAGCCCCAGAAGCCGGCGTACTCGAGTATGTGGGTGCACCAGTCGTTCTCGCAGAACTCCAGCGGTATCTCGTCCTGCTGGCCGTTGCCATTGGGGTCTCCGTCGCGCACCGCGACCAGTACATTGTAGAACTCATCCATCGTGGTAGGCACTTCCAGGCCGAGCTTGTCCAGCCAGGCCTTGTTGATGACCGGTATGCCGCCCGCCCAGTTTTCGGGATTGGTGTAGGCGCCGGTCGCCAGCGTGTAGATGTTGCCATCGGTCATGGTGACCTTGTCCCACAGGCCCTCGACGGCGTCGTACTGCGCCTTGATGTTGGGCGCGTACTGCTCGATCATGTCGTTGAGCACCACGAACTGGGACAGGTTCTTGCTGACCTGCGCCTCAGAGAGCGTGGCCACGAACGCGTCGGGCATATCGCCGCTGGCCAGCATCAAGTTGACGCGCTCGGTCGAGGAGTCGGTTATCAGCTCCACCCATTCGATGTGTATGCCGGTATCGGCCTCGGCGTTCTGCGCGGCGAGCTTCTCGTTGAAGTTGTCGCTCAGGTCGAGCACCTGACGGCCTATCGCGATCTCGAAGGTCACGGGCTCGGTCGTCAGCGGTTCCGCTATGGCGGCTGTGCACATGGCCAGCAGCACGGCGCATACGAGCAGACTAATCAGCTTCTTCATGTACTTGGTTCACCCTTTCACATATTCTACACGCGGCCATCCGCGTTGAAGGCACCCGGCGTCAGCCCTTGAGCGAGCCTATCATGACGCCCTTTACGAAGTACTTTTGCAGGAACGGGTAGAGCGCGATTATCGGCAGCGTACTAGGTAGTGTTTACAGGAGAGATATGGTAAAATAGCATCACGAAGGAAGAAAGGTGGTGCAGAGATGGGAAACGAGCAGCAGCGG
>CAWVGT010000097.1:0-4969 GCA_963928645.1 Candidatus Fimadaptatus sp.
TGTGGCAGAGCGTGCGAGCGGCAGGACGTGGGTGCGGCAGGGCGTGCGAGCGGCAGGTCATAGGCGTGGCAGGGCGCGCAAGCGGCAGGTCGTTGGTGTGGCAGAGCGTGCGAGCGGCAGGTCGTGTGTGCGGCAGTGCGCGCGAGCGGCAGGCCATAGGTGCGGCAGGGCGCGCGAGCGGCAGGTCGTAGGCGCGGCAGGGCGCGCGAGCGGCAGGTTGTTGGTGTGGCAGGGCGCGCGAGCGGCAAGTCGTAGGCGCGGCAGGGCGTGCGAGCGACGCGGCGGGCGTCCCGGGGCGCCCCGCCCGAACTTGTTATCCGCGGGCCGGTATGCTATAATGGCGCTGTAATGCGGCTGAGGGAGGTGCGGTATGGGCTACATAGAGGACATGCGCGCGCGCATAGGGCACGCGATGCTTATGACCGCAAGCGTGGCGGTGCTGGTCGTGGACGGGCGGCGGGTGCTGCTGCAGCTCAGGCGCGACAACGGGCTGTGGGCGATGCACGGCGGCGTGCTGGAGATAGGCGAGGCATTCGAGGACGCCGCGCGGCGCGAGCTGTGCGAGGAGACCGGGCTGACGGCGGGCCGGCTGGAGCTGTGCGAGCTGGCGTCCGGGCCGGACAGGATATACGTATATCCCAACGGCGACCAGGTGTACGCGGTGGGCGCGGTGTACTTGTGCCGGGAGTATTCGGGCGAGCTGCGCGCGCAGCCCGAGGAGGTCGCGCGGCTGGAGTGGTTCGACGTGGACGCGCTGCCCGAGCTCAGCCCGCCCGAGGCGCAGCTGATAGCGCGGCTGGCCGGGCGCATAGCGCGGGAGCTGGACGCGAACGCGCCCGCATGAGCGCGCCGGTGTCGGCCCGCGATCGGATCCGAACGGCGATGCCGCCGGGGCTTGCTTGCGAATTCGGCTGCGGACGGCCAAGTCCACGGGCGGCTGAGGCTGCGGACGGCTGAGGTTACAGGCGGCTGATGCTGCGGACGGCCAAGTCCATGGACAGCCAGGCCCACCGTGGCAATGGTCGACGGATTGCCAAGTCTACGGGCGGAGGTTCATTGCAACCATGGCCAATCGGCAGGCGCCAGTATGCGCGGCCGTACAATCGAAATTGGAGGATAAACAAAGTGAAACCAAATCCGACCAGATCGGCGTTCGTGCTGATAGACATGGAAAACGGCTTCATCGACCCGGCGTCGGCGCACTGCATACGCGGCGCGCGGGCCACGGTGCCGGCGTGCGCGCGGGCGCTGGCGGCGGCGCGGCGCAAGGGCATACCGGTGTTCTTCGTAAAGCGGATATACCGCGCGGACGGCAGCGACGTGGAGCTGACGCGGCACGCGGCGTGGCAGGCGGGCGGCCGGGCGATGCGGCCGGCGTCCACAGGCGCAAGCGGCGCGGACGCACCGGCGGAGCTGGCGCCGCAGCCGGGCGACTACACGATAATCAAGCCGCGCTGGAGCGCGTTTTTCGGCACGGAGCTGGATCTGATACTCCGGCGGCTGGACGTGCGCACGGTAATACTGGCGGGCACGACGACGCCCAACTGCGTGCGCACGAGCTGCTACGACGCCAACGCGCTGGACTACAACGTGGTGATACTGGAGGACTGCTGCTCGTCGGCGACCGAGGAGATACAGCGCGCCAACATAGACGACATGCGGCGCATGGGCGCGGTCATAATGAGCGAGGCCGAGTTCGAGCAGTACGACGCGCACACCGTGCCCGACCTGGCGCAGGCGATACGCGAGGGCATGCTGCGCGAGGACGCCGTGCCCGAGCCGTTCGGCGAGTATCCGGGCGGCTGGCCGGACAGGTGGTGAGGCGCGGGCCGGGGGCGGACAGCCACCATTAGATGGGCGCCAGGGCGGCTATGAGCTGTGTGCGGGCATGAAGTGAAGCGTCAGGGCGCCGGTGGGCTGTATGTTTATGTATACGGCGGCGAAGGCGCGCGCTCTGCCGGTATCGTCCTGCTGCGTGGACTTGAGCGGGGCAATGCCTCCGTATGTGGCGTGTTGGCATAGAAGCGGCAGGATGGGCGCGCAAGGCCGAGTCGGGGCCGATGTCTACGGCGGCGAAGGCGCGCGCTCTGCCGGCATCGTCCCGTCGTGGGGACTTGAGCAGGGCAATGCCACCACGCGCAGCGCGTTGTTATAGAAGCGGCAGTGAGTGCGCACAAGGCCGAGTCGGCGTCGATGTCTACGGCGGCGAAGGCGCGCGCTCTGCTGGTATCGTCCTGCTGCGGGGGGCTTGAGCGGGGCAATGCCTCCGTATGTGGCGTGTTGGCATAGAAGCGGCAGGATGGGCGCGCAAGGCCGAGTCGGGGCCGATGTATACGGCGGCGAAGGCGCGCGCTTAGCTGGTATCGTCCCGTCGCGGGGACTTGAGCAGGGCAATGCCACCACGCGCAGCGCGTTGTCATAGAAGCGGCAGGGCGGGCGCGCAAAGCGATGCCGAGTCGGTTTTGATGTTCACGACGGCGATTGTGCGCTCTCCGCCTGCAATGTCCCGCTGCGGGGACTTGAGCGGGGCAATGCCTCCACGCGCGGCGCGTTGTCATAGAAGCGGCAGGGCAGGCGCGCAAAGCGATGCCGAGTCGGTTTTGATGTTCACGACGGCGATTGTGCGCTCTCCGCCGGCAATGTCCCGCTGCGTGGGCCTGAGCGGGGCAATGCCACCACGCGCGGCGCGTTGTCATAGAAGCGGCAGGGCGGGCGGGTAGAGCGAGGCCGGGTCGGCGTCGATGCGCACGGCGATGTGAATACGCGTCCTGTCGGCAGCATCCGGCTGCGGGGGCTTGAGCAATGCCGTCCTTCCGCTCGCGGCGGCTGCCGCAACGCGCTCCGTGCGGGTCGCTAATCTGCGGCGCGGGAGGGCGTTCCGCGCTGCGCCGCGGGTTAAGTTTTGACGGAAAACTTGCCTTTTGAATGCAAGTGTGCTATCATTGACAGCAAACACAGCGCAAATGCGGCGAAGGGAAGAGTAGGGCGCGGCGCGCGGCACAGGGAGCGGGTCTGGATTGAGAGCCCGCACGTGGCGCGGCCTGAACGACACCCCGGAGCAGTCCGCAGGAAATGGCGGAACGTGAGGATCGCGTTAAGGTCGGCGCGGCACAGGGCAAGTCCGTGTGCGGCGCATTGAGAAGGGCTCAGGCCCTTGAAGCAGGGTGGCACCGCGGTCTTTCGCCCCTACATGGGGCGGGAGGGCGCGTTTTTGTTTGCCCGCATTGCGCAGATATAAAAGGGGAGGATCACAATGCTTACGCAGGCTCCGCGCGGAACCAGGGACGTGCTGCCGGACGAGAGCTATCTCTGGCAGCTGATTGAAAAGACGCAGCGCGAGGTGTGCGCGCTGCACGGCATGCGCGAGGTGCGCACGCCGGTGTTCGAGCACACCGAGCTGTTCCAGCGCTCGGTCGGCGACACCACCGACGTGGTGCAAAAGGAGATGTACACGTTCAAGGACCGCGGCGACCGCTCGATAACCCTCAAGCCCGAGGGCACCGCGGGCGTGGTGCGCGCGTTCATAGAGAGCGGGCTGTGCGCGCAGCCGCTGCCGCAGAAGATGTTCTATGTCAACTGCCCGGTGTTCCGGTACGAGGCGCCGCAGTCGGGCCGGCTGCGCGAGCATCACCAGTTCGGCGCGGAGGTGTTCGGCGCGCCCGACGCGAGCGTGGACGCCGAGCTGATAGCGTTGGCGCTGGACGTGATGGGCCGGCTGGGCGTAAAGGACCTGATGCTGCGCATCAACTCGATAGGCTGCCCGGAGTGCCGCGAGGCGTACAGGCGCAAGCTGATAGACTTCCTGAACGAGCGCCGCGACCAGCTGTGCAAGACCTGCCTGGAGCGGCTGGAGCGCAACCCGCTGCGCGCGCTGGACTGCAAGGAGCCGGGCTGCAAGGCGGCCACGGTCGGCGCGCCGTCGATACTGGACAATCTGTGTCAGGATTGCCAGCGCCACTTCGATGCGCTCAAGCGCCACCTGGACGCGCTGGGCATAGCGTATCAGGTCGACAGCCGCATAGTGCGCGGGCTGGACTACTACACCAAGACCGTGTTCGAGATAATCACCAGCGTGCCCGGCGAGGACGGCAAGCCCGCGGGCGAGCTGACGGTGTGCGGCGGCGGGCGCTACGACGGGCTGGTCGAGCAGGTCGGCGGGCCCAAGTGCGCCGGCATAGGCTTCGGCATGGGCACCGAGCGGCTGATAATGGTCATGCGCCAGCAGGGCATAGCGCCCGCAGCGCCCCGGCTGTACGACGCGTTCATAGTGACCATGGGCGAGGAGGCGCGCGTCGAGGGTATGCTGCTCGCGCGCGAGCTGAGAAATGCCGGGCTGCGCTGCGACATAGACCACGCCGCGCGCTCTATGAAGGCGCAGTTCAAGTACGCGGGCAAGCTGGGCGCGCCGGTCGTGGCGGTGCTGGCGGGCGACGAGCTGGCGCAGGGCGTGGTCAAGCTCAAGGACATGGCCGCGTCCGAGGAGCACACCGTGGCGCGCGCCGACGCCGTGGCCGAGATAGCGCGGCTGGCGGGCAGGGGCTGATGCGGCGGCGGGCTCAGGGTTTGGCTGCGGGTTGGGCGATACCCCGGCCTGCGCACAGGCCGTGACGCAGGCTGCGGCTTAACGAGCTAATGCGCCGTGAACCGGTGGGGGCTTGGGCAACGACGGGCTGCGTACGGCGGTGAAACGCGCGCATGAACAAGGCGGACGCAAAAGCGCCGCGCGGCAGGCCAGATAGCGAATCGAGCGACATCCGGCTCATGCGCAAGCCGAGGTATGACGGGCGCATTCAATACGCCTCGGCGGTACATCATGCACAACAGCGAAATGTGCGCGCATGAACCTGACAAGCGCAAAAGCGCCGCACGGCAGGCCAGACCTCGAACCGGGCGACGTTAGCTCATGTGCAAGCCGGGATATGACAGGCGCATTCAATACACCACGGCGGCACAACATGCACAACAGCGA
>CAWVGT010000098.1:0-5385 GCA_963928645.1 Candidatus Fimadaptatus sp.
CGTCATCGTTCCTTTCTGCTGTTCATATCAGGTGTATCGCTATTTGGCTGGCTGTTTTGGCTTGATCTCATGTAGACACTATCTAGCGATTGCGCACACTCGAAAGCCTGCCGCTCAACCCGCGCCGTGCGCTTCGTCGGCTCGCAGCGCGGGCACTTGCACGCACAGCGCCGCGGCTCCATGCCGGCAGTCAGAGCGCGCTGCTGTGCGCTCGCGCTCAGGCGGCTCCCATGGCACAGCTGGCGGTGCCCTGCGCGCCTCTGCATTTGAGGCGGCTTGCGCTGCGTTGGTCCGCGCGCGTGCTGTCTGCCGCCTTGCCGCGCGGATCTTCGAATTACTGCGGCACGTCTTCGCTCACATCCGCAGGCGCGCCGGGCCTGGGCAGCACCGTGTATATGCCGCCCTCGCGCGCCATCCAGCCCAGGCCGATGAACGCGCGCCGCACCGTACAGTAGTCGTCGTGTATGCGCGATATCGTCGCGTTGACCTCGGCCTCGGTATAGCGCCGGTTCGGCTCGAACAGCGCGTATATCTCGTCGTATATTATCATCCGCTTCTTGATCTGCGCCGGCAGCACCTCGCACCGGCCGTCCGGCATGAACGCGCGCAGCACCTTGCGCCGGTACAGCTCCTCGCGCAGCCGGCCCGCCGTGTCCGACTCGCCCTGCGGCAGCGTCAGCTCGCTCAGCGTCATGCCGAACACGGCCCGCCTGAGCGAATACACCACGTAGTACTGCTCCCGCCGCGAGTCCACCAGCCCCGCCGCCAGCAGCTTCTTCATGTGGAACGACACCGTCGCCGGCGTCAGCTGCACCCGCTCGGCTATTAGCTCCACGTACATATCCTGCTCGCTGAGCGCGCGCAGTATCTTCAGCCGCGTATCGTCGGCCAGCGCCTTTAGTACCGTCAACGCCTCGCTCATGCCTCTACCTCCAGCAGCGCCCGCACGCGCTCCACCGCCGCGCGCTGCACACGGCAGCGATCGGCGCTGTCGTAATCGCCGCGCGCTTCGTGCGCCTGCGCGCGCGCGTCTAACTCGGTGGCGCACCGCTCCAGCGCCCACGGCGCGCGCTGCGCCAGCGCCGGCAGCATCGCCTCGTACATGTTCTTGAGCATCAGCGCCAGCGACCGGCCGCGCTCGTCGCCCGCCGCGCGCGCCCGCTCCGCCGCCGCGCCCTGCTCCTGCGCCCAGCTCGCCAGCTGCGCGTCGAGTTCCCGCTGTTCCATGCCTATATGCCCCCTCACAAATATTTGATTCGACGTTAGTCAAATTGATTATAGCATTTGTTTTGACATATGTCAAGTCAATTTTGGCAAGCAGCCCTCATGTGGATAAAACGCCGCCCGCGCGCGGATACTAGAGCCACGGAGGCGATAGTCATGCTGATGGTGTTCGTGCGCGCAACGGTCATGTACGCGGTCGTGATGGTCACGATGCGGCTGATGGGCAAGCGCATGATAGGCCAGCTCCAACCGTTCGAGCTGGCGATAGCAATGCTGATGGCCGACCTGGCCGCCGCGCCGCTGAGCGACATTGGCATTCCGCTGCTCTACGGCGTCGTGCCCATGCTGGCGCTACTGCTGGCGCATTCGGTTATAACCGCGCTGAGCTACCGGTTCGGCTGGGTGCGGCGGCTGGTGTCGGGGCGCCCCGCGGTGGTCATACGCGACGGCAAGGTCGACCATGACGAGCTGGTGCGGCAGTGCTACTCGCTGGGCGACCTTATGGAGTCGCTGCGCGTAGCCGGCCAGATGGACATATCGCAGGTCGGCGAGGCCATACTCGAGACCAACGGCCAGCTCTCGGCGTTCCCCAACTCCGACAGCCGACCGCCCAACACCGGCGAGGTGAACGTGCACCCCGGCCCGGAAGGTGTGCCGCTGGTGCTGATGCTGGACGGCCGGCCCGACCGCGAGAACCTGCAGCTGCTGGGCCGCGACGCGCGCTGGCTGGGCGCGCAGCTCGAGGCGCTGGGCCTGGCGCCCGAGTGCACGCTGCTGTGCACGCTCGACCGGCAGGGCCGCATATACGCGCAGGACTACGCCGGAAACCGCTATCGCGCGCAGCCGCTGCGCCGGGAGGATCTGCCATGAAGCTCACGCTGGCGACCATCTGTGTCATTATAGCGCTGATGGCGGCGCTGTGCGTATACAGCACCAGCGCGCTCAACACATCCGTATCCCGGATGCACGCCAGCAACGAGATGCTGGCGCAGGCCGCGGCCGCCGCCGACGAGCGAGGCGCCCTGGACGCCGCACAGGCGCTCTGGCAGGACTGGCGCGAGCTGATGCCGTCGCTGGCCGCGCTGATACCGCACGAGGATCTGGACAACGTGTCGCTGACCGTGACCAGCATATGGCAGCTCGCGCGCCAGCGCAACTGGGCCGGGGTGCAGCTGGCCTCGGGCGAGCTGGGCGAGCACCTCGACCACCTGCTGCACAAGGAGGCGCTCAGCTGGGAGAACCTGATGTGACTACCTGCGCCCCACGTACAGCAGGTGTTCGGCCATGCCGTACAGCTCGGGCCGTTCGCACACGCTCAGCGACAGCTCGAGCCAGCGCTCAAGCACATCGGGGTTCGCCGCTATATCGGCATAGCGCGGCGCGCACACGCCCTCGCTGCCCACCAGATGCAGCTGCTCAAATCCCGCGCCGCACATCAGCGCCATCAGCGCTTCATGCCCCATGAAGTGCATCTGCGTAAAGCCGCGTCCACTGTACGACTCGCCGCGCGCCACCGCGTTCAAGTATTCAAGTTCGGTATCGGCCTGAAGTATCAGCGCCGGGTCATTTTGCAGATAGTACATTATCCCAGCATATTCATTTATATTTGCCGCGAATATATATCCTCCATCGCGCAGCGCCGCGTGCGCCTGCGCCACAGCCTGCTCGCGCTCGGGCTGGGATTGCAGATGGTACAGCGGGCCCATGAGCAGCACCGCGTCGAACCCGCCATGCGCCAGCTCGCCCAGCGCGCACGCGTCGCCCTGCATGGCGCGCAGCCGCAGCCCCCGCCGCGCGGCTTCGGCCCGGGCGAACTCCACGTTGCCCGCGCTCAGGTCGACGAGCGTCACGTCACAGCCGCGCTCGGCCAGGTGGATGCTGTACCGCCCCGGCCCGCCGCCCACGTCCAGCACGCGCATGCCCGGCGCGACGTACCGGTCTATGTAGTGCCGGTTTATCGCAAACTCGACCGGGTGGCGCTCCATCCGCTCCCATTCGGCCTGCACATTCGCGTCGTAGTATGCGCTTATCTCGTCCTTGTACATGAAGTTCGCCTCCTTTATGTATATTGGGCAGTATTATACTGCATAATCGGCTCTGGTGCAACTCGTTCCAGAAAACTTTACGATATAATGCGAACTATTTTCGATGTGCATTGAAGTATATTCTGGATTATGCCATAAACACAACGGCACCCCGGAAGCCATATTCCGGGGTGCCGTCAGACTGCTGACAAACCCCGGCAGTTGGACAGCGGGGTTTACCCCAAACAGGTTTTTAAACATCATGCTGGCGATATCGCAAAGTCAGGCTGATTCGTGCAGCTTGCCACTTTAATCCGCATGTTTTGCCGACTGTTATTGCACGCTTGGCCAATCAGACCGCGTGCGGTATGCTTTGTCAACAGACTGAACGGCACCCAGGAAGCCATATTCCAGGATGCCGTCGTAAGAACCACTTAGTCTCGTCGAACCTTATCCAATATACATAGCTTTAAGCCGTCATTCCTTGACCGCATTCTCATCCGCCAGCAGCTCATACGAGCGCTTCACGAACGCCAGCATGGCGTCGCCGTCCAGCGGGGCCTGGCCCATCTCGGCCAGGTCGTACACCTGCCGCGCCATCAGCTTGCTCTTCTCGTCCACATCGGCGCCCGCCAGGTACTGCACCAGCGACCCGGAAACCATCTTCCGGGGCGCTAGCAGCATCGCCGCGTCTCAGCGATTCTTATCTAACATTAACCTCTTTAGCCATCATTCCTTGACCGCATTCGCATCCGCCAGCAGTGCCAGCAGCTCATACGAGCGCTTCACGAACGCCAGCATGGCGTCGCCGTCCAGCGGGGCCTGGCCCATTTCGGCCAGGTCGTACACCTGCCGCGCCATCAGCTTGCTCTTCTCGTCCACATCGGCGCCCGCCAGGTACTGCACCAGCGCGTTGCCGGTGTTGAGCACCAGCTTCTTCTGCTCCGGGAACGCGAAACCGCCGCCCCAGCGCTTGCTCATCTCGGTGAACCGGCGCGACTGCTCCTCGACCATTACCATCGCCGGCAGGGCCTCGCCCTTGAGCTTCTTGAGTTCCACGTCCAGCTTGTCGTTGCCGGTCGCCGCACGGAACAGCTCCTCCAGGTGGCTGGTCCAGTTGGCGTCTATCACCGCGTCGTCCTCGGTCAGGCCGCTGACGTCACTGTCCACGCGCTTGAACTGCATGCCGCTCTCGGTGTACTCTATGAAGCTGATGAAGTTGCCGTCTATCAGCTGGTCGAGCAGCACCACCGTTATGCCCTGCTGCTTGTAGAGCTCGACCGCCTGGGCCTGCGCCTGTGCGTCGTTGCAGTAGTAGACCGTCTTTTCCTGCTTGTCGGGGTTCTTGGCCTTGTACTCCTCCAGCGTCAGGTACTCGCCGTCCACCGTCTTGAATATCAGCGCGCCCTTCACGCGGTCGTAGAACTTCTTGTCCTTTATGCAGCCGTACTTGACGAACGGGTTGATGTCCGCCCAGTAGCCCTGGTACTGCTCGCGGTTGTTCTCGTACTCGCTGACCAACCGGTCGGCGACCTTGCGGGTGATGTACGCCGCCATCTTCTGCACGTAGCCATCGTTCTGCAGGAACGAGCGCGATACGTTCAGCGGCAGATCCGAGCAGTCTATCACGCCCTTGAGCAGCATCAGGAATTCGGGTATGACTTCCTTTATGTTGTCCGCGACGAATACCTGGCTGCTGAACAGCTTAATCTGGCCCTCGTTGGCGGTGAACTCGTTCTTGAGCTTGGGGAAGTAGAGTATGCCCTTGAGGTTGAACGGGTAGTCGGCGTTCAGGTGGATCCAGAACAGCGGCTCGTCGTAGTCGTGGAACACCTTGTGATAGAAGTCCCTGTACTCCTCGTCGGTCACGTCCTTGGGCATCTTGAGCCACAGCGGATGCGTGTCGTTTATCTGCTTGGGGCCAACCGGGCGCGTCACGCGCTTGGTGGGCTTGGCTTCAGGCTTGTCGCCCTCGGCGGACTCGGCGGACTCGGCCGGCTCGGCGGACTCGTCCTCAACCTCGACCTCCTCGGTCTGGCCGATTATGTTCAGGTATATCGGTATCGGCATGAACGCGCAGTACTTGTCCAGCACCTCGCGTATGCGCGCCGGCTCCAGGAAGTCCAGGCTGTCCTCG
>CAWVGT010000099.1:0-5040 GCA_963928645.1 Candidatus Fimadaptatus sp.
CGCCTGTTGCGCACTATGCGAGCAAGTTGTCCGCCAGCCACCGCGCAACGCCGTCGGCATCGCAACCCGCACAGCGCTGGTCAGCCGCCGCTTTCACCTCGGGCAGCGCGTTGTCCACAGCCACGCTCTTGCCGCAACGCGCTTTGCATATACCTACACATCGCCTGTTGCGCACTATGCGAGCAAGTTGTCCGCCAGCCACCGCGCAACGCCGTCGGCTTCGCAGCCCGCGCAGCGCTGGTCAGCTGCCGCTCTGACCTCGGGCAGCGCGTTGTCCACAGCCACGCCCACGCCGCACGCCTCGAGCATCTCGATGTCGTTGTAGTCGTCGCCGAACGCCGCCACGCGCTCCAGCGGTATGCCGTGCGTCGCCGCGACCGCGCATATGCCGCCGAGCTTGGTCGCGCGCCGGTTCATTATCAGCGCCAGCGTCTGCTCGCACGGCTGCGCATACAGATGATCGGGCAGCAGCGCCTCAATGCGCGCCATGTCGCCAGGCGACGTAATGCCCACTATCAGCTTGTACACCTCGCGATCCGGCAGGTCGCTGAAGTCGGTGCGCACGCAGTGCTCGCCACGCCAGACGAGTTCGGTCTCGAAGTTGGCGTACAGCAGGTCGCCCTGCTCGAGCGACAGCGCCGCGCCCGGCAGCGCCGCGCTCAGTTGCAGCATTATGCGCCGCGCCTCGGCGCCCGAGATGCCCGCGCAGCTTACCTCCCGGCCCGCGTCCACGACCAGCGCGCCGTTGTGATACGCGACCGCGTCCGGCTCGAACCCCAGCGCGAACCGGCGCACCGTGCGCGGCGGCCGCGCTGTGGCAAACATCACCCGCACGCCGCGCGCCCGGCAGCGCTCCAGCGCGGCGCGCGTGTAGTCCGAAATCGTCTTGTCGCTCCTGAGCAGCGTGTTGTCCAGGTCGGTCACTATCATGTCTACGTTCATGCGCATCCTCCAGTGTATCTTATGTGTGAGCATGGGCCTTGCAGCGCCTGATGCAACAATTGGTGCGATGCCTGCGTGGACGGCTACACTGCGCCGCCTGCATGGAAGGGCTCATAGCGACTCGGGCAGCGCGCCATTGCAGGCAGTGCACAGGCGCGACCGCACGCCGGCGTGCCGGGCACAGCTGCACCCCAAGCGCCGGGCAAGGTCACGCATCAAAGCGCCTTCACGCCAAAGCGTCCGGCACAGCCTCGCGCCAAAGCGCAGCCCGCATCCGCACACAAAGGCGGCGAGCGCAAACCCGCCCGCCGCCCGCGCGCTTCACCTGAGCGCGTTCGCGCCTATGTCATGGCGCATGTGCATATCGGTGAACGAAATCTTCTCAGCGTCGGCATACGCCGCGTCCAGCGCGCCGCGCAGCGTGTCGGCCAGCGCGGTCACGCCCAGCACGCGCCCGCCCGCGGTCACGCACTCGCCGTCCACCAGCTTGGTGCCCGCGTGGAACACCAGCGCGCCCGCCGCCTCGGCCGCGTCCATGCCGCTTATAGGATAGCCGCTCTTGTACTTGACCGGATAGCCGCCCGACGCCAGCACAATGCACGCCGCCGACACGCCGCGCTGCCACTCGATGTCCAGGCCGCTGAGCTCGCCGCGGCTGACCGCCTCGAATATGTCCATCAGATCGCTCTCCAGCAGCGGCAGCACGACCTGCGTCTCCGGGTCGCCAAAGCGCGCGTTGTACTCGACCACGCGCGGGCCGGCCTCGGTCAGCATAAGCCCCACGTACAGCACGCCCCTGAAATGCAGCCCCTCGGCGTTCATCGCGTTCAGCGTGGGCAGCAGTATCTCGTCGCGCACGCGCTGCGCGGTCGCCTCATCGTAGAACGGCGCCGGGGCTATCGTGCCCATGCCGCCGGTATTGAGGCCCTTATCGCCGTCCAGCGCGCGCTTGTGGTCCTGCGACGCCGGCATGGGCACTATCGCGTGCTCGTCGCAGAAGCACAGCACCGTGCACTCGCGCCCGCGCATGAACTCCTCTATGACCACGCGCCTGCCGCTCTCCTTGAACGCGCCGTCTATCATCATCGAGCGCACCGCCTCGGCGGCCTCCACGTTGGTCTGCGCGATTATCACGCCCTTGCCCAGCGCCAGCCCGTCGGCCTTTATCACGACCGGCGTGGGCGCGGTGGCCACGTAGTCCAGCGCGGCCTGCGCGTCGTCGAACGTCTCGTACGCAGCGGTGGGTATGCCGTACTTCTTCATCAGATTCTTGGAGAATATCTTGGACGACTCCATGCGCGCCGCCGACTGGTTCGGGCCAAACGCCGGTATGCCCTCGCGCTCCAGCATGTCAACCATGCCCAGCGCCAGCGGGTCGTCGGGCGCGACGACCACGAAGTCCACCTGCTCCTCGCGGCACAGCTTCAGCACGCCGTCCAGGTCGGTGGCCTTAACGTCCGGGAAACAGCGCGCGACTTTTGCTATGCCGCCGTTGCCCGGCGCGCACAGCAGCTCGTCCACGCGCGGCGACTGGCTCAGCTTCCAGCATATCGCATGCTCGCGGCCACCGCCGCCTATTACGAGTACTTTCATATTATATTCATCCTCCTGAAGTGCATTTCACGCGCCGCATCGCGCGGCGCATCAAGTCCCGGGCGATGCCCGGCGCGTTCATGCCGCAAGGCGCGTTGCCGCGGGCCAGCCTGCGCTCGCCGGGAGCCGCCGGGGCCGGCTGAACATGGCGCGGCTGTCCCCGCGTTAGGCTAACCCGCAGCTGAGCTGTCCCGTCGCAAGTGCGCGCTCGCACGGCCACGCCGGCGCAAACTCACGCAGCCATCCTTGCGTTAATCGAAGCCTCGCAGTTGTGCCGCTTCGTCGCAACCGTCGCGCGTTCACCCGCCCGCGCCGACGCAACCCCGCGCGGCCGCTCTCTCGTTAAGCAGAACCGCGCAGCCAAGCTACCCTGTCGCAAGCGTCGCGCGCTCGCACGGCCACGCCGGCGCAAACTCATGCAGCCATCCTCGCGTTAATCGAAGCCTCGCGGTTGTGCCGCTTCGTCGCAACCGTCGCGCGTTCACCCGCCCGCGCCGACGCAACCCGTGCGGCCGCTCTCTCGTTAAGCAGAACCGCGCAGCCAAGCTACCCCGTCGCAAGCGTCGCGCGCTCGCACGGCCACGCCGGCGCAACCGCGCGTGTCCGCTCTCGCGTCAAGCAGATCTCCGCAGCCAAGCCGCCCCATCGCAACCGCCGCGCGCTCACCAACCCGTGCCGACGCAACCCCGCGCGTTCCACCCGCAAAACCAAAAGCCCGGCCATAAGACCGGGCAAGTTATCGATCAATGCCTGAAGTGGCGCATGCCGGTGAACACCATCGTTATGCCGTTGGCGTTGCACACGTCTATCGAATCCTGGTCGTTGCCCGCGCCGCCCGGCTGGATTATCGCGGTGATACCCGCCGCCGCGGCCGCCTTGGCGCAGTCGTCGAACGGGAAGAACGCATCCGAGCCCAGCGCCGCGCCCTTGACGCGCTCGCCCGAGCGCGCTATCGCCATCTCGGTGGGCCATATGCGGTTGGTCTGGCCCGGGCCTATGCCCAGCGACTGGCCGTCCTTGGCTATCGCTATGCCGTTGGACTTGGTGTGCTTGACTATGCGCCACGCCAGCCGCATGTCGGCTATCTCCTGCTCGGTGGGCTTGCGCTCGGTCACTACCTCCCACGCCATGCCGTCGACCTCTATCACATTGGCGCTGCGGCGGGCCATCGTCTCATCGACCTCGGCCTTGACCGCGCCGGCTATCTGAGCCTCGAGCTGTGCCTTGGGCGCGTCGGCGTCGGCCTGGCGCGCGGCCTTGAAGCGCTCCTTGCGCACCTTGTCGGTCAGCGCGGCGGTCGCGTCGGCCAGCAGCTGCGCCTTGTCCTTGTAAAGCCTGTCGTCGACCTGCTGCATCAGCATGCCGCCGGCGACCTTCTTCATGTCCAGCTCGCCCTCGGGATACGCGCGATGCGTGGTATCCAGCTTGAGCAGGCGCAGGCTGGGCTTTTTGTACGTCAGCGTCTTTATCGCCTCGGGCGTGAAGTCGGGCGCCACGATTATCTCCAGGAATATCTTGTGCATCTCCTCGGCGGTGGCCTGGTCTATCGTCGCGTTGGTCACGACTATGCCGCCGAACACCGACATCGGATCTGCCGTATACGCCTTCATGTACGCCTCGTACACGGTCTTGCCCACGCCCACGCCGCACGGATTGGCGTGCTTGCAGCACACCACCGCGGTCTCGTCGAACTCGCGCAGCAGGTCCAGCGCGCCGTTGGTGTCGTTTATGTTGTTGTAGGACAGCTCCTTGCCGTGCAGCTGCACCGCGTCGGTGAGGCAGCCCGGCGTCGCGCCCAGCTCGCGGTAGAACGCGCCCAGCTGATGCGGGTTCTCGCCGTAGCGCATCTCCTGCACCTTCTCATACGCCAGCGTGACCGTCGGCGGGAACGCGGGCATATCGGACAGCTGCTTGTACAGGTAGTTCGATATCAGGCTGTCGTACTGCGCGGTGTGCGCGAACACCTTGTAGCACAGGCGCAGCTTGGTCGCGCGGTCGACCTCGCCCGTGGCCTTTATCTGCTCCAGCACGGTCGCGTAGTCGGCCGGGTCGACGACCACCGCCACGTCCTGCCAGTTCTTGGCCGCGGCGCGTATCATCGTGGGGCCGCCTATGTCTATGTTCTCTATCGCTTCCTCGAACGTCACGCCGGGCTTGGCTATCGTCTGGCGGAACGGGTAGAGGTTTATTATCACCATGTCTATCGGCTTTATGCCCAGATCGGATATCTGCTTCATGTGCTCGGGATTGGAGCGCATCGCCAGCAGCCCCGCGTGTATCGCCGGATGCAGCGTCTTGACGCGCCCGTCGAGGCACTCCGGGAACCCGGTCACGTCGCTGACCGAGGTCACGGCCACGCCGGCGTCCTTGAGCGCCTTCATCGTGCCGCCGGTCGAGAGTATCTCCACGCCCAGCCCGACCAGCTCGCGCGCCAGCTCAACTATGCCCGTCTTGTCCGAAACGCTTATCAACGCCCGCTTTATCATGACAATTCTCCTTCCGTCT
>CAWVGT010000100.1:0-22685 GCA_963928645.1 Candidatus Fimadaptatus sp.
ATCTACTTCATCTGCTCAGTATATTGCCTGAGCGCGCAGAGCAGAGCAAGGACTTTGAGATGGATGATCTGCTCCCCTGGTCAGAAGATATGAAGTCGTGGTTCTCGGCGGTGTGAGTGCTGGGAAACATGGCTTTTTGTAACGTGGGATTATTGAGCGGTTACGTTTTACCCCAAGTGGTTTTTACAATATCATATTAGCAATGATGCAATCAAACCGAATACAAGCGATACTTCACCTTGATTGCATATTTAACCAGCTGCCGCTGCAAGCGGCCAAGCAGACAGTGTACGGCATACTTTGTCAATAGACTGAGCGGCCGCTGCGGATAAACCCGCAACGGCCGCTGCCTGATTGTGTCAATGCGCTTACTGATAGAACAGCTCTGTTACATCATAAGGCTGCTCGATCATTTCGGCCTCATACATGAAGTCGGCAGTCTTTTGAAAGCCCTCGATGTCGGCCGGCGTGAGCTCGAGCGAGAAGTCGTAGTACGCGTACATGTCGGTCACAGCCTCGACGTCGAGATCGAGATACTCGGCCGAGAGCGCGAGCGCGTCCTGCTCGTTCTGCGCAATGTAGTCCATTATCTGCTGCTGCGCCTCGCTTATGCGCGCGATCACGTCGGGATGCGCGTTGTAGAACTCGTCGGTCACGGCGACCGCGATAATCGCCTGGATCAGCCCTTCGCCGTCGGCAACGAGGTTGTAGCCCTGCTGCTCGGCAGTGTAGGCAGTCGCGCCAGCGAGCAGCGCCACGTCGATGCTGCCGCCGTCCAGCGCGGCCTTGGATTCGGGTATGCCCATGCTGACGTAGTTGACGTCGGCTATGGTCATGCCGCCGGTCGCGAGGTAGGCTGCCAGCAGCTCGTGCAGATTGGTGCCGGCCGGGCCGGCGATCGTCTTGCCGCGCAGCGACTCAGGCGTGGTCAGCTCGTCGCGCGAGTACATACAAAACGCCTTGGGCGAGCGCGAGTACATGTTCAGCACCTTTATGTCCGCGCCGTTGGCCGCAGAGAGTATGACCGACGTGGCGCCGACCGCATAGAGCAGCTGCACGTCGCCCGAGGCCAGCGCCTGCGTCTGATCGGCGCCCGAGGTCAGCTCGGCGTACTCCACCGGCACGCCCAGCGTCGCGGCGAATATGCCCTGTTCCTTTTCCACGATGCTGGGCACGTTGAGCGGCGAGGTCACGTAGGTCACGGTCAGCGAGTCCACCGACAGCTCGTCGTCGGCAAGCGCGACGCCGCATGTAAGCGCGCTCAGCGCCATCGTCAGCGCCATGAGCAGAGAAGTCAGCCTTTTCATATATGGGTTCCTCCTTTGAAGTGTATATCGTCTCCCGTCGCCGGGCCGCGTGGCCGGGCTCAGGGCGGGATGCGCAACGGGAAAGTGCGGAATGGGGGAGCACTATCCGGCGGCGGGCGCTGCGCCGGCCTCCAGCTTTGCGATTATCGCGCGCTTGAGGGCAATGAACTCGTCGTCCATCAGGTTGCGCCCCAGCGTGGGCGCGCCTATGTCAAACTCGGCGGCGATACGGCCGTCGCATATGATGGCTATGCGGCGCGCCAGCAGCAGCGCCTCGTCTATGCTGTGCGTCACGAACAGTATGCTCGCGCCGGTGCCGCACTGCACGCGCAACAGCTCCTGCTGCATCTGCTCGCGCGTAAAGTAGTCCAGTGCGGCAAACGGCTCGTCCATCATGATGAACGAGGGGTGATATGCCAGCGCGCGCGCCAGTGCCACGCGCTGCTGCATGCCGCCCGACAGCTGCGTCGGGTATGCGCGCTCAAAGCCGCTCAGCCCCACGGTCGCGATTATCCGGCGCAGGTCGTCCGGGTCGATGTCGGCGCGCCTCAGCCCGAACGCCGCGTTGTCCCAGGTGTTCAGCCACGGCATGAGCCGGGGCTCCTGAAACACGAACGCCGGCCGATTGGCCATTGAAAATCGTATCTCGCCGGCGTCGGGGCGCTCGAGCCCGCCGGTCAGGCGCAGCAGCGTCGTCTTGCCGCAGCCGCTCTTGCCCAGTATTACCGTTATCGCGCCCTCCGGCGCGCTCATGTTCACGCCGCGCAGCACGTCAATCGCGCGGCCCGAGACCTCGTATCGCTTGCACACGCCGACATATTCAATCCCAGCCATTTTGCACCCTGCCTCCCAGCGCGCGCCGTATCAGCGCGCCGAACAGCCTGTCAGTCAGATAGCCCACCGCGCCGATCGCCAGTATGCCGACGATGACCTTGTCGGTGCGCGACATCTGCTGCGCGAACAGTATCATGTGGCCCAGGCCGGTCGAAGCCGCGACCATCTCGGCGCCGATTATCGCGCGCCAGCTGTAGCCCAGCCCCACGCGCATGCCCACCAGTATGTCGGCGAGCGCGTAGGGCAGTATTATGCGCCCGAATATCCGCGCGCGCGAGTATCCGAATGCGCGCCCGACTTCGATCAGCTTGACGTCGCAGCCGGTGAAGCCCTTTACTATGCTCAGGAACATCGGGAAGAACGATGCCAGCACGATTATGACCGTCTTGGTCGCTTCGCCTATGCCGCACCAGAGTATCAGCAGCGGTATCATGCTCAGCGGCGGCACATTGCGCAGGAAGTTGACCGCATACTCGTAGTACGGCGCGGTGAACGGCGCCAGCACGCGCACGATGCCCAGCGCAAACGCCAGCCCGAACGCTATCGCGAAGCCGCGCAACACGCGTCCCAGGCTCACGCACACGTCGCTCAGTATCTCGCCCGAGGCGAGCATGCTGCCCATCGTCGCGAACACCTTGCCCGGCGATGGCAGCACATAGGCGCTTACGATGCCCAGCGCGCATACTGAATGCCATATCACAAGTATCGCCGCGACGCCCGCCGCCATGGGCAGGTATCGCTTTACAAACAGCGTCTTCACGTGGATTACCTCGCTTGAGTAGTGCTGCCGTCGGCGCGCCCGTCGTCGGGCCATATACCGTCGCCGTTGTGGCAGCCGCCCGGGCAGTACAGCAGTTCAATTATGCGCAGGTCACGATTGGGCAGGTCTGCCAACAGACGGAGTATCTCCGCGCGCCCGGTCGCGCTGGCCGCCGCGCAGCCCAACCCGGCAAAGAAGCCCGGCGGAATCGGGCACTCGCTCAGCGCGCGCGGCACGATGTCTATGTGCGCCTCGCGCGCGAACTCACGCCAGGGCGCAAAGCGCGTGCGCGGCAGGCATAGCGCGTTGCCGGCCGCGGCCAGCGCGCGACACGGCGCCGTTATCAGCTTGTCGCCGTCGCTCAGCTCGGGGCGCGCGCTCAGCTCGCGCCCGCAGCAGAGCAGTATCGGCTCGATCGGGGCTATGCGCACGTTCGAAGGCGCGTGTGCTTTGACCAGCTCCACGGCCAACGGGCAGCGCGCGTCGGCGATCGTCGCCGGCTGCGCACGCGTCAGCTCGCGATAGCGCGCAAGCACCACGTCACGCCATACCGTATCGCACTCTACGCGCCGATAGCCTGCGCGCGCAAGCTGCGCGTCCAGCTCAGCGCGCGGGTACATCTGCGCCGTCACTGGATTTATAAACACATATCGCATGGCTTACACACATCCGCTCATGATTAGTTGTATCTAACGAGGCTTATTGTAAGCGCGCCCGACGATTTCGTCAATAGTGGGATGGACAAACGGAATTAAGTTTGCGCTATTTCAGCGTTAAACGAACCGCGATGCGCCCGCACAAGGCATAGCGAGAGCGCTACCCGGAACGGGAAGCGCTCTTGTGCGATGCGGGTATATGGCGGCGCGATGCGCGGTATGCGTGACAAAGCCGCGCCGGCAGCGCAGCCGACGCGGACATAAAGGCGCGCCGGATCGCGACATGTCGAGTTCCGGTGCGCAGCTTCCAGGCTCAGTTCAGATCCATCAGCTTGGCGGTGATGCCGTCCAGCTCGTTGAGCGCGGCCATCATCTCGTCGATGCGAGCGCGCTCGCCGCAGACCTGCAGCATTATCACGCCGTCGTCGGAGCAGTAGTTCTCATTGGTCTCGTGCAGACCCACGCGCAGGCGTATGTTGCAGCCAAAGCCGGTCAGCGTCTGCTGGAGCCGGGCGGCGTTGGTGGAGCGATGGTTGACGCGAACACCTATGATGTAAAAGCAACCCATTAGAATGCACCTCCATGCAATTGTTTACTCAGGTCATATATTGTCCCAAAGCGTGGCATACAATGCCACTATAGGCTACTAACAGGGGATTGCACCGGCGTGTGGTTTAGAAGAGCCTAACCAGCATATCGAAGCCACCAAACGCGCTCAACGGTGCGGGCGACGCGTTATCCGTTCGCCGCAAAGCAGCGCACCGCTTGCAGTGCAGGATTGCCGGCCGCACGTACACAATGCCACTACAGACGAAGGGATTGCACCGGCGCTACGGCTTAAAGAGCCTAACCAACATATAGAAGCCACCAAACGCGCTCAACGGTGCGGGCGACGCGCTATCTGTTCGCCGCAAAGCAGCGCACCGCTTGCAGCACAGGATAGCCAGCCATACGCGCGCAGCCGCAAGCAGAACTCAGGCATCCTCAGGCAGCGCCACCGTGCAGGCGACCGCCAGTGCGCCGTGCCCGATGTGACACGCCACGCTCAGCGACAGCGGATCCATGTGGAACTCTACGCCCGGGAATGCGGCTTCGAGCTCGGCCTTCCAATCCAGCGCCTCGTCGTAGTTGCCGGCGTAGGCTATCTGCATGTGCACGCGACCTGCGCGCCACGCCTCGGCAAAGCGCGTGTCCAGATCGTGGCGTATCGCGGTTACCATGGTGCGGCGCGCGTTCTTCTTGCCGCGCGACTTGGCGTAGGCATCCAGCCGGTCGCCCTGTATCTGCAGCACGGGCTTTAAGTTCAGCACCATGCCTATCGCAGCCGCGGCGGGGGTTATGCGGCCGCCCTTTTTGAGATACTTGAGCGTTTCGAGCGTAATGTATATGCTCGAATCGAACTTGACGCGCTCCAGCACCTCGCGTATCTGGCGGGCGTTGCGGCCGCGCGCGCGCAGCTCCAGCGCGTCCAGCACCGACTGGCGCTGTGTCACCGATATGCGCTGGTTGTTCACCACCTGCACGCGGCCGCCGTAGTCCTCGGCCAGCATCTGCGCGGTCTCGCATGAGTTGCTCAGGCCGCTGGACATGGGTATGTAGACGATCTCGTCGTGCTGCTTGAGCAGGCTGTCCCACAGCTCGGTCACGTCGCCGGGCGCAGGCTGGGAGGTGTGTATCTCCACGTTGCGCTCCAGCTGCGCGTAGAACTGCTGCTGAGACAGCGTTATCTCCTCGAAGTACAGCTGTTCATCTATATAAAATGGCATCGGCAGCACATGTACTCCGAGTTCATGAGCCTGGGCCTGTGTTATGCCGCTGTTGCTGTCGGTCACGACCGCAATACTACTCATGTTATACATCCTTTCAGTGGACGGGAGCGGCGGTTTGCTTGCGCCGCGGCCATCGCGGCGGCGACTGTCGCCCGCGCGGCGTCGCTTGACGCGAGACGGCTCCTGGTTCCACGCTTGACAGATTATAGCACATTATGGCATTATAACACATTCGCCGCTGTCAAACAGCAAGGCCGTGTTATGCTTGTTTGATGATTTGGAGCATGTTTATGACGCTATCAGCATGCGGCGTCGGCAGATCCGCGGCGGGCGCTGCGCATGCCGGGCGCAAAATTGGACTGCCCCATGGACAAGCGCGGCGATTCAGTATATACTTGTCTCGAATACGCAAGCGCGTGCGGGAGGATTGGCATATGGATGACATCACACGGCAATTTGCAGGCAAGTGGATAACCACGCAGGAATTTGCGCAGTACGAGCCAATAAACGTGTTCCACCGCCAACTTGAACCGCTGGAACTGCCCGAGGGACTGCCGCGCAACCGCCACATACTGTTCCGGAGGCGGTTTGCGCTGTCGACCGTGCGGCGCACCCGGCTGTTCATTAGCGCCGACGACTACTACAAGCTCTACATAAACGGGCGCTTTGTCACCATGGGGCCGTGCCCGGGCTATCACTTTCACTACTATTATAACGAGCTCGACGTGACCGACTACCTGACGCCGGGCGATAACGTGATAGCGGTGCACACGTACTATCAGGGGCTGATAAACCGCGTCTGGGTGAGCGGCGACCTGAGGCATGGCCTGATACTCGATATGGTTGACGAGACGGGCACGCTGCTCGCGAGCGACGAGCGCTTCGCCTGCCACGCGCACACCGGATACGAGGAATGCGGTATATCCGGCTATGCGACCCAGTTCATGGAGCAGTACGACTCGCGCGCGCCCGAGGTGGGGTTTGAACAGCCCGGGTTTGACGACGCGGCCTGGCCCCACGCGTGCGTGCGCGTGCACGTCGACTATCAGCTATATCGCCAGCCCACGCGCCACCTCGAGCTGGAATCGATCGCGCCGGCGCACGTGGAGGCGCAGGGGAATGTGGTGCGCTGCGACTTTGGCGCGATGTACGTGGGCTATCTGAGCGCCGTGGCGACCGGGCAGCGCGGCGCCGTCATACAGCTGCGCTGCGGTCAAGAGCTGCGCGCGGACGGCACGGTGCGCTCCGACATGCGCTGCAACTGTCGCTACGAGGAGCGCTGGCTGCTTTCGGGCGGCGTGGACGAGCTCAGGCAGTACGACTACAAGTCGTTCCGCTACGTCGAGTTCGAGCTGCCCGCGGGCTGTGCGCTTGAGCGCGACAGCGTGCGCCTGCTGGCGCGGCACTATCCGTTTGAGCTGCGCGCGACGCTGGACATCGCCGAGCCGCAGCTGGAGCCGGTCTGGCAGCTGTGCGCGCGCTCGCTCAAGTACGGCGTGCAGGAGGTCATACAGGACTGCATGGATCGCGAGAAGGGGCAGTACCTGGGCGACGGCTGCTATACCGCGCTGGCCCACCTGATAGCCACGCGCGACCCGGCGATAGTGCGCAAGCTGATAGACGACTCGCTGCGCAGCGCGTTCGTGAACGCGGGCCTGATGACGTGCAGCACCTGTTCGCTGATGCAGGAGATCGCCGAGTTTCCGCTGATGCTGCCGTTTACCATGCTGGCATACTGGCGCGTGACCGGCGACGCGGCGCAGCTGGAGCGCTGGTATGCGCCCACGGCGGCGATGCTCGACTTCTATCGCGCCAACTACGAGCGCGCCGACCACTTGCTCTACGACTTGGACAAGTGGTGCGTGGTCGAGTGGCCCAATGAGTATCGCGACGGCTACGACTACGATCTGACCGAGGGCAGGGTATGCCGGGGCACTCACAACGCGATAAACGCCTACTATCTGGGCGCAGTCATGGGCTTTAACGCGATAGCGCGCCTGCTGGGCCGTCCGGTCTACCGCGACGCGCGCCCGCTGTACGACGCGTATGTGAGCGCGTTCTATGACGCGGAGCGGGCGCTGTTCACCGACAGCGCCACGTCGACGCACGTGAGCATGCCGGGCAACATGGTGGCCTATATGTACGGCATCTGTCCCGATGCGCGCGCCGAGGCCAGCATGCTTGCGATGATACGCAAGGACCGGCTGAGCTCGTGCATGCTGTTCATGACCTTCCCGATGCTGTGCGGGCTCAAGCGCACCGGCAACGACGAGCTGCTGCGTGAGCTGCTCGCCGACGAGGGCGGCTGGCGGCGGATGCTGCGCGAGGGCGCGACGGTCACGTTCGAGGGATGGGGCCGCGACGCGAAGTGGAACACGTCGCTGTTCCACCTGACGCTGAGCTATGCGCTGGTGTTCATGACCGACTGGGGGCTGGACGAAGTGCTGCATCTGGCGGCGCAGGTGTGAGCGGGGAGCGAGGAGGTTTTGCCAATGAAGACACTCAAGGCGATGGGACGCTATCTGGCCTGGGACGACGGGCGACCGTTTTTCTACCTGGCCGACACGGCCTGGGAGCTGCTGCACCGGTTGGATAGCGATGAGATGGAGTGGTACTTTGAGGTGCGCGCGCGGCAGGGCTTCACGGCTGTGCAGACCGTGGCGCTGGCCGAGTTCGAGGGCACGACCGTGCCCAACCGCTATGGGCGGTTGCCGCTGAAGTTCACGGGCGGCCTGCCCGACCCGCTCAGGCCCGATGACGATGGCGAGTACTCATACTGGGCGCATGTCGACCGCGCCGTGGAGCTGGCGGCCCAGCATGGGCTGTTTCTGGTGCTGCTGCCGACCTGGGGCGACAAGATCAACCTGTGCTGGGGCAAGGGCCCGGTGATATTTGACGCGCGCAACGCCGAGCGCTACGGCGAGTGGCTGGCGCGGCGCTATGCGGACTGTTGGAACATAATCTGGATGCTGGGCGGCGACAGGCCGCTGGAGCCCGAGCATCGCGCGGTGGTTGAGGCCATGGCGCGCGGTATACGCCGCGCCGACGCCGCGCACCTGATAACGCTGCATCCGCCGGGCTGCCGCACGTCGCTCGACTGCGTGTCGGACGCCGACTACGTCGACTTCCATACGGCGCAGACCGGCCATGGAGTGGAGCTGTGCTATGCGTCGGACGAGGTTATGCGCCGCATGGCCGCGGCCTCGCTCAAGCCGTATCTGGACGCGGAGCCGCGCTATGAGGATCATCCCGCGTGCTTTGACGCGAGCATCGGCTACTACTGGAATGCCGACGACGTGCGCCAGAATGCGTACTGGGACGTGCTGGCGGGCGCGTGCGGGCACACGTATGGCAATCACTGCGTATGGAGCATGACGCGCGAACCCGATGCGTATTACCCATACGACTGGCGCACGGCGCTTGAGCATCCGGGCGCGGCGCAGCTCGGCCACCTGCGCCGGCTGCGGCTGGCGCGTGACTACTTCTCGCTCGTGCCGGCGCCCGAGCTGGTGCGCGAGCGGTTTGAGGGCATGGGGCACATGGCCTGCGCGCGCGGCAAGGGCTATGCGTATGTCTACTCGCCGCTGGGCGCGCCGTTTACGCTGGCTGCGGCGGGTTTCGACGGCGCTAAGGCGCTCCGGGCGCTGTGGTTCGACCCGCGCACCGGCAAGCAGCGCGCTTTTGCGGTGCTGCCGGCGCATGGCGATTCGCTGATCGTGCCGCCCAGTCAGGGCAAAGGTTGCGACTGGGTGTTGGTGCTGGAGGCTATACCATCTTAGCGTTGGATCAGCGGTTGTTGGGGGAGCGCTCACGCGCTTTCATGTCCGATTGGGGCCTGCCGATATTAGCGCAAGCGACGCTTTGGCGCGTTAGCATAAACAGTGCCATGCGGGTTTTGCGATCTCAGTGTCGGGCGCACCGGCGCTGCTATGAATAGGGAGTTGATTGGGCGCACGCACTTCGCCAGTCGTTTACGACTTGTGGGTGTGTGCGCACTTTGCTTATGGCAATATGCGCCGCCCGTCATAGCAAAAGCAATGCCTGATTGGCGCAAATGCCGCAAGCGCACTATTGAAGGCATAAACTCAAACGACTTATGCCAGGTTGGTTGCCGACGTTCATTTGCCGCCTGATATGCGCAATGCAACAAACGACACATGTGCCATATGTCAATTGAAATCGCAAGTATACGCTGCATCCGTTGCCAATCGCAATAGTCAGACAATATACTACTATGCAGCGCTCATTGAATGAAGTCATGCCGGCCTTCCGAACCATCATCGAAAAACAGCGCACGCGTTCAAACAAGTCGCTTTACGACCAACGAACGCGTGCGCATTGCACATGCCGCCAATATGTTTATCAATTGAGTAAACAGTATCACAATTACAGATTCCAGCCAGCACCGACACCGCTCATTGCAGCGCAAGCCGCGCGATCTTGCAATGTGCCCATTCGGGCGCCTTGTCCCAGTTGACCACAAACCCGGCCCCATGCGCGCAGAACACCGAGTGCGGCGTATTCGACACATCCGCCACCGGATCGTATTGCCGGCGCGCGATCACCGACTCGGCGTCGCGGCAGGGCTCGCTGTGATCGGGCGCGTAGCTCAGATGCCCGCGCCCGCGCAGGCTCATCGCCATGTCGGCCGCATACGCGAGCATGTCGCCAATGGGCAGCTCCCCAGTCAGCGTGCAGTCGCCGCCGGACTGCGTGGGCGCGTCCAGCCGGGCGCGCAGCTTGCTCAGCTCCGAGGTCGCGCGGCCCAGCAACTCGCCCGGCAACTCGAGCTCGAACCGGCACACCGGCTCCAGCAGCACGCTGTGCGCGTGCATCAGCGCCTGGCGTATCGCGCGGTACGTGGCTTCGCGGAAGTCGCCGCCCTCGGTGTGCTTTAGGTGGGCGCGGCCGCCTATCAGCACCACGCGCACATCGGTCAGCGGCGAGCCGGTGAGCACGCCCAGATGCACGCGCTCAAACACATGCGTGCGTATCAGGCTCTGGTACGGTGCGGGCAGGTCGTCCACGTGCAGCTCGCTGGCAAACGTTATGCCCGAGCCCCGCGGCGCGGGCTCAAGCCGCAGCACGACCTCCGCGTAGTGGCGCAGCGGTTCGTAGTGACCTATGCCGACCGAAGGCACGGCGATGGTCTCCGAATACATTACCTCGCACGGCGAAAAGCGTGCGCTTATGTTATAGCGCGCCTTCAGCTGCTCGCGCAGCACGTCCAGCTCGATCTCGCCCATCAGCGCCACGTTAGCGCGCCGATGCTGCTCATCCCAGCTCACGCGCAGTGTGGGCTCCTCCTGCTCGAGCACGCGCAGCGCCGTCAGCAACTGCGCGGGGGTGTGCGCCTCGTCGGGCAGCACCGAAGACGACAGTATCGGCTCCAGCGAATTTGCGCCGCCGCGCACTGCGCCCGCACCGACTAAATCGCCCGGCATGCCCGCGCTCAGCCCGACCGCCGCGCACAGGTCGCCCGCCTTAACGCGCGGCACCGCGACAAAGCGTGTCGCGTCATACAGCCGCAATTCGCTTATCTTCTGTGGGGATATGCCCGATTGCGCGCCGTCGTCGGGCACGTTGATGCTTTCACGCGCTGCCAGTGCGCCCGAGAGCACCTTAAAATATGTAAGGCGCGTGTTGCCCTCATGGCGTATCTTGTATATGCGCGCGCTGAACGGCCCGTCCGGGGCGCTATAGGGCAGTGTGAGCGCGTGCAGCGCGTCCATGAACTCGCGCACGCCCTCGTCGCGCAGCGCACTGCCCGCAAAGCACGCGCACGCCCGGCGTGCCTGGATCTGCGCGCGCAGCGAATCGAGCCAGTGCGCAGGGGAGTAGCCCGCGTCAAAATACTCAGCCATCAGCTGCTCGTCGCCCTCGGCTATGCGCTCTATTGCGTCGCTGTCCAGCGCCTCCATGTCGAGCGGCAGCGGCAGCCGGATTGCGTTTGCGCTCAGCTTTGCGCGCAGCTGAACCGCGACGGCCTCGGGATCCGCGCCTGCGCGGTCGCACTTGTTTATGAATATCAATACCGGCAGGCCGTGCCGCTTGAGCAGCCGCCACAGCGTGCGCGTGTGGCTCTGCACGCCCTCCACGGCCGATACCAGAAGCACCGCGCAGTCGAGCACGTCCAGCACGCGCTCAGCCTCGGCCGAAAAGTCGACGTGGCCCGGCGTATCCAGCCAGTAATACGTCTCGCCGTGCAGCTCAAAATGGGCCTGATCCGAGAATATCGTTATGCCGCGCCGCCGCTCCAGCGGATCCGCGTCCAGCGCGGC
The DNA here is from genome assembly GCA_963928645.1 of Candidatus Fimadaptatus sp. Taxonomy (GTDB): domain Bacteria; phylum Bacillota; class Clostridia; order Christensenellales; family Aristaeellaceae; genus Fimadaptatus. The sequence continues at coordinate 11,608 of CAWVGT010000100.1, forward strand.
CGTGCGGTGATCCACCCGGCCCGGCTGGCGTATCACGCCCGCGTGGTATAGCAGTTGCTCCGAAAACGTAGTCTTGCCGGTGTCTACATGTGCGAATATGCCTATTGCCCTGCTCATATGTCCTCCGCGCTCAGTGTCCTATCAGCGCCGGCAGCACGCTCACTATCGACGCGGCCACTATCGCAAGCGCGAGCGCTATCGCCATAGCGCGGCGCATATTGCGCTTCATATCGATCAACCTCCCAAGTATTTATGCGGGCTATGCGCGCTCCCGGTTCAGCGCGCGCTTTATCGCCAGCAGCGTCGAGTACAGCGACGAGCCCACCATCATGCCCACGGCTATCGCGGCGGCGGTCGACAGCGTCAGCACGCCCTCGGCCAGAAAGTTGTCCCAGTCGCCCGAGACCGCGAACAACATCGAGTAATACAGATACCCGCCCGGCAGCATGGGCACCACCGACGGCACCAGGAACAGCGTCGCCGGCGACTTGACTATCCGCGCCAGCGCCTGCGAATACAGCGTCGTAAGCACCGTGGCCAGGCCGTAGCTCACCACCTCATGGCCGGTTATGTCATATAGTATCAAATACGCAATCCAACCCAGCATGCCGCCCAGCCCGGCCAGCATCAGCCGCCGCCCGCGCAGATTGAACAGTATGCCAAAACCTATCGAGCCCAACAGGGCCATTATGACCTGTATCACCGCTGCACCCAAGCTCATAGCAGACCTCCCGCCAGCGCGAATCCTATCGCGATGGCCACCGAGCCCAGCAGCGCGTTGCACAGCCTGAGTATGCCCGACACCGTGTCGCCTCCGATCAGATCGCGCAGCGAGTTGGTCAACTGTATTCCGGGTATCAGCAGCATAATGTTGCCTATCGCGATCTTGTCAAAGCTGTCGCCCAGGCCCATGCGCAGCGCCAGCACCGCGATGTAGCCGCCGACCATCGAGCATACCACGTTGGACAGGATGTTGTTTATGTCGTATTTGGCGCACAGCAGCGTGAGCCACTTGAGTATCACACCTATCACGCCCGACACCAGCGCGTCCTGCCATGAGCCGCCAAAGAATACCGAAAACGACGCCGATACCAGCGCGTAGTTCGCATACTGCCCAGGTATCGGAAAGAACCTGGATGCCGACAGCCGCTTGAATTCGCGGCGTATCTCGTCGCAATCGGGCTTTGAATCGCAGATATGCCGGCTCAGCGCGTTCAGCTTGTCGAGCTTGGTCAGGTCGTTGCAGCTGGCGCGTATGCGCCGCGTCTGGCTTATCGGACGGCCGTCGTCGCACTTGACCGTCGCGATTATGCAGGAAGTTATAGTGAATACATCCACGCGCTGCGCGCCGTAAGCGCGGCAGATGCGCTCTATCGTGTCCTCAACGCGGCTTATCTCGGCGCCGCATATCACCATCTGCTCTCCTATATCCAGGGCGCAGTCGAGCAAGAGTTCCATGTCCATCGCGTGCCTCCAAGCAACAGCCCGCGGCGCGGGCAATGTGGTTCCGGGGTGACAATCGAGCTCAGAACCCGCCGCGTTCGCAGCGCGCGCGCAGGAATTCGGCGACGCCGTCGTGGGCGCTGTCGCCGATTACCGCCGTGGCCAGCGCCAGCAGCTCCGGGTGCGAGCCTTCGACCGCATACGCCTCGTCGGCTATCTCGAACATCGAGCGGTCGTTCGCGGAGTCTCCAAAGCACACCACGCGCTCAAAGCCCAGTTCGGCCTTCAATTCGCCGATTGCGGCGGCCTTGGTCGCGCCGCGCGGCATGATCTCCAGCCACCAGTTCGGGTCGTCCGAGTGCGCGTAGTTCTGGAACAGCGCAACGCAGTCGAGCGCCCGCGCCAGCTCCGCCATGCGGCGTATGCGCGGGCACTCGTCGACAAATGTCACATAAAACACTTTTCCTTCGAACAGCCCGGACTCGTCGACCGCGCGAAACCGCTTGTCGCCGGGCCGGCTGGCCATATACATGCGCATGCCGGCGGACAGCCTGTCCGCCAGATAGCTCACGCGCTCGGCGCCGTCTATGAATGAATATACGAACGGGCTGGCCGCGCCGCGCGGCGTTACGCGCTCGGCTATCGCCTTAATCACGCTCGCGGGCAGCAGGCGTATGTTCGTGAGCGCCCCGGTCGACGCGTCCGCGCGCATCGCGCCGTTAAACACGATTGCCGGCAGGCGCAGTTCAAGCCCGGCCGTGGCAATGCGCGCGCTGTTGAACGAGCGCGCGGTGGCGTATGTAAACGGCAGGCCGCGCGCTATGAGCGGGTTCAATATGTCAAGCGTGCGCCGGGACAGGCGGCTGTCGGGGGTGAGCAGCGTGCCGTCCAGGTCGCTTACGTACAGCGTGCGCATATTGGCGACAGCTCCTTGTTCAATGTGGGTTAATATTGGAGGCTTTTATACGCCTCCGCTTGCAGACACAACCAGTATATGATAAAATGACAAATGTGTCAATCAGAGTACCGAATAATATGCGTTATTGGAGGCTAAAAGCTCGATGAACAGGTCGGTTGCGATCGCAATTCTGGCATGCGTTATGGGACTGTGCGCGGCGGCGCTGGCGATAGTGGGCTTCGCGTGGCGCGAACCGGGCGGGGCGGCGTGGCTTGACGGCATGGACGGCGGCGCGGCCGCGCTCACTGAGCTTGAGTCCGGCCGCGCCCTTGCGCAGGGCGAGCAGGACGCCCAGCCGTCCGCCGCGCCCCAGCCCACAGCCGAACCCGTCCAGCCCTCGGCGCAGCCCCAGGCCACCGCCGAGCCGGCGCAGCCCACCGCCGAAGCGGGCGATCAGGCGACGGACGACGCGGCGCTCGCGACCGAAGTTCCCGCCGATGCGACAGGCGGCGTCGCATCGGGCGGCGCCATACCCGCCATAGCCGCGCCCGATACGTTCGGCACGCCCGAGGAGCTGGACGAGGCCACGCCGCGCTACAGCTACGGAGCGCTGGCGTTAGCAACCGGGCTGGACATGGAAGTGCTGGAGAAGATGTACTCGCCGTTCTACGTGCTGGATATAGACATGGACGAGGTATATTACCCGCTGACCTCACCGGGCGGCAGCGCGGGCAACAATAAGATATACGGCGGCCAGGTGGGCGTGGAGGTAGTGGAGATCGAGGGCGATTATGCGTACATAAACGCGTACCGCTATCCAGGCGGGCGCGCGATAGACGGTTATGTGCCCGTGAGCATGCTCAAGCAGGTCACGCCCGACGACCAGTACTCCATAATAATAGACAAGCGGCAACAGCGGCTGTACCTGTTTGAGTACGGTGAGCTGAAGGCCGACATGTACTGCTCGACCGGCAAGACCACCACCGAGACGCCTGCGGGCGAGTTCGTCAAATTTGGCACCAAGCGCACCATATATTCGGATGCCGATCCGGATATAGCCTATTATGGCATAAAGCTAAACGGGCGCGTCTACATACATTCGGTCTCGCATATCGGGGGCGACTACTCCAAGTCGATAGATATGCTTGGGCGCAAGGCGTCGCATGGCTGCATACGCGTGCCGCTGGACTGGGCGGAGTGGTTCTACAACAACATACCGGACAATACCAAGATAATAATAACCGAATATCGCGGCGAAACGCCCCCGCTGGGCGAGGGCGGCCGGGATGGGGATTGAGATTCGCCTGTGATATCGAATTGGCGCAAGGGTGTTAAGACCCTTGCGCCTTTGCTGTTCAGGCGTGTCCGGCAAATGAGGAGAAACTGAGCTGATATACAGCCCCGCGCATGCGTATTGACTATAGACTGCCTCGTGCATGGTTGGCGCTTGATAAGCAGCGTATCAAGATATTTGGCTCATGCCGAACTCACCCAAGAGCCGTCCCGGCAAGGTGCGCGGAAACGGCTCAGCATACTGACGTGAACCACGTATACAGCGCGGCATGTTATCATGCAGGCAAGGCAAAAACCATCGGATTCCGATTGTATGTCGCAAAAGCAGGCGCATCGGTCAGTGCAGCTGACGCAAAAGCCATATGCCAAATCCTGTAGATTGAGCGTCCATGCGATATATTCAGCTCAAATCTCCCACATACCCCTCCCGGAACAAGTCACCCAAACCCGGGACGGAACCAATAAGTTTCGCTGCTCGTTCAAAGCCGCGACTCAGTCATCCAGCACGCGCCCATCTGTGGACAGCGTGACCACCTGCCAGGGTATGAACTTGCCGCTGTCGCGCAGCGCGGCCTTAACCGCCTGCTCGAGCCCACCGCAGCACGGCACCTCCATGCGCACCACGCGCACGCTCTTTATATCGTTATCGCTTATTATGCGCGTGAGCTTTTCGGCGTAGTTGACGCCGTCCAGCTTGGGGCAGCCCACCAGCGTGACATGGCCGCGCATGAAGTCCTCATGGAACGCGGCATAGGCATACGCGGTGCAATCCGCAGCGATCAGCAGGCGTGCGCCATCAAAGTAAGGCGCGCGCGTCGGCGCGAGCTTAATCTGCACCGGCCACTGCGCGAGGCGATTGACCGGACGGGCGCCTCCGCGCGGCGCTTCGGGCGCAGCGTCGCGCGCAAGCGCATGCGCCCGCATGCCGGGACAGCCCTGCGGTTGGGAGGCGGCCCTGGCGAGCTTGTTGGCCTGCACGGCCTGCGCATCGTATTGAGCCGCCTCGCGCTCGACAAAGCTGATCGCGTCGGTAGGGCAGGCGGGCAGGCAGTCGCCGAGCCCGTCGCAGTAATCGTCGCGCAGCAGCCGCGCCTTGCCGTCAACCATGCCTATCGCGCCCTCGTGGCATGCCGCCGCGCACGCGCCACAGCCGTTGCACTTGGATTCGTCTATCTGTATTATGCGTCGCTTCATATTAAATTCCTCCTGCGGGCGACTGCGCGTCGCCATATTGACTTTGCGCTTAAAAGCATACTATAATCATAGTGCAATGTATGTTGTAAGTACAACGTGATCGGAGAAATTTATGGATATTGAGATTTGCGCCGCCTCGCCGCTGTTTGCGGGCATGAGCGCGGCCGACATCGCCGCGACGCTGGACTGCCTCAGGGCGGTGCGCGCCGGCTATGAGCGGGGCGAGAGCGTGTTCCGCGTGGGCGACACGATAACGCAGCTGGGACTTGTACTGACTGGCAGCGTGCTGATCGAGAACGACGACATATGGGGGAACCGCAGCATACTAAGCCGGGTGGGGCCGGGCCAGATATTCGGCGAGACCTATGCGTGCCTGGAGGGCGAGCCGCTGCTGATAAGCGCAGTCGCCGCCGAGCGCACTCAGGTGCTGCTGATGAGCGCGGCGCAGCTGCGTCGTCCGTGCGCGCGGGCCTGTGCGCGCCATGGCCGGCTGCTGGCCAATCTGCTCGACATATCGGCGCGCAAGAACCTGGCGCTGTCGCGGCGCATACTGCACACCTCGTCCAAAACGATTCGCGGGCGGCTGCTGTCGTACTTTTCGGAGCTGGCGCGTCAGACCGGCAGCCATACCGTGGTTGTGCCGTTTGACCGGCAGCAGCTGGCCGACTACCTGGGCGTGGATCGCAGTGCGCTGAGCAGCGAGCTGGGCAGGATGCAGCGCGACGGCCTGTTGACATATCGGCGCAACGAGTTTTGCCTCAGCGGCGCGGTGGACGCGCAGGCGGAGCCATGAGGCCGGAGCGGTCAGGCGAAGCGCCCGGTCAGGCGATGCCGCGCGCTGCGGTGCGTGCTCGCTGTATGAGGGCAATGACAGGGTGGCATAGCAGGGCAAGTCTGCGCCAGCGTGGTCAGCTCATGCAGTGCGCGTATCGCAGAATCGCATTGCGCTTGAGTTGAGCGCAAACGCGCTTTGTATAAGCTCAGGCGCAGGTCAATGTACATGGCGTACGTACAAACGCAACAGATCGCGCATTGAGAACCAGGCAAAGCTAAAGCGCACCCCGAACCAACCTGGATGCAGGTCGGTGCACGGAATGCGCTAAATCAGGCTTAACTGTACGCCCGGTCAGCCCTCACTTGTCGGTGCGATAACACGCGACGATCTCGCCGAACACCATGCGGTGATAGTCGCCGCCCGGATAGGCGCGCTTTATCACGTCGGCGTCCATGGCGTCGGGCGTCATGTCCTGCTCAAGCAGCGTGCGGCACTCAAAGTGCAGTTCGCACTCGGCGACTATCGGCGCATCGACCTGCCGGGCGGGCACCGCGGTCAGCCCGTGGCCGTCAAACTTGTTCACGTTTGCGCCCGAGTTGCTGCCTGCGAACGCGAACAGCTCCTTGTGCGAGTCGTCGACCGCCATGGATACGGTGAACTGCTTTTGCGCCAGCAGCTTGGGATAGGTGTGGCGCTGCGGCCGCACCACGACCATGAGCACCGGCTTGCCCCAGAAGTAGCCAATGGAGCCCCAGCCGATCGTCATGGTGTTGGGCGCGTCGCCGCCCACGGTGAGCAGCGCTCTGCCGTGGCTCAGGCAGTCCATCGCGAGCGAAGATACCTCGGGAAAGTATACGTCTTTCATATCAATATGACCTCCATCAATGTTATCAGGCTTGACCGCGCGGGCGCGTCAGCATCCCGGCGCGCCGGGCGAATTGGTCGAATCGCGCAGCAGGCGCTTGAGCTGAGCCAACTCTTCGGGCGTCAGGTCGCGGTGCTGTCCGACCGGCAGCGCGCCCAGGCGTATGTTCATAATGCGCAGCCGGGTGAGCGTGCGCACGCTGTGGCCCAGCTGCTGGCACATGCGGCGTATCTGGCGGTTGAGTCCCTGTGTGAGCACTATCCTGAACGCGTCCGGGCCCTCGCGATACACGCGGCAGGGGCGCGTCACCTGGCCCAGTATCGGCACGCCCGCCGCCATGTCGCGCAAAAACGCGTCCGAGCAGCGCCGTTCGAGCGTGACGAAGTACTCCTTTTCGTGGTTGTTGCCCGCGCGCAGTATCTTGTTTACTATGTCCCCGTCGTTGGTTAGCAGTATCAGCCCCGACGAGTCCTTGTCCAGCCTGCCGATCGGGTAGAGCCGCTCGGCGCCGCCCACAAAGTCGACTATGTTGTCGGGCTCGCGCGGGTCGGTGGTGCAGACGATGCCCACGGGCTTGTTGAGCGCTATGTAGCGATGCGGATTGTAGCTGCGCAGCACGCGCCCGTCGAGCGTGACCTGCTGTCCGGGCAGCACGCGCGTGCCCAGCTCCGCCCGCTGACCGCCCACCGCGACGCGCCCCTGTTCGATCAGCCGATCCGCCTGTCTGCGCGAGCAGGCGCCGCTGTCGGACAGGTACTTGTTGATGCGTATACCGGCGTCCTGCATTGGCATTCCCCTTTAAATGTGATGCGCGGCTCACTTGCCGCGCGCCAGGCGCAGCGAGTTCGGGCTGATTGCGCCGTACTCCTCGCCTTCGACGCGCTGCACAACCCAGCGCGCGCCCTCGCCCGTGCCCGCGCGGCGCATGTGCAGGCAGTAAAGCCGGCCCCTGCGCAGCTTTACGAACATGAGCGTCTGCTCGCGCGTGCGATAACACCAGAAACCGCGTATGTCGCGCGCGGGCAGTCCCGCAAACGCGCCGGCGCGCATCGAGCGCCGCAGCCGTCCGCCGCGCCCCAAACCGCGCGCAAGGCGACGTCCGCCCGGGCCTGAAATGGCCAGGGCGCCCGGCTGCATACCGTCGCGCGCCCTCCGCTCGCGCCATACGCGTATGCCCAGCTCCACGCACGCCGCCAACAGTATCGCGCCCAGCAGCCCCAGCGCGCCGCCGCGCCAGCCGTCCAGCTCGCAGCCCCACAGCGCCCCCGCCACGGCGCACACCGCGGCGCATACCCAATACGTCAACTAAGCCCGCCTCCGAATCCTCTACATGCGCGCCATATACTCGTCGCCAAACTCATCCCGCATGAACGGGCTCACGTAGTCGGTCTGCAGTTCGTATTCGAGCCGCTCGATCGTGGTGCGCAGCACCTCCAGCCCGCGCGCGTACTCGGCATAGCCGGTGCGCGTCTTGAGCGTGGGCAGCAGCAGCCTCAGCTTGTTGTAGGCAAACCGCACGCGCTCCAGCACCGAGTAGTAACCGCCCTGCTGGCGCGTGCCCTCGTCCATGGCGTCCCACAGCACTATCGTGACGCCGAGCTCGTCGAGCAGGTCGGCGTCCATCAGCACCCTGAGCTCCATCGACAGCCCCTCGGCGGGGCGCTTCTTGTGCGAGTGCTGGCGCACCAGCTCGCAGACTATCGCGGTGTCCGCAGCCGTAAAGCCGTGCGACAGCATGTAGCTGCGGCAGATGCGCGCGCCCATCGCCGGGTGCTCGTCGCGGAAGCGCTGGTCGTACCCGGAGTCGTGGAATATGGCGGCCAGCGTGGTCAGGCGCTCGTCGCAGCGCTCGTGCGCGCACAGGCGCTTGACCCAACCGACCACGCGCAGCGTGTGGTAAAACCTGTCCCTGAAGAAAAAGCGGTTGGCATTCGGCGGTTCGTGCAGCTGGGTCTCACGCAGTGTCGTGCGCACGAACTCGAGCATTTCGCGTTCATCCGGCAATCTCGGCATAAGCGATACCCCCGCCATCTTTGGTTTTCTCCATTATACACCCTGGAGCCGGTTTTGCCAACACCGCGCGGGGGATTTCGAATAAGAGACGCATCAGGCTGTGCGCGGCGCGGCGGCAATCGCAGGGCGCGGCGCGTTAACTCCCACAATACATGGATATGCGCCCGCTGCGCGCAGATGCCCTGCATTCAAAGTGAACGGCGGGAAAGCGGCGTGCGCATCCATGCCCTGCCAGCTTACGCTCCGGACAATCCTTCGACGTGTCCAAAATCGCAAAACCACTTGACATGTTAACCGAAAAGCATTATCTTAACTGAAGTGAAAGCCGCAGCGCGGCGCACGCCGGCTGCAGGGAAAGGTGGTATACTGTGGCAGACATTGTGGTAATAGGCTCCGCCAACTACGACACGGTATATACGGTCGAGCGCATACCCGCGCCCGGCGAGACCGTGCGCTCAAAGGGCGTGATGCAAAACGCCGGCGGCAAGGGCGCCAACCAGGCGGTTGCAGCCGGCAAGCTGGGCGGCGATGCGGCGTTCATAGGCGCGGTGGGGCGCGATGCGGCCGGCGCAGCGCTCAAGGCGTCGCTCGCGGGCGCGGGCGTCGAGCTGAGCGCGCTGAGCGAGCTGGCCGAGCCGACCGGCAGCGCGTTCATATGCGTCGCCGATTCGGGCGAGAACAGCATAGTGATATACCCCGGCGCTAACGCCTGCGTTGACGAGGCGCTGATAGACGCGCATGCGCAGCTGATAGCCGGCGCAAAGGCGTGCGTGATGCAGCTGGAGGTGCCGCTGGAGGCGATCTGGCACGCGGTGCAGCTGTGCGCGGCATCGGGCGTCGCCGTGCTGCTCAATCCGTCGCCGGTCGCCGACATACCGGCGGACGTGCTGGCGGCGGTGGACGTGCTGGTGCCCAACGAGCACGAGGCCGCGCAACTGCTGGGCGTGGAGCCCGACGCGGCCGCGCTGAGCGCGTATTGCGCGCGCACGGGCGTAAAGCGGGTCGTAATGACGATGGGCAGCCACGGCGTGTGGAGCGCAACGCGCGCCCAGGCCAGGTTCTATCCGTGCAACCGGGTGCGCGCCGTGGACACGACCGGCGCGGGCGACTGCTTCCTGGGCGCGCTGGCGGCGCGGCTGTCGCGGGGCTATGACATGGATGCCGCCATACGCTTTGCAATGGCGGCGTCGGCGATCACGGTAGCGCGCCCGGGAGCGCAGCAGGCCATGCCAGGCCTGAGCGAGGTCGAGGCCGCGCTGAAGCAGAGCTGATGTGGGCGCGGGTGCGCCCGACGCCAAGAGGGAGGTTTTCGCTATGAAATGGCAACCGCTGGACAACTCCGAGATACTGCGCCGGCTGAGCATACCCCGTGCGGGCGAACGCGTGCTGGACATGGTGCTGGATACCGACACGTACAACGAGGTGGATGACCAGTTCGCGCTGTGCTACAGCCTGTGCTCGCCCGAGCGGCTGAACGTGCAGGCGGTATACGCCGCGCCGTTCTTCAACGATCGCTCCGAGGGCCCGGAGCAGGGCATGGAGCGCAGTTACGACGAGATAGTGCGCCTGCTGGGCAAGCTGCATCGCGAGCCGGAGGGCTTTGCGCTCAAGGGCTCGCGCGGCTACCTGGCGGATATGGACACGCCCCAGGACAGCCCCGCAGCGCGCGATCTGGTGGAGCGCGGCATGGCGCGCCCTGACGACGACCCGCTCTACGTGGTGGCGATAGGCGCGATAACCAACGTGGCCAGCGCGCTGATAATGGAGCCGCGGCTGGCGCGCAAGCTGGCGGTGGTCTGGCTGGGCGGCCAGCCGCTCACGCATCCCAGCGCGGCCGAGTTCAACCTGATGCAGGACGTGCCGGCGGTGCGCACGGTGCTGGACAGCGGCGTGCCGCTGACGCTGGTGCCGTGTCAGGGCGTGGCGTCGCACATGCTTACGACCGTGCCCGAGCTGCGCGAGTGCATTGGCGGGCGCAACGAGCTGTGCGACACGCTCATCGACATATTCGCCGGCTACAGGCGCGACCACTTTGCCTGGGCCAAGGAGATATGGGACGTGTCCACGATCGGCCTTCTGATAAATCCGCTGTGGGCGCCCGCCACGATAGAGCCCAGCCCGCTGCTGTCGGATCAGCTCACCTGGAGCCGCGATGCGCGCAGGCATCCCGTAAGCGTGGTCTATTACCTACATCGCAATCCTATATTCAGGGATATGTTTACCAAGCTTGCGGCGCAATAATGCGCTGCGGGCGGTTAAGCAATACTTGCAGGCGCGGCCTGTGTCGCGCCTCAATCTATTTACAAAGTATGCTGCCTCCGGTCTACTTGGCCAAATGTGCAATATTAGCAGATAAAATATGCAAAAATAATGTACAGCACCGCTCGAGCTAGATTGGTTTTGCATAATCGCCGGTATGATGCTGCAAACAATTGTTGGGAGTAAAGCCAGCTGTCCAACCGCCCGGGTTAGTCAGTGGTCTGAGGCGCGGCCTGTGCCGCGCCTCAATCCATTAATGCCTTTAGGCAGTTGAGCGAAGCGAAACAGGCAACCACCCGCTATGCGGGTGGGCAACAAAAAGTTATACAAAAAAGTCA
>CAWVGT010000101.1:0-7717 GCA_963928645.1 Candidatus Fimadaptatus sp.
CCCCGCCCGAAGCCGGACAACCCCTGCCCGCGCCCGACGGCTATCGCGTGCGCGCGCGCGGCCGCGGCCTTGAAAAGCTGCTCGCGCGGCTCGAAAGGCGCGGCGTATACCCGCGCGACGTGCGCCGCGAGGGGCTGCGCACAGTCGCGATGCAAATTAGGCCCCGCGATTTGAAGGTATTTGACGCGCTGTGCGTCGAACTCAATATAGAGGTGCTGGAGCGCCGGCCGCTGGGCCTGACCTGCGCGCTGAAGCGGCTGCGCCGCCGGGTCGCGCTGCCGGTCTGCGCGGCGCTGTGCGCGCTGCTGATCGGATTTTTGTCCACGCGCGTGTGGCTGGTGCGCGTGGACGCGCCCGCGGAGCTGAGCGCCGCGCTGGGCCAGGCGCTTGACGAGCTGGGCGTGCGGCCCGGCGCGGCCAAGTCGGCGCTCGACCTGCGCGCGCTGGAGGACGCGCTGGCCGCCGGCGTGCCCCAGGTCAAGTTCTGCCAGGCGCGCGTGCGCGGCGTCACGCTCACGCTCACGGCGCAGCAGGCCCAGTCGGCCCCCGACACGCTGTCGCTCGACCCGCCCGGCAGCCTGTACGCGCGCTGCGACGCCGTGGTCGAGCGCGTGCAGGTGCTCTCGGGCAGCGCCGCGGTCAGGCGCGGCGACACCGTGCGCGCCGGCGACCTGCTGATCGCCGGCCAGGAGCAGGTCTCGCTCGAGGAGACCGCGCCCGTGCGCGCCGTGGGCATAGTCACCGGCCGCGTCTGGTACGAGGGCCTGGGCGAATGCGCGCTCAGCGAGACCGAGCTGAGCCGCACCGGCGAAGTCGCCACCCGCCGCGCGCTCCGGCTGTTCGGGCTGGAGTGGGTGATCGAGCCCGCGCGCGCGTTCGCCGTGTGCGACCGCGAGCTGAGCTGGCAGCCGATAGGCGGCATGTTCGTGCCGCTGGGCGTCGTGACCGAGCGCTTCTTTGAGCTGACCGAGCGCCAGCTTGAGCGCCCGCTGGACGAGGCCCAGGCCGTCGCGCTCGAGCAGGCGCGCCAAAACGCGTTAAAGAAATGCCCCGATAACGCAACTGTCATTGACAAATGGGCAGAGTATAGTATTATAGAAGGGAATACAATACAGGCCCGATACGTTATAGAGGTTGAAGAGACGATACAGTGCGGCGGCTGACGCGCGCGTCGGGCGCGCCGCCTTCAAGGAGGATTTGCGGTGTCCGAATGCCAAAGGCAAATTGAGGTCGAATCGATGGAGCAGTTCGTTTCATTGTTCGGCAATCTGGATCAAAACGTGGCGATACTCGAGCAGGAGCTCGGCGTGAGCCTGAGCGCGCGCGGCGCGGAGCTGACGGTGAGCGGAGAGGAGGCCGCGGTCGAAACGGCGATAAGCGTGGTCAACAAGCTCCTGGGCATGCTCTCGCGCGGCGAGCCGATCGACCGCAGCCGCATACGCTACGCGGTCGCGCTGGCCAACGAGGGCAATATCGACCGCATCGAGGAGATAATGCGCGACGTGATAGCGATAACCTATCGCGGCAAGCAGGTAAAGTGCAAGACGCTGGGCCAGCGCCAGTACGTGCAGTCGATAAAGGACAACCTGATGACGTTCGCGGTGGGCCCGGCCGGCACCGGCAAGACCTACCTCGCGATCGCCATGGCCGTGGTCGCGCTCAAGAACAAGGAGATCGAGCGCATAATACTGACCCGGCCCGCCGTCGAGGCCGGCGAGAAGCTGGGCTTTCTGCCCGGCGACCTGGCGCAGAAGGTCGACCCCTACCTGCGCCCGCTCTACGACGCGCTGCACGACATGATGGGCGTGGAGGCGTACGCGCGCCTGGTCGAGCGCGGCACGATAGAGGTCGCGCCGCTGGCCTACATGCGCGGCCGCACGCTCAACGACGCGTTCATAATACTCGACGAGGCCCAGAACACCACCAGCGAGCAGATGAAGATGTTCCTGACCCGCATGGGCATGGGCTCGCGCGTGATCGTGACCGGCGACATCACCCAGATCGACCTGCCCGCCGGCCGGCGCTCCGGCCTGGTCGAGGCGCTGGAGGTGCTCAAAAACGTCGAGGGCATAGGCATAACCCACCTGACCCACCGCGACGTGGTGCGCCACGAGCTGGTGCAGGCCATAGTGCGCGCCTATGAGCGATTCGAAAAGCGGAGGTGATACGCATGGCACGCAAGGCTAAGACCGGCGCGGCGGCGCGGCCGCTGTTCGCCAAGCGCGAAAAGCTGCCCCGGCGCGACGCGCTCAGGCTGCTGATGCTGCTGGCCGGCACGTTCGTGTGCATGATGGCGATAATGGTAATCGCGGTTACGCCCGAAAGGCTGAGCCTGGAGGTGGGCGACATCGCCCCGCGCACTATAACCGCCACCAAGGACGTGGTGGACGAGATAACCACCAACTCCCACATACGCGCCGCCGAGCAGTCCGCCGCGATAAGCTACGTTGCCGACGACGAGGCCAGCGAGCGCGTGCTCAGCGCTATAGGCGACGCGTTTACGCGCGTAGAAAACGTGCGCGCGATGTTCGAACAGGCGCTCAGCCTGCTCAGCGCCGACGGCGGCACGCCCACCGAGGCGCAGATCGCCCAGGCGCTGGCCGACGAGGAGCTGCTCAGCGACGCCCGCAGCACGCTCAGCCCGATCGAGCTGACCGACGAGCAGCTCGCCGCGCTGGGCCGCATGACCCAGGACGAGCTCAACTCGCTGCGCTCCTACACGATACGGCTGCTGACCGCCGCGTACGACGGCCGCATACAGCAGGGCAACGAGAAGCAGGCGCTGGACAGCATGCAGGAGTCGCTGGAGCGCATGTACGACGTGAGCCAGACCCAGGCCGCGCTCGCCCGCGCCGCGGTCGAGCCCTACCTGGAGCCCAACATGCTGATCGACGAGGAGGGCACCGAGGCCAATCGCCAGGCCGCCCGCGACGCCGTGGAGCCGGTAGTATACAAAAAGGGCCAGAACATAGTCGTCGCCGGCGAGGTCGTGACCCAGCCCCGGCTGGCGATGCTGCAGAGCCTGGGCCTGCTGGCCAACGACTCGATCGACATGCTGATGTATCTGGGCCTGGCGATACTGCTGATAGTGCTGCTGTGCATGATCGCGCTGTACATGTTCTGCTTTGAGACCGCCATGCTGCGCGACTTCATCAGCCTGCTGCTGCTGTGCATAATCATGGTCGCGGCGCTGGCGATAGCGCTGATAGTGCGCCAGATAAACGTGTACATGATGCCGCTGGCGCTGTGCGCGCTGATGATAACGCTGCTGCTCAAGCCCCGGCTGGCGATGATAGTCAACACCGCGATGTCGGTGCTGCTGGGGCTGATGTCGGGCGGCACGCAGAGCGACATGACCAGCTATCCGATAATAAACGTAATGGTGTCCACGTTCACCAGCGGCACGCTGTGCATATACGTGATACGCCGCCGCACCAACCGCCTGAGCGTGCTCAGCGCCGGGCTGGTGTCGGGCATAGCCGCGATGGTGTCGATGATCGCGATGGGCTTTATCAACACCACCGACGTGAGCTCGGTGGCCAGCCGCGCGACGCTGGCGGTGGCCGGCGGCATAATCACCTCGGTGCTGGGCCTGGGGCTGCAGCCGCTGCTGGAGGTCATATTCAAGCTGATGACGCCCTCCAAGCTGATGGAGCTGTCCAACCCGCAGCAGCCGCTGCTCAGGCGCCTGCTGCTGGAGGCGCCCGGCACCTACCACCACTCGATAATCGTGGCCAACCTGGCCGAGGCCGCCGCCGACGCGATAGGCGCCAACAGCATGCTGGCGCGCGTGGGCGCGTACTACCACGACGTGGGCAAGCTCAAGCGCCCGCTCTACTTCAAGGAGAACCAGATGGGCGACAACCCCCACGACCGCACCGACCCGCGCATAAGCACCGCGATACTGACCGCGCACCCGCGCGACGGCGTGATGATGGCCCAGAAGTACCGCATGCCCCAGCCGGTGCTGGACATAATCGCGCAGCACCACGGCGATACGCCGGTGGCGTACTTCTACAACAAGGCCATGAAGCAGTCGCCCGAGGCGCCGGTCGACATCGCCGACTTCCGCTACGAGGGCCCCAAGCCCCAGACCCGCGAGGCCGCGATAGTCATGCTGGCCGACACCGTCGAGGCCGCGGCGCGCGCGCTGCCCAACCCCACCCCCGAGCGCATAGACGAGCTGATACGCTCGCTGGTCAAGGGCAAGACCGACGACCGCCAGCTCGACGAGTGCCCGCTGACGTTCCGCAATGTGGACACGATCTGCCGGGTGTTCGAGCAGGTGCTCTCGGGCGTGTTCCACCAGCGCATAGCCTATCCCAAGATAGAGATACCCAACCGCGGCACGGTCGACATACCCGCGCCGTCGGCCGGGCCGATAGAGGGCGCCCCGCAGCCCGACGGCGCACAGGAGGCGGCAAAGTGAAACTTACAATAGATAGCGACGCGCCGGTCGCGCCCGAGCTGAGCGCGCTGCTTGAGCGCGTGATGCGGGCGTGCCTTGAGGTCGAGGGCCTGCCCGACAACTGCGGCGCGTACCTGCGCCTGACCGACGACGCCGGCATACGCGCGGTCAACCGCGAGCAGCGCGGCGTCGACCGGCCCACCGACGTGCTGAGCTTTCCCAGCGTCAACTACCGCCGCGGCACCGCGCGCGACAATCTCAGGCTGCTCCGGCGCGAGTACGACCCCGAGCAGGGCGGCATGTTCCTGGGCGACATAGTGATATCGCTCGAGCGCGCCCGCGCCCAGGCCGCCGAGTACGGCCACGGCGAGCCGCGCGAGATAGGCTATCTGACCGCGCACGCGCTGTTCCACCTGATGGGCTACGACCACATGGTCGAGTCAGACCGCGCGGTGATGCGCCAGAGGGAGGAGGCCGCGATGGCCCGGATCGACCTGAGCCGCGAGTGACGCCCGGGGAACGCCGCGCGGCAGGCTGTGCGACCGCGTATGGGTTATGTTTACGGCGGCGCGGCGCAGGCACGCTGGACAGGCCGTCCCGCGCCGGGGGTTTGAGCGCGGCATGTGCTCCTGTTGTTGCAGGCGGCATAGAAGCGGCTAAACGCTGCGGGTGGAGCGCGGCCTGACACGTCGGGCAGGCGGTTCACGTACTGCGGGCAGAGCCTGCTCATGTTTACGGCGGCGCGGCGCAGGCACGTTGGACAGGCCGTCCCGCGCCGTGGGGTTTGAGCGCGGCATGTGCTCCTGTTGTTGCAGGCGGCATAGAAGCGGCTAAGCGCTGCGGGTGGAGCGCGGCCTGACACTCAGACAGACGGCGCGAGCAGTGGTCTGAGCGACAAACGCCGCTCCACATATGAACCTGCACCGGCGATTCACGTTACAAACGCCCCGGAGGACAGTCCCCGGGGCCGCATGCGACCCGCCGCGCTGGACGCGCCTGGGCGCGACGCGGGCGGAAACAAGCGAGGACGATATGGACAGACAGCTTACCTCCAGCGAGCGCGAACTGCTGGGCATGGCCCGCGCCGCGCTCAAAAACGCCTATGCGCCCTACTCGCGCTACCGCGTGGGCGCGTGCATAGAGGCGCGCGACGGCGCGCGCTACGCCGGCTGCAACGTCGAAAACGCGTCGTTCGGGCTGACGCTGTGCGCGGAGCGCGGCGCGGTCATGGCCGCAGTGGCCGCGGGCGCGCGCGACTTTGTGCGCATCGCGATCTGCTCGGAGGGCTCGATGCCCTGGCCGTGCGGCGCGTGCCGGCAGGTGCTGCGCGAGTTCGCGCCCGATATCGAGGTGCTGGTCGAGGACGGCCAGGGCGACGTCCGGCGCGCGGGCCTGGGCGAGCTGCTGCCGCTGAGCTTCGGGCCGGACAGCCTGTGAGCGTCGCGCAGCTATGAAGTGTAGGCCGCGGGCTTTGCGGCAGGACGGGCTGTGTTCGGCGGGCTATTTGACCCGCGCCACTTGACCTGCGCGTCGCTCAATCCGGGCGCGCTAGCTGCACACGTAGCGACTCCGTGGTTATTCGGCCCGCGCCGCTCGGCTCATGCGCCGCTCAGTCTGAGCGCGCAAGCTGTACGCCTCGCGGCAGTACGGGCTGTGTTCGGCGAGCTATTTGATCCGCGCCGCTTGACCTGCGCGTCGCTCAATCCGGGCGCGCTAGCATATGCCTAGCAGCAGTACGGGCTGTGTTCAGCAGGCTATTCGGCCCGCGCCGCTCTATCCGTGCTCACAAGCTGCACGCCTCGCGGCAATACAGGCTGTGTTCGGCAGGCTATTCGGCCCGCGCCGCTCGGGTTATGCGCCGCTCAATCTGGCGCGCAAGCCGCACGCCTCGCGGCAGTATGGGCTGTGTTCAGCGGGCTATTCGGCCCGCACCGCTCTATCCGTGCTCACAACCCGCACGCCTCGCGGCAGTACGGGCTGTGTTCGGCAGGCTATTCGGCCCGCGCCGCTCGGGTTATGCGCCGCTCAATCTGGCGCGCAAACCGCACGCCTCGCGGCAGTAAAGGCTGTGTTCAGCGGGCTATTCGGCCCGCGCCGCTTGACCTGCGCGTCGCTCAATCCGGGCGCGCTAGCATATGCCTAGCAGCAGTACGGGCTGTGTTCAGCGGGCTATTCGGCCCGCGCCGCTCTATCCGTGCTCACAAGCTGCACGCCTCGCGGCAATACTGGCTGTGTTCGGCGGGCTATTTGACCCGCGCCACTTGACCTGCGCGTCGCTCAATCCGGGTGCGCTAGCATATGCCTAGCAGCAGTACGGGCTGAGTTCGGCAGGCTATCGGCCCGCTCCGCTCGGCCACGCACCGCTCTATCCGTGCTCACAACCTGCACGCCTCGCGGCAGTACGTGCTGTGTTCGGCAGGTTATTTGACCCGCGCCGCATACCTCCCGCGCCGGCAACCCGCACAGTGCACATACGCAAGCGCATGCCAGAACAGGCGCAGCAGTGAGCATTCCCGCATCGCTCAACCTGAGCGCACAAGCCGCGGGCCTCGCGGCAGGACAGGCTGCGCGGTCGGGCACACCGCCCGCGCCGCTCGGCTCCCGCCCCGGCATCAGTCGGCCCGCGCACACAAATCGGATCCAACCGCGCCCCGCCGGCCAGGCCGCACTCCGTTCGCCCGCCGGCCAGGCGCAGAGCGCATATACAAGAATCGAAAGGACAGTCATATGGCAGAAGTAAAGCCGTTCCGCTCGGGCTTCGTGGCGATAATGGGCCGCCCGAACGTGGGCAAGAGCAGCATAATGAACGCGTTCGTGGGCGAAAAGGTCGCCATAGTCTCCGACCGGCCCCAGACCACGCGCAACCGCATAATGGGCGTGGTCAGCCGGCCCGACTGGCAGCTGGTGTTCGTGGACACGCCCGGCATACACCGCCCCCGCACCAAGCTCGGCGAGTACATGATGAAGACCGCCGAACAGGCCATGATAGGCACCGACGCGCTGCTGTGCGTCGTCGACGGCCAGTACATCGGCCCCTCCGACCTGAGCCTGATGCGCGAGTGGGGCCAGCACAAGGGCTACAAGATACTCGCCATCAACAAGATAGACCTGCTCAGCCGCGACAAGCTGCTGGGCGACATCGCCCAGGTCTGCGAGCTGGGCTTTGACGAGGTCGTGCCGGTGTCGGCCCGCACCGGCGAGGGCATGGCCACGCTGCTGGGCCTGCTGGTCAACGCGCTGCCCGAGGGCCCGCGCTACTTCCCCGACGACATGTACACCGACCAGCCCGAGCGCTTCATAGCCGCCGAG
>CAWVGT010000102.1:0-4581 GCA_963928645.1 Candidatus Fimadaptatus sp.
CATTACCGCGCACACATCCGCCTGCTACGCGTGTAGTGCGCGCTCAGATGATTTGCCTCGCCCGCGCTGGCGCTGCGTGGCTCGCCCGCGCTGCCTCAGGCTCGCGTGGGCATTACCGCGCACACATCTGCCTGCCACGCGTGCAATGCGCGCTCAGATAATCTACACCGCCCGCGCCGGGGCCGCATGGCTTACCCGCGCCGCTTCAGGCCCGCGTGGGCATTGCCGCGCAGACGCCCGCCTGCTACGCGTGCAGTGCGTGCTCAGATAAACTGTGCCGCCCGCGCCAACGCCGCGTGGCCCGCCGCGCCGCTTCAAGCCCGCGTGGGCATTACCGCGCACACATCCGCCTGCCACGCGTGCAGCAGCGCGCGCAGCTGCGCCGTGCGCTCGGGCTCGCGCGCGCTCAGGTCGTCGCGCTCGCCTATGTCGGTCTTAAGGTTGTACAGCTCGCAGTGCTCGTCCTCGAAGAACTCTATCAGCTTCCAGTCGCCCAGCCGCACCGACGCGCCCGGCGTGCCGCCCTGGTTGCCGTAGTGCGGATAGTGCCAGAACAGCGGGCGCTCGGGCAGCGCCTGGCCGCGCAGCAGCGGCAGTATGCTCACGCCGTCCAGGTGCTGTTCGGGGCGCGGGGGCAGCCCGGCCGCGTCCAGCAGCGTCGGGTAGAAGTCGGTCGTGGTGACCGGGGTGTCGCAGCGGCTGCCCGGCGCGATCACGCCCGGCCAGCTCGCCAGCAGCGCCACGCGCGTGCCGCCCTCGTACATCCAGCCCTTGCCCTCGCTGGCGGGGGCGTTGCAGGTCGGGCTGCCCTCGGCGGTGGCCAGGCCGCCGTTGTCCGAGGTGAATATTATGAGCGTGTTGTCCAGCTCGCCCGCGTCGCGCAGCGCGTCGATCAGCCGGCCTATGTTCCAGTCCAGGTTGTATATCATCGCCGCGTACTCCGGGTCGGACTGTATCACGCGGCGCATCACGTTCCAGTCGTGGGTGGGCAGCTTTTCGCCGGGCACTATGGCCTCGAGCCTGTCCAGGCCCAGCCGCGCCGCCTTGGCCTTAAAGCGGGCCACGTCCTCGGGCTTGGCCTGTATCGGCGTATGCACGGCGTAGTGGCACAGGCTCAGGAAGAACGGCGCGTCGTCCTGGCGGCCGCGTATCAGCGCTATCGCCTCGTCGGTCAGCCGGTCGGTCAGGTATTCGCCCTCGGGCCCGTCGGGCAGCGTCTCTATGCCGTAGGGCACGAAGTAGCCCTGATGCGGGTGGCCCCAGTCGCAGCCGCCTATGTTCACGTCGTAGCCCACGCGCTCGGGGTAGTACTCGTGCCCGCCCAGGTGCCACTTGCCCACGTGCCAGGTGTGGTAGCCCCCGGCCTTGAGCGCCTGTGGCAGCGTGAAGTTGCCGCGCGGCAGGTGGTGTATGTAGGGCGCCTCCACCAGCTTTGCGCGCTGGGGATGCGCGCTGTAGGTCGTGTCGATCCAGTCGGTCAGGCCCAGCCGCGCCGGGTAGCGCCCGGTCAGGTAGCTGCCGCGCGACGGCGAACACACCGGGCACGACGCGTACGCCTGGCTGAACGCGATGCCGCCGGCCGCGAGCGCGTCTATGCGCGGCGTCTCGTAGAACGTGGAACCGGTGCAGCTCAGGTCGACCCAGCCCAGGTCGTCCATCAGTATAAACACTATGTTGGGCGATGCCATGCCGCCATCTCCTTTGGCGCGGCGCGTTTGACGCGCGGCGCGCTTTTTGTTTGATTGTAACACCGGGCGCGCTTCGATGCAACCGGTATTTGCGCGCGCGCCGCGCCGGGCCCGGGCGGCGGGCTTGAAAACCCGGGCGGCATGTGGTAGAATGCTCAGTAGCATGGCGCGGAGGTGAGGCGGATGGCACATGTGCGGCTGCGGTACAACGCGCCGTTTACTATCACGTTCGCGCTGGCGGCGCTGGCGGCGCTGATACTCAACGAGCGGACCGGCGGCACGGCCAACCGGCTGCTGTTCGGGGTCTACCGCTCCAGCCTGCGCGACCCGCTGACATACGTGCGGGCGTTCGGGCATGTGCTGGGGCACTCGTCGTTCGAGCACCTGGCGGGCAATGTCATGCTGATGCTGGTGCTGGGCCCGGGGCTGGAGGAGCGCTACGGCAGCGCGACGCTGCTCAGGCTCGCGGCGCTCACGGCGCTGATATCGGGCGTGGCGCACTGCCTGATGTACGAAAACGTGATGCTGCTGGGCGCCAGCGGCGTGGTGTTCATGATGATACTGCTCAGCTCGGTGGGCGGCGCGCGCAGCGGCGAGATACCGCTGACGCTGGTGCTGGTGGCGGCGCTGTACATCGGCGGCGAGCTGGCGCAGGGCCTGGCCGGCGCGGGCGGCGTGTCGCGGCTGAGCCACATAGTCGGCGGCGCGTGCGGCGCGGTGTTTGGACTTGCAAGCGCGCGGCGGCGCGGCCGGGGCTAGCGCGCGCGGGGACATGGCGGCAAGGGAGGTAGATGGTATGTACGATGGGCTGAACGCACTGCTGAGCTGGGCGTCGGGCGAGCCTATAACCGCGCCCGGGGACTGGCACAGGCGCGCGGGCGAGTACCGGGCGCTGATAGAGCAGTGCATGCTGGGGCATGCGCCGCGGGGCGAGCGCGCGCGGGGCGAGGTGATATCGCGGCGCGCGGCGCTGGACGGCGCGGCGATAAGGGAGATAGTGCGCATAAGCTACGGCCCGGGCGGGGCGTACAGCTTTCTGGCGCACATACTCCGGCCCAACCGGGCGGGGCGGTTCCCGGCGATAACCTGGAACGTGTTCACGACCGGCTACGAGTGCCCGCGCGCCAGCGACGCGATCGCGCGGGGCTACGTGATAGCGCTGTTCGACAAGGAGCAGCTGTTCCACGACGAGCGCACGCACCGCTGCGACGCGGCCCAGGCGTATCCGGGCTATGACTGGGGCGCGATACGCATCTGGGGCTGGGGGCATTCGCGGCTGATAGACTACCTGGAGGAGCAGCCGTATGTGGACGCGGGCCGGCTGGTGGCGACGGGCCACTCGCGCGGCGGCAAGGCGGCACTGGCGGCGGGCGCGTTCGACGAGCGCATAGCGGTGACCGCGCCGATCAACTCGGGCTGCGGCGGCGCGGGCTGCTTCCGGGTGCTGGGCGACCGCAACGGCGAGAACGGCGACGCTCGGCGCGAGGAGTCGCTGGGGCGGATAGCGGCGGTGTTCCCGCACTGGTGGACGCCCGGGTTCGCGGGCTATGGCGCCGACCAGCCGCCGTACGCACCGCTAAACGAGCGCACGCTGCCGTTCGACCTGCACGCGTTCAAGGCGCTGATCGCGCCGCGCGCGCTGCTGACGATAGAGGGCCTGGACGACGCGTGGGCCAATCCATACGGCACGTACCTGACCTGGCGCGCGGCGCAGCCGGTGTTTAAGCTGCTGGGCGCGCCGGACAACAACGCGGTGTACTACCGCGAGGGCGGGCACGCGTTTGGCGATCTGGACTGGCGGTGCCTGCTGGACTTCTGCGACTGGCGGTTCTATGGGCGGGGCACGCCCTATTGGAACAACGGCGCGCGGTACTTTGGCAGGTTTGAGTGAGCGGCGGCGCCATTAGGCGCGCGGCGCGAGCAAGTTTATACACATGGCGCTGAACAACCCGGGCCTGCGCGGTCGATAGCCGCGGGCCCGGGATTGTTTGTTTCAATGGCGCGCTTGCTGACTCGGTGAGGGTTGCAATGGCGACGTGCAGGCGATGCAAATCGCGAGTGGAACCCCGCCGCCTTATGCGGCATCGCATATCAAAAGCAAGGCTGGAGCACGCAATGCGAGAATGGCCCGGTGTGGGAAACGAGAATATAGTCTCCATCCTGCGCAGCCGACAACCGCAGGCACGGGGGGCAGTTGCTTTTAGGGAGTTTGGGGGCATTGCTTCCTCGATGGGTTTTGCAATAGCGACGTACAGGCGATGAAAATCGCAAGTGGAACCCCGCCGCCTTATGCGGCATCGCATATTAAAAGCAAGGCTGGAGAACGCAATGCGAGAATGGCCCGGTGTGGGAAACGAGAATATAGTCTCCATAATGCGCAGTCGACAACCGTAGGCACGGGGGGGCAGTTGCTTTTAGGGAGTTTGGGGCATTGCCTCTCGATGGGTTTTGCAATAGCGACGTACAGGTGATGAAAATCGCAAGTGGAACCCCGCCGTCTTATACAGCATCGCATATCAAAAGCAAGGCTGGAGAACGCACTGCGAGAATGGCCCGGTGTGGGCAACAAGAATACAGCCTCCATAATGCGCAGTCGATAACTGCAGGTACTGGGGTAGTTGCCTTTAGAGAGTTTGGGGGCATTGCCTCTCGATGGATTTTGCAATAGCGACGTACAGGCGATGCAAATCGCAAGTGGAACCCCGCCGCCTTATGCGGCATCGCATATCAGAAGCAAGGCTGGAGTACGCAATGCGAGAATGGCCCGGTGTGGGAAACGAGAATATAGTCTCCATAATGCGCAGTCGACAACCGTAGGCACGGGGGGCAGTTGCTTTTAGGGAGTTTGGGGCATTGCTTCCTCGATGGGTTTTGCAGCAGCGACGTGCAGGCG
>CAWVGT010000103.1:0-14216 GCA_963928645.1 Candidatus Fimadaptatus sp.
TGGCTGATCTGCGCCGCACAGCCCCGGCCCCCGCGCGGCGACGCCTGGCCGTGAGAGCCGACCGCTGAACGACGCGTTTACGGGGGCTGGCCTGCTTCCGCGCGGCGGGGCTGGCCTGCGCGCTCATGCGGCTGATCTGCGCCGCGAAGCCCCGGCCCCCGCGCGCGACGCCTGGCCGTGAGAGCCGGCCGCTGCGCGACGCGGCGGGCGCGCGGGTCGCCCCGCCGCCCGCCGCCCCATCGCCGCACGGCCCGCGCCGCCCGGCGCGCTCACTTGACTATCTCATCCAGGTCTATCACCGGCTTGCGCGCCGGCCGGTATATCACAAACCGCTTGCCTATGCACTGCACCGGCTCGGCATGCACGCGCTCGCACAGCTCGGCGCAGGCCTCGCGCACGCTCATCGGCGCGCCGTCCTGCAGCCCGACCTTTATCAGCTCGCGCGCCTCCAGCGCGTCCCAGGCCTGCTGGCAGACCTCCTTGGTTATGCCGTTTATGCCTATGTGCAGTATCGTGGGCATGGTGTTGGCCATGCCCCGGAGCGCCGCGCGCTGCTTTGACGTCATAGTATATCTCCCCCACGCTGTTTATTCAACAAAGTCAAATTCCATATCGCCCACGCGCACCGTGTCGCCCTCGCCCGCGCCCTGAGCGCGCAGCTCGTCTATGACGCCCCAGCGCCGGAGCGTGCGGTGGAACCAGTTGAGCGACTCCTCGTCCGAGAAGTTCACCGAGTCTATCAGGTGCTGCATCGAGGGGCCCACGACCTCGTATATGCCGCCGTCGTATACCACCGTGAACGGTCGCTCGACCTCGGGCAGCGGCAGCTCGTCGGGCTCTATCGGCGCGGGCTCGGGCAGCGTGCGCATCAGCGCCAGCGTCGCGCGCATCAGCGGCTTTACGCCCTCGCCGGTGGCCGCGGAGATCGGGTAGACCTCGATGCCCCGCTCCGCGACGTGCGCGCGCAGCCGGTCTATCTGCTCCTGCGCGCCGGGCAGGTCGGTCTTGTTGGCGGCCACTATCATCGGCCGGCTCGCCAGGTCGCCGTACTGCTCGAGCTCGCGCATTATCGCGTCGAAGTCGGCCACCGGGTCGCGGCCCTCGCTGCCCGAGGCGTCTATCACGTGCAGCAGCATGCGCGTGCGCTCGACGTGGCGCAAAAAGTCGTATCCCAGGCCCACGCCCTGGCTCGCGCCCTCGACCAGGCCCGGTATGTCGGCCATGACGAAGCTCTCGCCATCCTGGCTGGCTATGCCCAGGTTGGGCGTGAGCGTGGTGAAGTGGTAGTTGGCTATCTTGGGCCGCGCCGCCGTGACCACCGACAGCAGCGTCGACTTGCCCACGTTCGGGAAGCCCACCAGCCCCACGTCGGCTATCGACTTGAGCTCCAGCATGACCTCAAGCGGCTGGCACTTTACGCCGGGCTTGGCGAAGTTGGGCGCCTGGCGCGTGGGCGTGGCGAAGTGCATGTTGCCGAAGCCCCCGTTGCCGCCGCGCAGCAGCGTCTTTTGCTCGCCGGGCGTGTACAGGTCCAGCAGTATGCGCCCGGTCTCCTTGTCGCGCACCAGCGTTCCCGGCGGCACCTCGATGACCAGGCTCTCGCCGCTGCGGCCCGAGGAGCGCCGGTTCTTGCCCGGCTCGCCGTTGGGCGCGGCGTACGAGCGCTTGTAGCGAAAGTCCAGCAGCGTGTGCATGCGCTCGGACGCCATGAACACTATGTCGCCGCCGCGCCCGCCGTCGCCGCCGTCCGGCCCGCCCTGCTGCACGTACTTCTCGCGGTGGAACGACACGCAGCCATTGCCGCCGTCGCCCGCCTTGACCCTTATCGTCACAATATCTACAAACAAAGCCATATCCTGACGCGGGCCCCTGCCCGCCCTCCATGACATTTTAAGCCGCGGCCTGCGCCGTCAGCGCTAACAGCATATTCTGTTTTACCGCCGTTGACAAGCATACTGGCGATAAACCCGCATTAATATTTTGCCCGCGCCGCGTGCGGCGATGCGCCCGCGCGCGATACATGTGCCGCACACCGGAGAAACGCATGCGCCGCCGCCTTGCATCGTTCGGATATCGACCGCCCGGGATGGCCATTTGCGCCGCAACAATGCGCAGTTGCACCCCGCGCTGTGCCGACGTCATGCCGCCTTACGTCGTTCGGATATCGACCGCCCAGCATGGCCATTTGCGCCGCAACAATGCGCAGTTGCGCCCCGCGCTGTGCCGACGTCATGCCGTCGCCTTGCATCGTTCGGATATCGACCGCCCGGCATGGCCATTTGCGCTGCAACAATGCGCAGTTGCGCCCCGCGCTGTGCCGACGTCATGCCGCCGCCTTGCGCCCAGCGTTATCCTGCCCCTGCATCAATCGATTAGCACAGGCCACCGCGCATCGCTGCCCTGCGCTGCCAGGCGCGCCACTTGCTCCACATATCGACGTCGCGCACAGGCGGCGCGCAGCACGACCGCCTTCGCACAGCACCAGCCCGGGCCGGGAGCGCGCGCAAAGGCCCGCCGGCGCGCGCGTCTGCGTCTGCCAGCGGGCCCGCGGCTCACCGCCGCGCTCGCACAATGCGCCTATTCGGTTCGATTGCCCCTGAGGTACTCGTCGATCTCGCGCGCGGCCTGCTTGCCCGCGCCCATGGCGAGTATCACCGTGGCCGCGCCGGTCACCGCGTCGCCGCCCGCCCAGACCGCCTCGCGGCTGGTGTGCAGCGAGTCCTCGCGCACGACCAGGCAGCCCTTGCGGTTGGTCTCCAGGCCCGGCGTCGTGGAGGCTATCAGCGGGTTGGGGCTGGTGCCTATCGCGACTATCACCATGTCCACGTCCAGCACGAACTCGGTGCCCGGCAGCTCGACCGGCCGCCGGCGGCCCGACGCGTCCGGCTCGCCCAGCTCGCAGCGTATCGCCTTGAGCCCCCTGACCCAGCCCTTCTCGTCGCCCAGCACCTCCAGCGGCGCGACCAGGTTCATGAACTCCACGCCTTCCTCCTGCGCGTGGTGTATCTCCTCTCGGCGCGCGGGCATCTCGTCAAAGCCGCGCCGGTACACTATGCAGCTGTGCGCGCCCATGCGCAGCGCGCACCGCGCCGCGTCCATCGCCACGTTGCCGCCGCCGATTATCGCAGCGCGCTTGGCGTGCATTATCGGGGTGTGCGCGCCGGGCTTATACGCCTTCATCAGGTTTATGCGCGTCAGGTACTCGTTGGCCGAGTACACGCCGTTCAGGTCCTCGCCGGGCACGCGCATGAAGTTGGGCAGGCCCGCGCCCGAGCCCACGAACACCGCGCGATAGCCGGCCTCGAACAGCTCGTCGATCGTGTGCGTGCGGCCGATCACCTGGTTGAGGCGTATGTCCACGCCCATGCGCTCCAGCGTCTCGACCTCGCGCCGCACCAGGTCCTTGGGCAGCCTGAACTCGGGTATGCCGTATATCAGCACGCCGCCCGGCGCGTGCAACGCCTCGAACACCGTCACGTCATAGCCCAGCCGCCGCAGGTCGCCCGCGCAGGTCAGCCCCGACGGGCCTGCGCCCACGACCGCCACGCGCACGCCGTTGGACGGCGGGCACTCGACCGCGTGCTCGCCCGCCATGTGCCGGTCGGCCACGAACCGCTCCAGCCGGCCTATCGCCACGCTCTGGCCCTTTATGCCCAGCACGCACTTGCTCTCGCACTGGCTCTCCTGCGGGCACACGCGCCCGCACACCGCCGGCAGGCTGTTGGTCAGCCGTATCGCCTGATACGCGCCCTCGTAGTCGCCCTGCTTTACGCGCGCTATGAACTCGGGTATGTGCACGCCTACCGGACAGCCGGTCACGCAGCGCGGGTTCTTGCAGTTCAGGCAGCGCGCGGCCTCGGTCGCCGCGTCGCGCTCGCTGTAGCCCAGCGTCACCTCGTCGAAGTTGGTCGCCCGCACCTTTGCCGGCTGTTCGGGCATAGCCACGCGCTCACTTGACATTGCCTATACCTCCGATCCTGCACTTGTGCTCCTCGAACGCGCGCGCCTCCTGCTCGCGGTACGCGCCCAGCCGCCGCATCAGCCCGTCGAAGTCGACCTTGTGGCCGTCGAACTCGGGGCCGTCCACGCACGCGTATTTGACCTGGCCGTCCACCGTCACGCGGCAGCCGCCGCACATGCCGGTGCCGTCGACCATTATCGGGTTCAGGCTGACCAGCGTGCGTATGCCCAGCGGGCGCGTGGCCTCGGCCACGACCTTCATCATTATCGGCGGGCCGATCGCGATGACCAGGTCATAGTGCTCGCCGCGCTCCATCAGCTGGTTGAACACGTCGGTCACGAAGCCCTTTACGCCGCGCGAGCCGTCGTTGGTCGCCACGTACAGGTGGTTGGCCAGCGCGCCCAGCTCGTCCTGCAGCACCAGCAGGTCCTCGGTGCGCGCGCCGACTATCACGTCCACGTACACGCCCGCGCCCGCCAGGTACTTCACCTGCGGATACAGCACCGCCGTGCCCACGCCGCCGCCTATGCACAGCACGCGCTGCGCGCCGCCGAACTCGGTCGGCCGGCCCAGCGGCCCGGTCACCGACGCGAACTCGCCGCCCACCGGCGTCTCGCCCATCAGCGTCGTCGACAGCCCCACCATCTGCACCAGCAGCGTTATCGCGCCGGTCGCGGCATCCGCGCCGCCTATCGTCAGCGGTATGCGCTCGCCGTCCTCGACCGCGCGCACTATCACAAACTGCCCCGGCCGCGCCTTGGCGGCCACGTCGGGCGCGCTCACATCTATGCGCATAAGCCCCGGCGCGAGCAGCTGTTTTGCAAGCACCTTGTGCATAATCACATACCTCCAGTTTCAAATTAGCTGCGGTTTGAGCCATTTTGTCCATTATATCACGAATATTTGGCGTTGTGAATAGGATGTCATTTCTTGTCGAGCGGCTGACTGCCGCCGCGCGCCGCCCGACCCCGTTTGCGCGCGCCGCCGCGCTCCACCGCCGCGGCCCGCCGGCCCCGGTGCGCGCCCTGCGCGTGCGCTCATCCGCCACTTGTATCCACCAATGCAGCTTTTGCGTCCGCGCGCCGCCTTCTGATCCGCGCATTTCGTCGCCATACCGCCTTGATTCGCCACCATGCTCCACTTGCGCATTCGGGCCGCGCCGCCGCATCACCCGCAATATACGCAAAGGCGGCTCCAACCAGAACCGGTTGGAGCCGCCGGATATGCGTCTGTCAGGCATCGGGCGGCGCATCGGTCGCATCCGCCCCGGCGTCCTCGGCCTGCGCGCCCGCGTCCGCGCCGTCCACGGCGTCGGTCTGAGCGTCCGCACCCGCGTCGTCCGCGCCCTCGGCCTGCGCGTCCGCTTCGGGCTCGGGCGTGGCCTGGGCGTTGAGCGAGTCCACCGTCAGCTCGCTGGGCAGGTTGTCGATCTCCTGGCGCTGCTGCTCCTCCTGCTCGATCAGCCAGTCGGGCTTGTCGGCGCGGAAGCGCTCGCTCAATACGTTGAGCAGCTCGATGCAGGTGTCGACCTTGTCAGTGTACGACATCACGACGAAGTACATGCCGGTGTTGGCGATTATGTTCTCATTCACGAGCCCGTAGAGCGGCTCGGCGGGCAGCGCGTACACGTGGCGCTCGCCGCTGTAGATCGTGTTGCCGTCCTCGTCCTGACCGGCGGGCTCGGCGCGTGTCACCGTCTCCAGATCCTGGCCGGTCACGTCCAGCGCGCCGCTTGCGATATACTCGTCCAGCGGCGTGGCCAGCTCCTGCGCCACGAACGACGCGAACGTCGCCTCGTCGACCATGTAGATGTCGCCCTCATGCGAGGCCAGGCGCGTCATCAGCAGCTGCGGGCCGTAAACGTCGTCATCCGAGCCGTAGTTTACGACATAGAAGTTGAGCTCCTCCATGTCGCCCTCCGCCTCGCCCACGAACAGCGGGCTGAGCTCCTCCTCGAGCGCAGTTATGTTCTCCTCGACGTAGGACGTGCTGAGGAAGTACACCTCCAGCCGCTTTTCGCGCGGCGGCTGGTATTCGGTTATGCTGTAAGTCAGGTTCCAGCCCGCCACAAATATCACTATCATCAGCAGGTACTTCCACGAGCTGTACATCCAGTGATTCTTAAGCCGCTCCTTGGTAATCCGGGTATCGGGCATGGGTACACATCCTTTCGCAGCTGCGCTTGTAGGCTCGGCGCGCGCGGCTCAATCGCGGGGCTTCATCGTCGGAAAGAGTATTACGTCGCGTATCGTATCGGAATTGGTCAGCATCATAACGCACCGGTCGACGCCTATGCCCATGCCGCCGGTCGGGGGCAGGCCGTACTCCAGCGCGGCTATGTAGTCCTCGTCCATCATGCCGGCCTCGTCGTCGCCCTTGGCGCGCAGCTCGGCCTGCCTGAGGAAGCGCTGCTTCTGGTCGATCGGGTCGTTCAGCTCGGAGAAGGCGTTGCCTATCTCGCTGCGGCAGATGAAGAACTCGAACCGCTCGGTCAGGCGCGGATCGCCCGGGGTGTGCTTGGCCAGCGGCGACACCTCGACCGGATAGGTCGTGATGAACGTGGGCTGCACCAGCTTCTCCTCGACCTTCTGGTCAAAGCACTCGTAAAGCGCGTTGCCCCAGGTCGGGTCGGCGGTCGGCGGCAGCTCGATGCCCACGCCCCTGGCCGCGGCCACGGCCTCGGCGTCGTCGGTTATCGCCATGAAGTCTATGCCCACGTACTTCTTTACGGCCTCGGCCATCGTCATGCGCGGCCAGCCGGGCTTGAGGTCTATCTTCTCGCCCATCCACTCGATCTCGTACGTGCCCAGTATGCTCTGGGCCGCGCCCGAAATCATGCCCTCGGCTATGTCCATCATGTCGGTGTAGTCGGCATATGCCTGATACAGCTCGATCGACGTGAACTCGGGGTTGTGGCGCGGATCCATGCCCTCGTTGCGGAATATGCGGCCTATCTCGTATACGCGCTCCATGCCGCCCACTATCAGGCGCTTGAGCGGCAGCTCGGTGGCTATGCGCATGTACATGTCTATGTCCAGCGTATTGTGGTGGGTCACGAACGGGCGCGCCGTCGCGCCGCCGGATATCGTGTTGAGCACCGGCGTCTCGACCTCTATGTAGCCGCGCGCGTCCAGATAATCGCGCATGAACTTGATAAAGCGCGAGCGCACCTCGAACGTGCGGCGCACCTCGGGGTTCATTATCAGGTCGACATAGCGCTGGCGATAGCGCAGCTCCTTGTCCTTGAGCCCGTGGAACTTCTCGGGCAGCGGCCTGAGCGACTTGCTCAGCAGCTTGAGCTCGGTGACCTTGACCGACAGCTCGCCGGTGCGCGTGCGGAACAGCTCGCCCTTCACGCCGATTATGTCGCCTATGTCCAGCTCCTTGAACGCGGCGTAGCACTCCTCGCCCACGTTGTCGCGGCGCACGTACGCCTGTATCTGGCCCTCGCGATCCATTATGTGGCAGAAGCTGGCCTTGCCCATCACGCGGCGCGACATCATGCGCCCAGCCATCGCGACCTCAAGGTGCGGCGCGGCCTCATGTTGCTCGGCGTCGGCGTCCTCGCCATGCTCGGCGCGGAACTCAGCCTCCAGCCGCTCATACTCGGCCATAGCCGAGGCCGAGCGCCAGGTCACGTCGTAGCGCATCTCCACGAACGGGTCTTTGCCCTGCGCCACCAGCGCGGCCAGCTTGTCGCGGCGTATCTGCTCCTGCTCGCTGAAATCCTCTGCGGGCCGGTTCTCCTCATTTGCCATACATTTACACCCCTACTATTTGATAGCGCGCGCTCAGTTGCTGCGCACCGAGATAATCTTCATCTTGATCATGCCGTCGGGCGCGGCGACCTCGACGGTATCGCCCACATGCGCGCCCAGCAGCGCCGCGCCCATGGGCGACTCGTTGGATATGCGGTTCTGGGTTATGTCGGCCTCGGTCGAGCCGGTTATGGTGTACTCGTCCTCCTCGTCGAACTCCAGGTCAAGCACGCGCACCGTCGAGCCCAGGCCGACCTCGTCCTTGCCCAGCTCGCTGCTGTCGACTATCTGCGCGTGGCGCAGCATGTTGTCCAGCTCCAGTATGCGGCCCTCCATGAACGCCTGTTCGTTCTTGGCCTCCTCGTACTCGGCGTTTTCGCTCAGGTCGCCGAAGCCGCGCGCCACGCGGATCTTCTCGGCCACCTCGGCGCGCTTGGTTTTGAGCAGGTAATCCAGTTCTTCTTCGAGCTTCTTAAAGCCCTCCTGGGTCATCACAAACAGGCCGTTCTGATCCTGTGCCATAATAAACTCCTCCTGTCGCGCACTCAGCGCCATAAAAATAAATAACAAACGGCGAATTGTTTCGCCGCTTGTATGAAGCGCCGGCTCGCTCCACACTCGCCGGCGTCTCTGTGTCGTAACCGCCCATAAGACATCCATTGGGCATAAGTATACAATATGGTGCGTTAACTTGTCAACCTTGCGCGCGCGGGGCGGCAGTTTTTTCACGACTTTTTGCCCTGCGCGCCACATTTCTACTCGTCGGAATACGGCGTGGTGCGGTCTATGCGGTGCACCAGCACGACCGCGATCGCCATCAGCCCCGCGGTCAGCAGCAGCAGGTACTGCTTGTTTATCATCGTAAGCCCGAGCACATTGATCGACAGCTCCTCGGTCGCCTCGATGAAGTACTTGCCGATCGTGACGCCTATCAGCGCCGCGAAGTTGGCCACCGTAGAATAGAACCCTATGAACACCGTCTGGTGCTCGCGCGGTATGTTCACATACGGTATGCTGGCAAACGGCAGGTTGATGCCTATCGCCATTATGAACGCCCATATCAGCGTCAGCGGGTATATAAACAGCGCGCGCTCGGTCACGAACGCCAGCCCGATGTAGTGCAGCAAGTACATGCTCATGCCCATCGACAGTATCCTAAACGGCGAGCGGCCGCTGGATATGCGGCTCCACACGCGCGTGAGCAGCAGCACTATCGGCACGTTGAGCATGTTTACGACCATTATGTACGTGTACGACACGTTCAGGTTCTTGAGCAGGTAGACCGTGTAGTACGACCCGGGTATGTTGGCGGTCACGTTCCACAGGAACACTATCGCGATCGTGCGCAGATACAGCCTGTTCTTAAGCGGCAGCGTTACCAGGTCGCGCACGTTGAAGCGCTCGCCCGCGTTCTCGTATGGATACTCGCGTATGCCGCCGTACAGCACGAAGTCCAGCACGTACAGCCCCAGCGCGACTATCCTGAGCGCGAGCAGGCCGCCGTACTCGTTGCCATAGGCCGTGAACACGTCAACTATCGCGCTGCCCGCCAGGTTGAATATGGCCACGACCGAGCCCACCGTCATAGTGACCAGCGAGAAGAACCCCGCGCGCACCTTGGGCGGTATCGACTGCAGATGCCACACCGTTATGCCCGGCGAGGCTATCGCGCCCACGAAGTTGACTATCGCCACGCAGATGCCCACCAGCGTGAGCTTGGCCTGCTGGGGCGCGGGCGCGAGCGGTATAAGGCCGATGACCAGTATGTTTATGACCATCGTGGTCGCGCGCATCGCCATCAGCAGCGGCTTGCGGCGCGCGAACCGCTCCAGCAGCAGCGGCGCGAACATCTGCACCATGTTGGCCGCGACGCCTATCATGCTCATAGTGCCTATGAAGCCGTCGTCGGCGTCCATCAGCAGCAGCAGTCCGGTAAAGAAGCTGCCGCCGATCAGGTTCGCGATTATGTTGGCGGTGTAGTTGAGCACCAGCAGCCGCGCGCGGTCCTGGCTGGAGCGCTCGCCGGGCGTATACCAGCCCGCGCACAGCGACAGCTTCAGCCGCTCGCAGGTGCGCCGCGCGCTGAAGTTGCGCAGCGACATGCCGCTCAGATCCAGCCTGAGCCTGTAGCGCGCGCACAGCCGGCCCAGCGGGCCGCGCGGCATCAGCGCCGGCCGCGCCTCGGACTGGGGCGCGCAGGGCGCCGCGTCGGCCGGCCGGGGCGATTCGGCCGCGGGGTTTGCGGCCGTCGCGGCCTCCGGTGCAGCGCGGTCTACGCGCGGCTCAACCGCATCGTCCGCCCGACCGGCAGGTGGGGGTACCTTGTCGACCTGCGCGTTGGACGCGCCGTTGGTTTTGTGCTTCATAAAAGCTCAATCCCACTTTCATCATATTGAATGAGGCGACCTTGGAACCATTGTATGAAGGTTGACCCGCCGGGTTGCGCGCGCGCAGCCGCGGTGTGCGCGGCGCTGGGCCGCGCGTATTCTATTGTATTGATCGGCGCTCACAGCCCAAACGCGTCGTAGCGCGCCAGCACTGCGCTCAGCGTCAGTTTCTGGCCCAGCAGCTGCTTAAACGTGGCCGAATTCTGCCGGCCCTGCGCGCGCAGCGCCTCGAGCCGGCGCTCCAGCTCGGCGTACTCGGCCCGGGCCGCGTCGCGGCACTGCTCAAAGCGCGCCAGCCGCTCTATCGCCCGCGCGCAGTCCACGCCCTCGCGCAGCGCCCAGCTGCCCTCGCGGCGCTCGGTCATGGTCATATCGTCCTGCTCAGCGCAGCGGGAACATCTCCTGCCGCAGTCGCGCGTCGTCCAACAGCTTTTCCCAGTCGGTTATGTGCAGATAGCGCGGCTCGCGCCCGAACACGAACGACAGCATCGCCTCCAGCTCCGCGGTGGACACATACGTCTCCTCGGGCAACGGCGTGAACGCGGCCACGCGGCTGAGGCCCAGCGCGCGCAGCGGTTCGATCTGCTCGGCGCGTATCGTGTCGCACACCAGCAGCTTGCCGCTCAGGTTGAGCTGCATGCTCACGCTGCGCGCGTCGCTGAGCAGGCCGTTCACGCTCTCAAACAGCACGTTGGCCTGTTCGATCTTTTGCAGGCGGCG
Organism: Candidatus Fimadaptatus sp.; assembly: GCA_963928645.1. Taxonomy (GTDB): domain Bacteria; phylum Bacillota; class Clostridia; order Christensenellales; family Aristaeellaceae; genus Fimadaptatus. The sequence continues at coordinate 10,827 of CAWVGT010000103.1, forward strand.
CGCGGCGTTCGCCGAATCGCGGGTGCGCAGCGCGTCGGTCTTGACGCCCGCCAGCCGCAGCTCGGCCATCGTGGCCTGGCTGACCGAGGCGTCGGCCACATAGGCGCGCGTGTGCTTGTTGATCCAGCCGCGCCGCCACGCCGAAAAGAATATGCGCCGCTCCAGCACATAGCGCAGGAACGAGCCGTCGACCAGCGCCGCATTGAACAGCACGCCGTCCAGCCCGAGCTTGCCTATCACTGCCTCGGTGGACTTGGGCACCGGGCGGCGGCGCGGCGCGGCGGGCCGGGCGGGTTCGTCGGCATGCCCGGCCGGCTCGCCGCTCCGGCCGGCGCGCGTGCTCTCGTACGTGAGCCGGCGCGCGGCGTCGTCCTCGTAGTCGCGCGCGCCCTCGCGCTCGGAGTTGCGCCCGCCGTACGCGCGCGCGCCCGGGCGCACATAGCCGTCGAAGTCGTCGCGGGGCGGGGCGGCGTCGCGGGCCTCGGCCGCGCCGGTGTCCACGCGGCTGAACGAACCCGCGGCGGGCGCGCGTTCAGGCGCGCGTTCACGGGGCGGTTCCGGGCGACCGGCCGCGCGCTCGGCGCTGCGCCGGCGGTCGCGCGCCTCGGCGGCCAGCCGATCCAGCTCCTCGCTCTCGCGCTGCTCGTCGGCGCGGCGGGACTCGTCGCGCAGTTCGGCGGCCTGGGCGCGCGCGCTGCGCAGCTCTTCGCCGTCCTCATCGCCCACGCCCGCCAGCGCGGTGTAGTACGGCGGCGTAAACGCGTCCACATATCGATCCAGCTGCAACACCCACGCGCGCATAGTGCGCTGATCGGGCGCGGGTATGCGCTCGACATAGGTCGTCACGCCGCTTATGCTCACCAGGTCGCGCTCGAATCTGCCGCCGCTATAAAACGACGTAACGCGGCGCACCAGTCCACCCTCGTTACCAGCCAGCATGACCGCCCCCTTACAGCTTTTCAACACTCGAAATTACGCACCCCGAATCCGGGCCGCGCATTCGCTCTCGTGATATGATAGCACAATTTTCGCGCTTTGCCAACAATTTGCGCATAAATTCTGGGTTGCACGGCGAAGTTTTACCGGGGCGCGCGTTGGGCGAAATTGTGGCGGCGGATATGCAAATCGGGCCGTCCCCCTCAGGGAGCGGCCCGATTCAGAGCGTGGATTATTCCCGACGGCTGGATAGCCGTTTTTCGTCATCCAACTTTTCCAAGCATCCTATTTGTGATGTTGCAGAATCAATCCAATGCAAGCGGTATTCGCTTTGATCTAAGTGTCTTGCTGGCTGCCGCTGCGCGTTTGGCCAAGCAGGCCGTGTGTGCATTCTTCTTCAACAGACCGAATCGGGCCGTCCGCTCTGTGAACAGCTCGATACTGATCGTGGACAATGCCCTGGCCGCCGCATGTCGCGAGCTTCTCTAAACCCGATTCAACCTATGTGCGTATTTGTTTATGCAAAGCAGCGCCGCGACGTGGGACACATGACCACAATGCGCTGAACCTGGCCATGACCATTGCAACCTGCACTGAACTGTATGTGAGTGAACAGCTTTATCCATACAGCAAATCGGGCCGTGGACAAACCCCGGTGGCTGAACAGAAGGTTTATTCCAGGCACCTTTATTTCAGCCTATGGGCAATGCTGCAAAACCAGTTTGATATAGGCAGCATTCCGCCTATATCAGTGCATTTTCCGACCAATTTTGCGCATTTGGCCAGGCAGACCGCGTGCGGCATACTTCGTACATAGACCGAATCGGGCCTTCCCCCTCAGGGAGCAGTCCGATTGCCAGAGGCCAAACCCGCCACGGTTGAGCGATGTGTTCAGTCAAAGCCGGCGCCGGGGCGCTGCGCTAATGCGCTGTGAACCCGCGCCATCCCCGACACAGCGCGATCTGATCCATCAGCGCCGACCGCCCGGTCAAAAAACAAGGCGCAGGATACGCATTTGAGCATATCCCGCGCCTCTGGCCAGTTGCATAGGACGCCAGACATTCCAGCGCTCAGTCGGCGTTTTCGCCAGGCGTCCCCGACTTCGTTCCGGCTCTCGCCGGATATGCGCTGCGATCTGCGCGCTGCCCGCGCATGGCGCATGCGCCGGGCTTCAGGCGGGAGCGAATGCCCGGGCTATTCCGCGCTCAAATGCGCTCCGTCGCCGTTCGCAGCCCGGTCGCGCCGCGCGCGAGCCGCTGCGCAGGCCATACAAGCCGCACCTCCCGCGCGTGCGGCCGCTCAGTCGCTCAGCGCCTCCTCGGGCACATAGCCGGACTCGCCGTCCAGCGTGCGCACCAGCGCCCAGCTGTCCACATACTCAAGCACCTTCACTACCTCGCCGTCGGTCAGCTCGCGCACCACTTCCGCCTCGACGTCGGCCTCGGCCAGCAGCGCCGCGCCGCCCGCGCGCTCGCCCACCGCCGCCAGCGCGTCCGCGCTCTCAAACGGCAGTATGTACTGCGCCGAGCAGTAGCCCTCGTAGTCCTTATATACCACATAGTACCACTCGCCGCTGGCCGTTATGTCCACTATGTCGACCTCGTCGCCGCGCTTGAGCTTGTAGACCACCTCCGCCGAGGTGCTGGCCGAGCGCCGCATGTTCAGTTCCGACGCGGTCACGCGGCCCTTGGTCGTCACGCCCGGCTCGTACGTCGCGCCCGGCGTGGCGGTGGGCTGGGCCGTGGGCTGCGCGGTCGCGCTCGACTGCGGCGTGGAGGTGGGCTGCGCGCCCTCGAACGCCAGGTACTTGGTCTTTACATAGCCGCGCTTGCCCGCATAGGTTATGTTCGCCCAGTCGCCGTCCACGCCGTTGCCCACGGAGTGCACCGTGACCTTCTCGCCGTTGCGCACCGTGCCCAGCGACGTGCTCTCGGTCGTGGGCAGCTGGCGTATGTTCATCGCGCCGTCGCACACCAGCGTCGCGGTCGTATCGCCGGACTGCGTGGGCGCGGTCGTGGGCGCGGTCGTCGGCGCGACGGTCGGCGCGGTCGTCGGCGCGGTCGTGCCCGCGCTCTCGTAGCGCAGGTATTGCGCGCTCACGTAAGCCGTGCTGCCGCTGTACTCTATCTGCGCCCAGCCGTTGGCTTCGCTGAGCACCGTGACCTTATCGCCCGGCTTGAGCGTGCCCAGTATGCGCGCGCTGGTGCTGGCCGACTGCCGCACATTCAGCGAGGTGGAGCAGTCGACCACGGCCTGGCGCGCCGCCTGCGCAGTCGCGGTCGGAGCCGCGGTGGGCGTCGCGGTCGGAGCCGCTGTCGGCGTCGCGGTCGGCGAGTCGATATAGCGTATGTACTGCGCGCTCACGTACGCCGTGCCGCCATTGTACTCTATCTGCGCCCAGCCGTTTGCCTCGCTGAGCACCGTGACCCTGTTGCCCGGCTTTAGCGTGCCCAG
>CAWVGT010000104.1:0-3985 GCA_963928645.1 Candidatus Fimadaptatus sp.
CGCTTCCTTGCCCAGGAAGTTGCCCACGACGACCGCGTCTATCGTGTTGTACAGCTGCTGAAAGAACGTGCCCAGCAGTATCGGAAAGAAGTAAACCAGCAGTTGCTTCCAAATCACGCCCTCTGTCAGATTGCCCTTGGCAAGCGCAAGCCTTCGCATCTAGCCGCCTCCGTGTCTCTTCGTTTGAATATGGTATATCACAAGCGCCGGCGTTTGTCCAGTTAAATACATTTAAGGCAGTCAGCCGCGCCCCAGTTCGCGCGCCACGTGCTCAAGCAGCCCGGCCAGCTCCGCATCGCGCGCCAGCTCGCCGCCCGCGCCATAGGCGCGTATCGCCCGCGCGATAAAGCGCTTGCCCGGCAGCCCCGGCTGCGCCAGCGCCCACAGCCCGCACTCGAGCTTGGAGTACACGCCGTCCTCGCGCAGCAGCCGCAGCGCCCGGCACGCGTTCAGCGCCGCGTACACCGCCGGCACTTCCGCGGCGCGCAGCCAGTCGAAGTCACCCAGCACCGAGTCCAGGTAGTCCGCGCGCGGCACCGGCTCGAACAGCTCGCGCGCCTCGGGGCCCGCCAGCGCTATCCCCCGCGCCCGGCACACGCTGATGTGCGCCGCCAGGTCGGGATCGGCCGTGCCGCCCGCGTCGAAGTGCGTCGACGCCAGCATCTGCCCAAACCGCGCCACATGCGCGCCGCTGAAGTGGAACTCGTACGGCGCCGGGTGCGCCCAGGGGCGTATGCGCTCGAGGCTGAGTATGCTCAGCTCCAGCTCGCGCGGCGCGCGCTGCAGCTCTAGCAGCGCCTCCGCCAGCGCCCGCTGCGCCGCCTCAGCCAGGCCGCCCCGGCACACGCACAGCAGGTCGATGTCGCTGGCCGGGCCAAAGCAGCCCATCGCCGCCGAGCCGTGCAGATACGCGCCCTCAAGCCGCGCGCCCAGCACGCCCGTCAGCGCGGCCAGCACCGCGCTCAGCTGCGCGCGCGCGTCGGCCGGCATCAGGTTCGTCATGCGCCTTTTCCCTCCGTCACAACGTCATTATCATGCCGTCATAGCCCACTTCGAAGCCTTTGGGGCCCATAAGCCGCGCCATCTCGTCGTAGAGCATGCCGCCGTTGTGCGAGAAGTGGTTCATTATAAAGCGCGTGCGCTCGTCCGCCATGCCCGCCTTGAGCATGCGGTCGCGCACATACATGTTGCGCTCAAAGCCCATGTGGCCGCTGTAATCGCTGCTCAGCGGGCCGTTGGTGCAGTCCAGGCTGACCAGGTCGAACCTGAGCCCCTGCATGAACTCCCAGGTCTCCTCGCGCCATATGCCGGTGTCGTGCGCGTAGAGTATGCGCCGCCCGCCCTCGTCGATTATGTAGTTGACCGCGCCCACGCAGCCGTGCACCGCCGGTATCGCAGTGAACCCGCGCCCGCCGACCTCCACGCGCTCATACGGCTTGAACGTCGTCAGGTCGCACAGCTTGTCCGCGCCGCTCAGCTCGCCGAACATGCGCTTTTCAAACTCGGGCCGCGACTCCTCGCTTGCATGGAAGTGGAACTTGCCGCGCGCCTCGCGGTCGCGTATGTTGGCGAACACCGGCCCGAACCAGAGTATGTTGCGCGCCTCGAAGTGATCCTCGTGCGTATGCGTCAAAAAGCAGTGGCGCACGCCCGACAGATCCAGCCCGAAGCGCTGCTTCTGCGCCATCAGGTCGGGCGTGAAGTCTATGAGTATGTCGCCGTCCAGCAGCGAGCCGGTGCGCATGCGCATGTCGCGCCCGCCGCGCCGCGCCGCCTCCTTGCACGCGTCGCACTCGCAGAACAGCGCCGGCCAGCCCTCCGCCGCCGCCGAGCCCAGGTACATGAGTTCCATATCAGTTCGCCTCCCATATCGGATATTGCGCCCGCGGCCGCTCCGCGCGCGCTGCATAACTACATTATACCACGATTTTGCGCATACTCCATACCATGCGCGAGCCATTCAACACGTGTTTTTTGGCGAATACCATCAGATATCGCGCCATCGTTTAGGCACTGTACACATCGGCCGGGCGTGATACAAAGCGCGGCGCGCCCGGCTTGCCGACGGGGCCAATGGCGCTGGCAGTCCTGCTCGGATGGGCAACGGCGATGCTGACCTTGGCTTATTATCGGCTGGGGTTTTCGTGGCGGCAATGATTCCAATACCGTTTATGCACGAGCGCCGCATAATCCTGACAGGAGCGATTCGCCCGGCGGCACTGTATTATCAATGGCCTGAGCGCAACGCGCCTTGTGGGCATGATGTGATCGGCATGTCGATAAGGCATGCGGCGTTGACCGCTCATCTCGAGGTTCAATGGCGATGTAAGCATATGCTTATTGCAGGTTGAGCCATTTCGTGGCGGCAATGATTTCAATACCGTTTATGCACGAACGCTGCATAATCCTGGCAGGAGCGATTCGCCCGGCTGCTATGTGTCGCCCATGTATGAGCAAACCGCATCTTGTTGGCATTACAAGCCCGGCATTCTGACGAGGCAACCGGCATCGGCAGTTCAGCTCAAGGTTCTATGGCAACTCAAACCTTTGCTTACGGCCGGCCGAGTCATTTCATAGAAACAATAATTCCAACGCTATGCGCACGCATGCGCTGAACAATCCCGCCATAAGCGATTCGCCCAACCCCAATAGCCCAATCAATAAGCTGAGCGCGCCGCACCCTGTGGGCACGGCGCGCCGCTGATACCGCGTCGATCAATACGCCTTGGCAAAGTATATCTTGTACTTGGCGGGACGCCCGCAGATCGGGCACACGTCGGTGGGCAGGTCGCTCTGGTCGAACGGCATGTTGCGCGTGGTAATCGCGTAGTCGGCCTTGAGCTTGTCCTCGCAGTCGGTCTCGCCGCACCAGCTCGCCAGCGCGAAGCCGCCGTTGGCGCCCGCGACCAGCTCGTCCAGGTTGTGCGCTACGGTGGTGTGCGCGGTCATGAACTCGCGCGCCTGCGCCAGCATGCCTACCTGCACCTCGTCCAGCAGCGCCTTGAGCGCGTCGGCCAGGCCGTCTATCGGCAGCGTGGCCTTCTCGAGCGTGTCGCGGCGCACGTACGTCACCACGCCGTTTTCGATGTCGCGCGGGCCGACCTCCAGCCGCACCGGCACGCCCTTCATCTCCCACTCGTTGAACTTCCAGCCCGCGCTGGCGTCGCGGTCGTCCAGCTCTACGCGCAGCCCCGCGGCTATCAGCGCCTGGCGTATCTCCTCGGACTTCTCGGTCACGCCGGGCTTGTGCGCCGCTATCGGCAGCACGACCACCTGTATCGGCGCGAGCTTGGGCGGGAGCTTGAGGCCGCGGTCGTCGCCGTGCACCATTATCAGCGCGCCTATCATGCGCGTGGACACGCCCCAGCTGGTCTCGTGCACGTACTCCTGCTTGCCCTCCTTGGACAGGTACTTTATGTCAAACGGCACAGAGAAGTTGGTGCCGAAGTTGTGCGACGTGCCCGCCTGCAGCGCCTTGCCGTCGTGCATCATGGCCTCTATCGAATACGTCGAGCGCGCGCCCGCGAACTTCTCCTTGTCGCTCTTGCGCCCGCAGATGACCGGTATCGCGCCCACGTTCTCGGCGAACTCGCGGTAGACCTCCAGCATCTGCATGGTCTCCTGCTCGGCCTCCTCGGCGGTGGCGTGTATCGTGTGGCCCTCCTGCCACAGGAACTCGGCCGTGCGCAGGAACGGGCGCGTGGTCTTTTCCCAGCGCATGACCGAGCACCACTGGTTGTACTTCATCGGCAGGTCGCGCCAGCTCTGCACCCACTTGGAGTACATCGTGCAAAACAGCGTCTCGGACGTGGGGCGCACCGCCAGCCGTTCGGTCAGCTGCTCGCCGCCGCCCATCGTGACCCACGCCACCTCGGGCGCAAAGCCCTCGACGTGGTCGGCCTCCTTGAGCAGCAGGCTCTCGGGTATCAGCATCGGCAGATACACGTTCTGATGGCCGGTGGCCTTGAAGCGGCTGTCCAGCTCC
>CAWVGT010000105.1:0-3418 GCA_963928645.1 Candidatus Fimadaptatus sp.
GCTCAGGCTCAAGGGCGACTATCTGGCGATAATCACGCTGGGCTTTGGCGAGATAATCCGCGTGCTGATAACCAACGTGGACTTCACCGGCGGCGCCAAGGGCCTCAGGGGCATACCGCGCATAACCAACTTCGCGTATGTGTACGTGGTGGCGGTTATAACGCTGATAGTGCTGTACACGCTGTTGCGCTCGCGCCAGGGCCGCGCGATAATCTCGATACGCGAGGACGAGGTCGCGGCCGAAGCCTCGGGCATAAACACGACCTACTATAAGCTGCTGGCGTTCACTATATCGGCGTTCTTTGCGGGCGTTGCGGGCGGCCTGTACGCGCACTACCTGTCGGTGCTCGACCCGACCAACTTCGACTTCAACTATTCGATAGAGATACTGGTCATGGTGGTGCTGGGCGGCATGGGCTCGCTTACCGGCTCGGTGATCGCGGCGATAGTGCTGACGATACTGCCCGAGGCTCTGCGCGACTTTGCCAGCGCGCGCATGCTGATATACTCGGTGCTGCTGATAGTGATGATGATATTCCGTCCGTCGGGCCTGTTGGGCACGCGCGAGTTCTCGCTGTGGGGGCTGATATCGCGCATAAAGGCCATGGTGGTGCGCAAGGGCAGCACCGCCAACGCGCACGACACCGAGGCCACTGTGCCGCCGCGCGACATGCTGGAGGTCAAGGATCTGGGCATACAGTTCGGCGGCCTGAAGGCGCTGCAGGGGCTGAGCTTCACCATGAACCCGGGCGAGATAGTGGGCCTGATAGGCCCCAACGGCGCGGGCAAGACCACGGTGTTCAACCTGCTGACGGCGGTGTACCAGCCCACGACCGGCTCGATAATGCTCGAGCAGAAGTCGCTGCTGGGCAAGAACACCCATCAGATAACCGAGATGGGCATAGCGCGCACGTTCCAGAACATACGCCTGTACAAGGAACTGTCGGTCATAGACAACGTGAAAATTGGCTTCCACGACCAGATGAACTACTCCACGACCAACGCGATAATGCGCGGCAAGTTCTACTGGAAGGAAGAGGCGCTGATAGAGAAGCAGGCCATGGAGCTGCTGGCGGTGTTCGACATGGAGCACCTGGCGCACGCCAAGGCGTCCAACTTGCCGTATGGCGCGCAGCGCAAGCTGGAGATAGCGCGCGCGCTGGCGTCCAAGCCGCGGCTGCTGCTGCTGGACGAGCCGGCGGCGGGCATGAACCCGACCGAGACCGCGGAGCTTATGAACACGATACGGCTGATACGCGACCGGTTCCAGGTGGCGATACTGCTGATAGAGCACGACATGTCGCTGGTCATGGGCATATGCGAGCGCATAATAGTGCTGGACTACGGCCAGGTCATAGCCAACGGCACGCCCGAGCAGATACGCCGCGACCCCAAGGTCATAGGCGCGTATCTGGGGCAGTGAGGAGGTGCGTGTAAATGCTTAAGGCCAACAATCTGCACGTGTTCTACGGCGCGATACACGCTATAAAGGACGTGTCGTTCCACGTGGACCAGGGCGAGATAGTGACGCTGATAGGCGCAAACGGCGCGGGCAAGTCGACGATACTGAACACGATATCGGGCCTGCTGCGGCCGCGCGCGGGCGAGGTGAGCTTCCTTGACCACCGGATAACCGGCGTCGCGCCGCACAGGATAGTGCGCTCGGGGCTGGTGCAGGTGCCCGAGGGGCGCAAGGTGTTTTCCGAGATGTCGGTGCAGGAGAACCTGGAGATAGGCGCGTTCGCGATCAACGACCGCGAGAAGAAGGAAAAGACGCTCGAGTCGATTTACCAGCACTTCCCGCGGCTGCGCGAGCGGCGCAGGCAGCTGGCCGGCACGCTGTCGGGCGGCGAGCAGCAGATGCTGGCGATGGGCCGCGCGCTGATGAGCGACCCCAAGCTGCTGATGCTGGACGAGCCGTCGATGGGCCTGAGCCCGATACTGGTCGGCGAGATATTCGAGATTATACAGGAGGTCAACCGGAGCGGCATAACGATATTCCTGGTCGAGCAGAACGCCAAGATGGCGCTGTCGATAGCCAATCGCGCCTACGTGCTGGAGACCGGCCACGTGCTGATGGAAGGCAACGCGCGCGAGCTGATGGACAACGACGAGGTGCGCAAGGCGTATCTGGGCGCGTGACGCGGCCGGGATGTGGATATGTGGGAGCGTGGGCATGTGCCTGCGCTCCCTTTGCGTTGGGTCGGGCGCGGATGCGGGGTGCGTGCGCAGGCCGATGAATTACGAGTGAAGCGCAAGACTTTCGAATGCGCAATGCGGCTGGATTGGTAAAACGAATGGGGAAGTGCAGAACTATGCTTTGCCACAGCTGCGACGCGGCAATAAAGCCGGTCGCGCGGAGCGCAGGCGCTGCAGGACACGGCTAAGGCCGCCCAGCTAAGTGTGGACGGCCTTTTGCGCGCGGGCGCATTGTCACAGGTCGTATTCCCGGGGCGGCTCGCCTGAAAAGTCGGATATGACTGCGTGGGCGTCGGCCAGGTAGAATACCTTGAATATGGGATTGTCGGCCGTGCCGTACTGGCCTTTGACTATTGGATTGAGCATGCACATTTCCTTTGCGGGCATATCTTCCTCAAATACGGCCCGGCCGCTCAGCCGTATCCAGGCATAGTTCGGACTGGCTACGCTGAGCTCTACCCAGGGGTTGACCTGCATGTCCCTGTATACGTCCTTGCGCTCGTTAGTGCAGAACCACAACTTGCCGTACATCTCGCCGGCGAACATGAACGGCCGGCATTTGGGTTTGCCGTCGCGGCCCGCAGTGGCCAGGTATTGTACGGGATTTTGCTGAAGAAACTTTACGACATCGTTCATTTTGAGTCCTCCTGTTGGCGTAAACGCAGTAGTTGCAATAGCTCGAGCACGGGTATATAATAAGCCAGTAGCGCTAAAATGTAAAGTAGGCACAATATCGTGCCGTAGTTACCATACAGATACTATTGGAGAGAAGTGAGCATATGAACCAAATGAGTGAACTGCCCGCCTGTCCGGTGGAGACCACGCTGATGCTGATAGGCGACAAGTGGAAGGTGCTGATAATACGCGACCTGCTGCCGGGCACAAAGCGATTTGGCGAGCTGAAGAGGTCGATAGGCCACGTATCGCAGAAGGTACTGACCGCGCAGCTGCGCGACATGGAAGACAAGGGTCTTGTAGCGCGCAAGGTGTACGCTGAGGTGCCGCCGCGAGTCGAGTACAGCTTGACGGAGCTGGGGCGGAGCTTAAAGCCCATACTTGATGCGATGAGCGACTGGGGTGAGGCGTACAAGCAGCGCAGCGCTCAATGCACGGTTGTCCAACCGTAAATACGCAAAAACCATAACCACCCGTCAAACGGGTGGTTTGCACAAAGGCTAAAAGCCTATTGATACCGGCCAGCGTCTCAAGGCGCTGGCTT
>CAWVGT010000106.1:0-8212 GCA_963928645.1 Candidatus Fimadaptatus sp.
CACCGGGTAAACTTTCTGGAGGTAAGATGGCCATGACGAAAGAAATAGACTTTCCGGCATTGAACGTGAGGCTTGTGCCTACGGAAAAGATAGTGGCAAACGATTACAATCCCAATCACATGGCGTCGCCTGAAATGCGGCTGCTCAAGATCTCGATTGAGGAGGATGGATATACGCAGCCAATAGTTACGTATTACAATGCCGACAAGGACATATACGAGGTGGTCGACGGATTCCATCGCTATCTGTGCAATGAGTTGTACTTTCATTTGCCCCAGCTGCCGGTAGTCGTGATCGACAAGCCCATCGATCAGCGAATAGCCAGCACGATACGCCACAATCGCGCGCGCGGTACGCATCAGATCGTGGATATGTCGCACATCGTGTGCCGGCTGCTGGCGCGCGGCTGGGATGACGCGCAGATATGCAAGTACCTGGGCATGGAACTGGATGAGGTCATACGGCTTAAGCAGATAAGCGGCTTAAAGGAAGCGTTTGCCAATCATGTATTTTCCAAATCATGGGAGGAGTTCGAGCGCAGGCTGGATGAAGAGCAAAGCGAAGCGCCGCAGGCGTAAAAGTAGTGCGAATTGAGCCGCGCTGCACGGTGCCGCACTTAAACTAGATAGTCGCCAATGGAGCGCAATGAGGCATAGCCGGGAATGTGGTCAATGGGTGGGCATTCGCCACTTAGACAGGCTCTCACGCGCATCGAGGCGTTCGAGCGTCGTGCGGGCCCGAGCCAACGCAAACTGTTGGCGGCGCCGGGATGTGGCAGGAGACAGTTAAATAATCAAATAGATCCGGCGGTATGTATTCGCCGGATCTATTTAATATTGTGCATGGTCAGTTTACACTGAGCGGTGATGACATGCTGAGGCCTGAAAGCGTACAGGAATAAAAGAAAAGAGAGCCTTCAAAGAAGACTCTCCACCGGAACCGAAGTCCCAGCGCGCCCTGAGGGATTCGAACCCCCGACCTTCTGGTCCGTAGCCAAACGCTCTATCCAGCTGAGCCAAGGGCGCATTTCCGTTCGCCGAAGCATTTCCCGCGAACAAGATATATTATATCGCGTATGGCGCAATTTGTCAATATGGAGAATGGTAAACTGAATGTTAAACGTCGAATGTCGCATTGGTGAAGCGCATTGTGGGCGCACGGATGTCAGGGCGATCCGCACGCGCATGCGTCGGCGCAATGCGGCTGCCAGCATATGCGCATAGCGGCGCTTACGCATGACCGCGCTGCGTATATGCGAAACCAGCCGTTTTACAGCCACTGGTCGCGCGGCCTGACATCCGCAACGCATGAGTTGGCACTGTTTGCCACCGGAGGACAGGCGCAACTCCAGCCGGCAGCGCGCCGGCGCATCCAGACCGCCGCCAGCGTTCAGCTTATTCAATGCCATATGCGAATCACTTCGCAGTGTATATTGTAGACGGCATCAAGCGACCTGCTTTCGCGGACTGTCACTTGAAGCGCATGGCGCGGTTGAGATAGCCGATCAGCAGAATATGGCGATCAAGTCGGCTACAGGGCAGTACGGCCAGACTGACGCGGGCATGCGGCTCAGCGATACACAAATGTCAATCGATTGGCAGTACGCGCGATGCCGTCCATACCACACGGCCAGGTCAAGACCGCTGACGCGCGGGCTATTGTGGCTCCATCCGGCAGCCGGGCACTGCATCAGCCCAGCGCCCGGCTTGTCGCCCGCCGTAAGCCGCCAAATCGCCGGCACGCGCAGTCAACCCGACCGAATCCCCTATGCCGCGCCGACGCGCGCCCCACATGCAACCGGCGGTCAGTCCTATCATTCCCGCCGCGACAAGCCTGCGCATTAAATCGCATCCAAAGTGCCCCCGCATCACCGCCGCGCTATAGGTACCGCAGCTCACCCGCATCGGCGTCCAGCTCCGCCAACCGGCCTATCGGCAATATGGCATGGTTGACCCCATGCCCGAAGTCGTCGCAGTAAACCACCGGCACGCCGTGCGCGCGGCCGAACCGCTCCAGCCGCTCCAGCAGCTGCGCCGAGCGGGGCTTGGAGTAGTGCCCGAACAACAGCCCGGTGACGCTGGCCATGAACGGGCTCTGCTCAATGTGGGATAACATGGCGCTCACGTAGTCGACCCCGCCGAAGCTCTCGTGATCCTCCAGAAACAGCAGGTGCGGCTCGCCCGGAGCGAGCGGGAAGTAGTCGCCGCCCAGCAGCAGCGCGAAGTTGCGCGTGTATCCGCCCACCAGCACGCCGCGCGCGTGGCCGCCGCGCAGCGCGATCCACTCGCTGTTGGGCAGGTGGCGGGTTGCGTCGTCGCGCATCAGCATGCGCTCGAAGTTGCGGTAGTCGTACAGGCGCAGATCCTCGAACAGGTACGGCGTCCAGCCGTAGTATGTCACAATACCCGTGCGCGCCCAGATCGCGTTCAACAGCGTGGTGCCGTCGCTGTAGCTGGCGATGCGCCGCGGCGCGCGCCTCAGCGCCTCATAGTCTATCAGCGGCAGCAGCTCATTGCTGCCCTCGCCGCCGCTGAACAGTATCAGCCCGACCCGCGCGTCGGCCACCAGCTCATTGAAGTCGGCGGCGCGCTCCTCGGGCGCGGCCAGGTAGCCATAGGTCGCAGCGCACAGGTTGCGCGCCGGGCGCAGCGCGAATCCCTGGCGCCGCACTGCGGGTTCGAGCACCGTGCGCAGGTACTCCGCGTCGACCAGGCTGCTGGGCGAGCACATGCCTATCGTGCCGCCGGGCTCAAGTGCGGGTGCTATCATGATAATGCCTCCTCGTCATCCGGGCGAACTGTGCCGCCCGCCGCTCAGAATTCGGTCCAGCGCAGCAGCAGGCAAGTCGCCTCGCCGCGCGTCCAGAACCAAACGCGCCAGCTGGCGGTGCGCGGGTGCCGGTATACGCGCTCCACCGTGCGCGCCAGCGCCGCGTTGAACCCGTCCAGGTCAAATGCCGCGCTGCCGCTTAGCAACGCGTACACTTCCGCCGCGCCACGCTCGGCGCGTTGCTCGTACATATAGCGGCATATGGCGTCCAAGTCGTCAAAGCTGCTGCCGAACTCGGGCGGGCCGGCGTTGAAGAAGTAGTTTTCGTCCGATACGGGCGCTATGGCGCAGGTCTCGTAGCGCGCGGGCCAGCTCAGGCTGCCGGCGCACGCGTCCCGCCCCGCGTTGAACAGCGCGTAGTTGACCAGCGGTTCGCCGGTGGCGGAGTCGTACGAATCGCCCTGGGTCACGTCCAGGGCATACCAGCGGCCGTCCAGCCGTACCGTGTTCCAGACATGCGGCGCGCCGTTTGCGTCGTAGCCGCTCTGCAGCCCGACCTCCAGGCCGCACAGGCTGGCCAGCAGGTAGAACGCGTCGCTGTAGCCCTGGCAGTTGGCCCGCCCCTCGAGCAGCGCGCCGGTCGCGGTTATCTCGGGCGCGTCGTAGTCGGTCGGGAACTCGTCCAGGTCGGCGTACTCTATGCGCGCGCACAGCTCGTCGAATATCGCGCGCTCGAGCTCCAGCGCGGTGTCGCAGCGCGCGCGCAGCTCGGCGGCCAGCGCCAGCGCCAGCCGCAATGCGCGCGCCTCGTCTGCGGACAGCGCGCTCGCGTCGCCGGCGCGCCACGCGTCCGCCATGCGCACCCCGGCGCGATACGTAGGCGTTATCACGCAGTTCACCGCGCCGCCGAATCGGGTGTGCGTGGAGTACAGCCGACTCAGCAGCGGCGCGGCCGTCACCAGCTCCAGGCGCAGCGCGTCGTCGTCGTACGCGCGCACGGCCCGGGCCGACAGCGTCAGCTCGATGCGCTCGGCGCGGCGCTCGGTGCACGCGCGCAGGTACGCGCAGGCGTCGGCGAGCGAGTCGAACGCGGCCGCGGCGCGCGCCGGCAGCGCCAGCGTCAGCGTCAGCATCAGCGTCAGCATCAGCGCCAGCGCCAGCCCCAGGCCGCGGCGGAGCGCGTCCCGTCCACATGTCGTCATATTAGCCACTCCTTTGGTCGCCGTCAGGCGCGCCGCGGCCGTCAGAACGAGTCGTGCGCCACCAGCCTGTCAAGCGGCAGCGTCTGGGCGTGCATGGGCGAGGGCTGGGCGTCGGCGGCCGGGTAGCCCATCACGAGCAGCGCGACCGGCTCCACGCCCGCGGGCAGCGCAAATTCGCGCCGGATCGCCTCGGGGTCAAAGTACATCACCCAGGTCGTGCCTATGCCCAGCTGCGCGGCTTCGAGCATCATGTGCGTGGCCACTATGCTGGCGTCGATGTCGCCGCTGGACTTGCCGTCATAGCGGCGCGTCCAGCACGCATTCGTGTCGCAGCACACCAGCAGCGCGGCGGGCGCGTTGAAGTGGCACTCGGTGCAGCGGCGCAGCTTCGCGAGCGCGGCGGCGCCGTCGATGACCAGCACGCGCTGCGGCTGGCGGTTGCACGCGGTGGGCGCGAGCTGTCCGGCGCGCAGTATCAGCTCCAGCTCGTGCCGGGCGATCAGCGCGTCGCTAAAGCTGCGCACTGAATAGCGGTTGCGGGCAAGTTCCAAGAAGTCCATGGCTGTGATAACCTCCTTTGACTATGCGTCGGGCGGCGGGGGAGCGGCGGCGCAGTGGCAGCGCGCAGCGTCGGGTAGACCGGCTGTCGGTGCGGCGCGCAGACACCTTGCGGGAGCGCCCGGTCGCGCACCGCAGTCGGTTCGACCGGCTGTCGGTGCGGCGCGCAAGCACCTTGTGGGAGCGCCTGGTCGCGCACCGCAGTCGGTTCGACCGGCTGTCGGTGTGGCGCGCAAGCACCTTGCGGGAACGCCCGGTCGCGCGCTGCCATTGGGTCGACCGGCTGTCGGTGCGGCGCGCAGGCGCCTTGCGGGAGCGCCCGGTCGCGCGCTGCCATTGGGTCAACCGGCTGTCGGTGCGGCGCGCATGCGCCTTGCGGGAGCGCCCGGTCGCGCGCCGCCGTCGGGTCGATCGGCTGTCGGTGCGGCGCGCAGACACCTTGCGGGAGCGCCCGGTCGCGCACCGCAGTCGGGTCGATCGGCTGTCGGTGCGGCGCGCAGACACCTTGCGGGAGCGCCCGGTCGCGCACCGCAGTCGGGTCGACCGGCTGTCGGTGCGGCGCGCAGCGCCTTGCTGGAACGCCCGGTCGCGCGCCGCCGTCGGGTCGACCGGCTGTCGGTGCGGCGCGCAGGCATCTTGCGGGAGCGCCCGGTCGCGCGCTGCCGCGTCGGCGCTTGAGCGCAGCTTTATATCTGCAAGCGCTCTGGACGCGCCTCCGAATTCCATATCGGTCGATGCGACTTGAACTTCTCATCAAATCTCTATGAAAACTCGGGCTCGACCTATTCAGACAGTGCGCAAGCTCAATGAGGTCATTGCGGTCAGCGCCCAAAGGTGCATTGCCAGCGCATCGCAGCGGTGGTATAATTGCTAAAAACACAGCGCCGAGGACGCGCTCACACAGCGCCCGCCCGCGCGGAAGGAGCGCACATGAAAGTCGAAGATCTGTTTCTCACGCCTATGCGCCAGCGCCACATATACGAGCTGAGGAGCTGGCGCTACGAGGGCGAATACGCGTTTTACAACCTGCCGAGCGCGTCGGAGCCGCCCGAGCACCCCGACGAGTTCGCAAAGGGCTGCTGTCTGGCGGCGCTGGACGAGTCCGGGCGGCTGGCGGGCCACCTGCACTTTGGCGCGGACGCGCGCATACCGACCGAGGAAAACTACGACTATTCGTCCGACTACCTGGACGTGGGGCTGGGCCTGCGCCCTGACCTGTGCGGGCGGGGGCTGGGCGGCGACTTCATGCGGCTGGGGCTGGACTACGCGCGGGCGCAGCTCGGCGCGCAGCGGTTCAGGCTGAGCGTGGCCGCGTTCAACCAGCGCGCGATCAAGGCGTATCAGCGCTGCGGCTTCAAGCCGGTCGCGCAGGTCACAAATGCGCACTTCAAGAATCAGTTCATCATAATGACGCTCGACTGAGCGCAGGCCCGGGCCGGCGGGCTGGGCGGCACGCGGGTCGGCGTCGGCCGCGCGGGCGTGGCGTTCAGCCCAAAATGCGCATGGACGGCTGTTTCGCCGCGCCGCGGGGCATGCGCTCCCGCAAAACCGCGCGCCGCGTTGCGCTGGCGTCAATGTTCTGCGGGGCGCGAGCCGCTTAAGCTAGAGCGTATCTGAAAACTAATTGCCATTAGGAAAGTTGCACAAGGGATCAAAATGCGATAGAATTACAGAAAAAGCATGGAGGGATTCGTATGGCAGCAAGACGATATGAACTCAGCGATGCGCAGTGGGAACAAATTAAGGATATGATCCCCCGCGCCAAAACGGGTAGACCGCCGAAAGATGACCGTCTGATGCTCAATGCCATGCTTTGGCTGGCAAGAAGCGGCGCGGCCTGGGCGGACATTCCCGAACGCTATGGCCCCCATCAGAGTGTGTACAGCCGATTCTGCAAGTGGCGTGATGACGGTACCCTTTTGCGCATTTTTCAAGCTTTGAATGCGGATGCTGACTATGAAAACCTTTGTATCGACAGCACTTCCATCAAGGCTCACCCGCAAAGCGCGGGGGCAAAAAAGGGGCTGTAAATTCGGAAAACAATCAGTTTATTGGAACAAGTCGCGGTGGAAAGACTACAAAAATCCATATGATTGTAGACGCTTTGGGGAATCCAGTCCACTTTATGCTCACAGGCGGGAAGGTACATGATTCAAAAGCAGCGGTGGAATTACTCTCTGGTGTCCAGATTTCCGGAAGCAATATTCTCGGTGACAAAGCCTATGGTGCAAAGCAAATCCGGGATTATATCACGGAGCAGAACGCTGTCTACACCATCCCGCCGAGGGATGACTGTACCAATCCTTGGTATTGCGACTTTCACACCTACAAAGAGCGGCATCTGGTGGAGTGTTTCTTCAATAAACTGAAAGTGTTTCGCCGGGTAGCCACCCGTTATGACAAGCTGGCGGTGTCCTTTGCTGCCTTTATTCACCTTGCTTCTATCTGCATCTTGTTGAAATAGTACAATTGCTTTGTGTTTTCAGATACGCCCTAGTATCGGCCGGCGGCATTGCCGCGCCGTCACTGCCCAAACTGGCACCGGCTTCGCTCAGGCAGCTCGCCGCCGGTGACATAGCGCGCGCGGAACTCCATGTTGATCTCGCGCAGCTCCTTCTCGCCGTCAATGTATGGCTGGTACATCTCGGCCAGCCCCGCCGCGCAGCCGTCGCAGGTCGCCGATATGTTGCCCAGCGATTCGGCCACCAGCTGTTCGCGCTCGGCGCGCGTGGTGTCCTTGATTAGCAGGCTCTTCATTGCTCCGCCCTCCTGATGGTTATCGTGCGTATGTCGTCAAACGCTATGTCGCGCCCGGCCACGCGCAGCCGGCGGCCGGGCTCGTCCAGCTGTTCGAGCCGGCCGCGCGTCGTCTCGTAGCCGCCCGCGGCGTAGTGGCTTATCGCCACCTCCATGCCGCGGCTCAGGCGGCCCAGGCGCGCGCTTATCGCGTCCTGCTGCTCCGAGGACAGCTCGGCGCGCGGCGTCCATTCGCGGGCGCGCCGCCTCAGCTCCAGCGCCTCGTCCAGGCCCTTTACCGCCGCAAACGGCATGAACTGCTTGGCGCGCTCGGCCACGGGCATGCGCGCGCGCGGTCTATTCGCCACTCTTGTGCCCTCCTATCTGCAGGTTGCGCGCGCGTGCGGTCGAGGCCGGGGTCAGGCTCGTGGCCTTGAGCACGGCGTTCTTGCCGTAGCGGCGCTGTATGTCCAGTATCGCGCGTTGGCGCAGGTTGTCGCGCTCCAGCTCGCGCTGCCGGGGCGCGTCGAACATGCTCAGCTGCTGCGCGCCGGCGGGGTGAACCGCGTTGCAGCTCACGTATATGCGCCGCACCGGCTTGTCGCGCGCGACGATGCGCAGATACAGCGCGTCCATCTCGGGCAGTATCGCGCGATCGGCGCTGGTGGGGCTGCTCAGCGACGCGGTGCCCTTGGCGGGCTTGGCGCGCAGCGCGTTCGAATAGCCCACCAGCAGCGACGCCGAGCCGCACACCAGTCCCCGGCGCACCAGCTCCAGGCACATCTGATCCATCATCTCGCGCACTATCAGCCGGGCCTCGTCGAAGGTGTAGTCGCGCATCAGCACCTGGCCGCTGCTTAGAGCCTGTTTTAAAACCCTCAAATTAACCAAAGTAAAATACAAGCGAGGGAAACAACCGCATGAAAGCAGAGGGCTTTCTTCTCATA
>CAWVGT010000107.1:0-22168 GCA_963928645.1 Candidatus Fimadaptatus sp.
GTAACCCATGGCCCATCGCAAGCTTAGCAGGCCGTCGGATCAGCGTCAGGCTATGCTGCGCAACCAGGTGACCAGCCTCATCTGGCACGGCAGGATAGAGACGACGCTCCAGCGCGCCAAAGAGGTAAGCTCCATCGCCGAAAGGCTGATTACGCTGGCCGTGCGCGAGTGCGACAACAGCTACGAGATCACCAAGAGCGTGACCAACGATAAGCAGCAGATAGTCGAGCTCAAGATACAGAACGACAAGCCCAGTAAGCTGGCCGCGCGCCGCAAGATGCTGTCCTATCTGTACTTCGTGCCGATGCCCCGCGAGGAGAAGGAGACCAAGAAGGAATACCATCAGCGCACCCGCGTGGTCAATGACCCCGTGATAGAGAAGCTGATGCGCGAGATCGGCCCCAAGTACAAGGCCCGCAAGGCCGAAAAGGGCATTGGCGGCGGCTACACCCGCATCGTCAAGATCGGCCCCCGTCGCGGCGACGCCGCCGAGATGGTCGTGCTCGAGCTGGTCTGATATCGTTAATAGCGGCGGAACGCGGCCCAGGTCGCGCTCCGCTTTTGTTTGCGATAATTTAATGATAATAGCCGGACGCCGGGATTGCCGCCGCGCCCGGCTGCGTTGTATACTGAGTCGGAGGCGATGGCAGTGGATATAGTCAAGGCGCTCAACGCGAGCTATACATATCAGGACGCACCCGAGGCTCAGCCCGCGCCGGTTCAACCCGCGCGCCTGGCCGTCGACGGCGTGTCATTTGAGATCGAGGCGGGCAGCTTCGTGGCGGTGCTCGGCCACAACGGCTCGGGCAAGTCCACGCTGGCCAAGCTGCTCAACGCGCTGTACCTGCCCACCGGCGGCAATGTGGTCGTCTGCGGCATAGACACCACCGATCAGGAGCGCACCTGGGAGCTGCGCTCGCAGGCTGGCATGGTGTTTCAGAACCCCGACAACCAGCTGGTGTCGACCGTGGTCGAGGAGGACGTCGCGTTCGGGCCCGAGAACATGGGCGTGGAGCCGCGCGAGATACGCGCGCGCGTCGATGCGGCGCTTGCGGTCGTGCGCATGAGCGAGTTCGCGCTGTCCGCGCCGCACATGCTCTCGGGCGGCCAGAAGCAGCGCGTCGCGATAGCCGGCGTGCTGGCGATGCAGCCCCGGGTGATGATATTCGACGAGTCGACCGCGATGCTCGACCCGTCCGGGCGCGACGAGGTGCTCTCGACGGTGCGGCGCATAAACCGCGAGCAGGGCATAACCGTGATATGGATAACCCACTTCATGGAGGAGGCCGCGCAGGCCGACCGCGTGATGGTTATGAACGACGGCCGCATGGTCATGGACGGCACGCCGCGCCACGTGTTCCGGCACGTGGACGAGCTGAAGGCGCTGGGCCTGGACGTGCCCGAGATGACCGAGCTGGCGCTGATGCTGAGCCGCGCCGGGCTGGGTGTGGCGACCGATATACTGACCGTGGACGAGATGGCGGAGGAAATATGCCGATTGAAATCAAACACCTAGATCACGTGTACATGCCCGGCAGCCCGTTTGAGACCAAGGCGCTGGACGACGTGACGCTGGACATACATGACGGCGAGTTCATAGGGCTGATAGGCCACACCGGCTCGGGCAAGTCGACGCTGGTGCAGCACTTGAACGGCCTGATGAAGCCCGATAGCGGCACGGTCAAGGTCGACGGCATGGACACCTCGGCGCATGACACCGACCTGCGCGAGGTGCGCCGGCGCGTGGGGCTGGTGTTCCAGTACCCCGAGCACCAGCTGTTCGAGGAGACCGTGCGCAAGGACGTGGGCTTCGGGCCGCGCAACCTGGGCTGCGACGAGGCCGAGATAGAGGAGCGCGTGCGCGAGGCGTGCGCGCAGGTCGGCCTGGGCGAGGACATGCTCGACAAGTCGCCCTTCGACATGAGCGGCGGCCAGAAGCGCCGCGTGGCGATAGCGGGCGTGCTGGCGATGCGGCCCCGGGTGCTGGTGCTCGACGAGCCCACCGCCGGGCTGGACCCGCGTGGCCGGCGCGAGCTGATCGGCCTGATCCGCCAGCTGCACGCGGACGCCGGCAATACCATCGTAATGGTGTCGCACTCGATGGACGACATAGCCAGCCTGGCGCAGCGCATAATCGTGATGAACCGCGGCCGCGTCGCCATGGACGGCACGCCGCGCGAGGTGTTCTCCCGGCCCGACGAGCTGCTTGCGATGCACCTGGGCGTGCCCGCGGCCGCGCGGCTGGCGATGGCGCTGCGCGCGCGCGGCTTTGATCTGCCCGCCGACGCGTATACGCTGGACGAGCTGCGCGACCTGATACTGCGGCTGCCCGACAAGGAGGTAAACAGGTGATACAGAACATCACATTGGGCCAGTACTTTCCGGGGAACTCGTTCCTGCACAGACTGGACCCGCGCATGAAGCTGATAATCACCCTGGCGCTGATAGTGCTGGTGTTCTTCGTGAAGGGGCTGATAGGCTATGCGCTGCTGTACGGGCTGATAGTGGGCTGCGCGGCGCTGAGCCGGATAAGCCCCAGGTTCCTGATAAAGGGCATGAAGCCGATACTGTTCATAATCGTGCTGACGTTTGCGCTCAACGCGCTGTTTGCCAGCGGCGACACGGTGTGGCTGAGCTGGGGCTTTCTGACCATAACGCGCGAGGGTGTGACCAACGCGGTGTTTATGGCGCTGAGGCTGGTGTTCCTGATGATATGCACGCAGCTGATGACGCTTACGACCTCGCCTATCGCGCTGACCGACGCGCTCGAGCGCCTGATGAAGCCGCTCAAGAAGATAGGCTTTCCGGCGCACGAGCTGGCGATGATGATGTCGATAGCGCTCAGGTTCATACCCACGCTGCTGGAGGAGACCGACAAGATAATGAAGGCGCAGTCGGCGCGCGGCGCGGACTTCGAGAGCGGCAACCTGCTCAGGCGCGCTAAGGCCATGGTGCCGCTGCTGGTGCCGCTGTTCGTGAGCGCGTTCAGGCGCGCGGACGAGCTGGCGCTGGCGATGGAGGCGCGCTGCTACCACGGCGGGCGCAACCGCACGCGCATGAAGCAGCTGCACCTGTCGCGGCTGGACGTGTATGCGGCGCTGGCGATAGCGGGCCTGGCGGTGCTGGTGGCGCTGGAGGGCCTGGCGTATGCCTGAGCGCATAAAGCTGATACTGGAATACGACGGCACGCGCTACGCGGGCTGGCAGCGCCAGATAAACGCCGTCAGCGTGCAGCAGCGGCTCGAGGAGGCGCTCTACAGGCTGACCGGCGAGCGCATAGTCACGACCGGCTCGAGCCGCACCGATGCGGGCGTGCACGCGCGCGGCCAGACCGTGCACTTCGACATGGCCACGCCGATACCGCCCGAGAAGGTGGCGTTCGCGCTCAACACGCGGCTGCCCGACGACATACGCGCGCAGCACAGCTGTGCGGTGCCGGGCGGCGAGCACGGCTTTCACGCGCGGTTCGACGCGACCGGCAAGGTCTACCGCTACCTGATACACAACGCGCCGCACGCCAGCGCGCTGGCGCACAACTACACCGCGCACGTGTCGGCGCACCTGGACGAGGCGCTGATGCACGCCGAGGCGCAGGCGCTGCTGGGGCGGCACGACTTCAGGGCGTTCGCGGCGTCGGGCTCGGTCGCCAAGGACACCGTGCGCGACATGTACCGCATCAAGGTCGAGCGGCGCGGCGCGCGCGTGATGCTGCTGGTGCACGGCAAGGGGTTTTTGTACAACATGGTTCGGATACTCGCGGGCACGCTGATAGAGGTCGGCGCAGGCAAGCGCGCGCCCGGGGCGATAGCGCGCGCGCTCGCAAGCGGCGACCGGCTCGACCTGGGCATAACTGCGCCGCCGCAGGGGCTGACGCTGATGCGCGTGTTCTACGGCGACGACGCGCGCGCGGGCGAGCTGTTCGATGATCCGGACGCTATGCTGTGAGGGGACGTGGGGAGGCGTATGGCCTTCCCATGTTGTGCATTGCGGGCGTGGCGAAGCGGCGCGGCGGATGGTTATTTGTGAAACAAATGTGGGTTTTGTGCGCGGCGTATTGACAGTGCGCCGGGCGGCCTTATAATATAAGCATAGCATTATTTGGATTTGTGGGGAAAGAGGGGGATTGCAGTTGGAGCGCATGACTGCGTTTCTGCTGCGCCACAGGCGCGCGGTGCTGCTGATAACCTGCGCGCTGCTGGCGCTGAGCGTATGGGGCATGCTGAACATGGACATCAACTCGGACATAGCCAGCTACCTGCCCGACAGCATGACATCGCGGCGCACAATGACGGTATTGTCGGAGAATTTCGGCATAAACGGCGACGCGCAGTGCGTGATAGCGGGCGGGCCGGACGACTACGAGGCGATAGCGCAACTCGCGGACGACATCGCGGCGCTGGACGACGTGAGCGCGGTGGTGTGGCTGGGCACGTATGACGGGCTGTTCGAGTTCACGGACGACGGGCTGGGCTCGGCGCTGGACATAATGTCCGACGAGAGCGTCAACCGGCTCGTGGCCGACTATGTGGCCGAGTACGAGGGCCAGACGTATTACCTGCTGACGCTGTCGCTGACCGTGCCCAACTCGGGCGGGCCGGCGGGCGAGGTCATGGACCAGGTCGGGGCGCTCATCGACGATTACGCGGCGCGCACTGGCGCGGACTGCTTCCTGGGCGGCAACGCGATGCAGTCCAAGAACATGCTGGACAGTGCGCTGGGCGAGCTGCCGCAGTTCATGCTGGCGGCGTGCCTGGTGATCGCGGTGATACTGCTGCTGACCAGCAAGTCGCTTATGTCGAGCGCGATATTCCTTATGACGATAGGCATATCGATACTGCTCAACATGGGCACCAACTTCATAAACGGCGAGATATCGTCGATAACGTTTTCGGTGGCGGCGATACTGCAGCTGGCGCTGTCGATGGACTACTCGATATTCCTGACGCACGCATACGAGCGCGCGTCGCGGCAGCTCGAGCCCGAGCGCGCGATAGCGCAGGCGGTCAGGCGCACCAGCGCGGTGATACTGGCCTCGGCGCTGACGACGGTCGCGGGGTTCTGCGCGCTGTTTGCGATGCAGTTCGAGCTGGGGTTCGACCTGGGGCTGTGCCTGGCCAAGGGCGTGGCGCTGAGCTACCTGAGCGTGATAATCGTGCAGCCGTGCCTGATGATGTTCTTCCGCCGCGCGTGCGAGCGCACCCAGCACCGCACGCTCGCGCCCAGCTTTGACTTCATGGTCAAGCTGCCTGCGCGGCTGCGCTGGGTGGCGCTGGCGTTCTGCTGCGTGATCGCGGTGCCGGCGGTGCTGCTGGCCACCAGCTTGCAGTACTACTACCTGGACAGCGACTACGACCCATCGGCGACCGGCGCGCAGGCGGTCACCCAGAACCTGGGCAACCAGACCGTGTTCGTGACGCGCCACGGCAGCGCGGAGCAGCAGCTTGAGCTGCTTGAGCGGCTGCGCGATGAGGAGGAGGCCGGCAACGTGACCGGCATAACCGGCTACTACGCGCTGCTGGACAACATTGCGTCGGGCCTGAGCATACCGCTCAGCGACATTGAGGAAAACGGCGGCGGCGAGCTGATGACGCTCGAGTTCACGACCCAGGAGCTGATAGCGTTCATTGATGGCGAGGTGCCCGCAAGCGTGACCGAGCGCGTGCAGGCCGCGATAACCCAGAAGGCCCAGAACCTGATAGCCTCTGACGTGGCTTCGCGCATAATCGTGGAGAGCATAGGCGGCGGCGTGGACGAGGCGCGCCGCGAGGAGATAACCCAGCAGGTCGTGGCCGAGTACACCGCCAAGTACGTCGAGTCGATAGGCGCGCAGCTGAGCCAGTACATGGGCGCGCTGAGCGCCATGACGGGCGGCGTGGCGCTCGAGGACGGCTCGGCGGCCGACGCGACCGCGGACGCCGAGGCGGATGGCGCGGCTGACGGTGCGAGCGCGTCGGACGCGGCACAGGACGGCGAGGAGGCTGTCGACCTGACGATAGTCGCGACCCAGGGCCTCGACCTGAGCGGGCTGATGCCCGACATGACGGGTCTGAGCGACGCGATAAGGTCGCGGTTCTTCGCGGATATGGACGGCGAGGAGTACACCTACTTCGTGGCGCGCATAAACGGCCAGCCCGAGGGCGAGCAGGCCCGCGACACCGTGGCGCGCATACTGGACTATATCGACTCCATACTGGGCGTGAGCACGCACTACGCCGCCGGCAACAGCCAGGTCGTGACCGACCTGAGCGAGATAACCGGGCGCGACTTCGCGGTGGTGTCGGGGCTGAGCGCGCTGCTGATACTGGTGATACTGATATTCACGTTCAAGAGCGTGGCGCTGCCGGTGGTGCTGGTGGCGCTGATAGAGCTGGCGATACAGATAAACCTGGCGATACCGGCGCTGCAGGGCGTGTCGCTGAACTTTATGTCGTATGTGATAATATCGGCGATACAGCTGGGCGCGACGATAGATTACGCGATACTGTACACCAACAACTTCCGCGCGCGGCTGCGCGAGTTCGAATACCGGCAGGCCGCCGGCCGCGCGGCGCAGGACTCGGCGTATTCGATACTGATAAGCATGGCGATACTGGCCAGCGCGTGCTTCAGCGTGTTCCTGATATCCAGCGATACGATAATCCGCGAGATAACCGCACTGATTGCGCGCGGCTCGCTGATAAGCGCGGCGCTGGTGCTGCTGATACTGCCGGCGCTGTGCTGCCTCAAGCGGCCGGGCGAGCGCTGGACGCGCGCCGCGGCGCCGGACGACGAGGCTTGAGCACCGGCCGCCCGCAGCTGAATACTGAACACACATGACCGGGGCGCTCCGCCGCAGTGCGGGGCGCCCCGGTTATGCCATACATGGCGCGCAGAATATCGCCCCGCGGGGAATATCGCCCCGGCGCGCGGCATAACCTCAAGTGAAGGAAGCGCGACAATTGCCTGTACGGGAGGGTGTTGTATGGATTCAACTGCGTATCCGGGCGTGGGACCGGAACTGTACCGCGATATAGCCGAGCGCACTCAGGGCGACATATACATGGGAGTGGTCGGCCCGGTGCGCACCGGCAAGTCGACGTTCATAAAGCGGTTCATGGAGCTGATGGTGCTGGGCGGGCTGGAGTCGGATACCCCGGCGGGCGCCAGCCGCACTCAGCGCATAATCGACGAGTTGCCGCACAGCGGCGCGGGCCGCACGATAATGACGACCCAGCCCCGCTTCATACCCGACGAGGCCGCCGAGATAGTGTTGCCCGACGACACGCGGCTGCGGGTGCGGCTGGTGGACTGCGTGGGCTACATGGTGCGCGGCGCGCTGGGCACCAGCGAGGGCGACGCGCGGCGCATGGTGCGCACGCCCTGGTTCGACCACGACATACCGTTTGACCAGGCCGCCGAGCTGGGCACGCGCAAGGTCATAGCCGAGCACTCCACGCTGGGCATAGTGGTCACGACCGACGGCAGCATAGCCGACATACCGCGCGCCGCCTACGAGGAGCCCGAGGAGCGCGTGATAAACGAGCTCAAGCAGCTGGGCAAGCCGTTCGCGGTGGTGCTCAACTGCGCGCAGCCGGCCACTCAGGCGGCGCAGGAGCTCAGCGCCGAGCTGAGCCGGCGATACGACACGCCTGTCGTGGCGCTCAACGTGCTGGAGGCCACTCAGGACGACATGCGCGCGCTGCTGGAGCAGGTGCTCTACGAGTTCCCGATCACGCGGGTGCACTTCGACACGCCCGACTGGCTGGGCGCGCTGCCCGACGGGCATCCGCTGCTGGAGGAGATGACGCAGGCGGTGCGCGAGGCGCTGGAGGGCGCCAGCCGCATGCGCGACCGCGACGCGATAGCATCCAGCCTGGCGCAGCACGCCAGCCTCAACCCGTCGCGCGGCGAGGCGCGGCTGGGCGAGGGCGAGCTGCGGTTCGAGCTGCCGCTCGACAAGGCGGTGTACTACCGGGTGCTGGGCGAGCTGAGCGGCTGCGAGATTGCCGGCGAGCGCCAGCTGATGAGCATGATGGGCGACATGGCGCGCGCCAAGCGCGAGTACGACAAGCTGGCCGCGGCGCTGGACGAGGTCGAGCGCACCGGCTACGGGCTGGTCATGCCCACGCGCGCCGAGCTGCATCTGGAGGCGCCCGAGACGGTCAAGCAGGGCAGCCACTACGGCGTGCGCATACGCGCCAGCGCGCCCAGCCTGCACATAATCCGCGCCGAGGTCAACACCGAGATCAGCCCGCTGGTGGGCACCGAGAAGCAGTCCGAGGAGATGGCGCAGTTCCTCAAGCGCGAGATGGCCGAGAACCCCGAGGGCGTGTGGGACACCAACATGTTCGGCAAGACGCTCTCGGCGATGATAGGCGACGAGCTGGCCAGCCGCACCGGCAACATGCCCCAGGATGCGCGCGACAAGGTCAGCGAGCTGCTGGGGCGGATCATGAACGAGGGCAATGGCTCGATGATCTGCATACTGCTGTGAAGCGGGATTGGGGCGACCTGGAGGCGCGGGCTGAGGGCTCGCGCCCTGGTTCGTTGGCGCGGGTGTTGCACCGGATGCCAGTATGCCTTTGGGCGGTTAAGGGCTGTATATATGACTGGCTGCAATTGACGCTGTGATGCCGGCTGTTGCACTATTTGGATGTGGCCGACGCAAGAGGGCCGCGTTGTCCGCATGCGGATTGCGTACCAATAAACAGGGGCGCGTGCCGAGTGTCGACGCCTCGTATTGTTGACAAGACTGTGCCTGCCAGCCGCAAGGCTCGCTTCAAAGCAGTTATGGATTGCGTACACATAAGCTGACGCGAAAAGGCGTTGTGATATCGGCTGTGCGACGGCAATTTGTATGTTCGACTGTGACCAACGAAAGCAAGTAGGTTTTCCCATACAGATTGGTTCGCCAACAAATAGGTGCGCGGGCCGAGTGTCGACGCCTCGTATTGTTGACAAGACTGTGCCTGCCAGCTGCAAGGCTCGCTTCAAAGCAGTTACGGATTGCGTACACATAAGCTGACGCGAAAAGGCGCTGTGATATCGGCTGTGCGACGGCAATTTGTATGTTCGACTGTGACCAACTAAAGCAAGAAGGTTTTCCACATACAGATTGGTTCGCCAACAAATAGGTGCGCGTGCCGAGTGTCGACGCCTCGTATTGTTGACAAGACTGTGCCTGCCAGCTGCAAGGCTCGCTTCAAAGCAGTTACGGATTGCATACACATAAGCTGACGCGAAAAGGCGCTGTGATGTCGGCTGTGCGACGGCAATTTGTATGTTCGACTGTGACCAACGAAAGCAAGTAGGTTTACTCATACAGATTCGTTTGACAATAAACGGGGGGCGCAGGCTGAGTGCCAGCTCCCCTCAGCTTATTGTCAATACCGTTCGCACATGGATAACTAGGTGCTAAATGCGATAGTGATGGCCCCAAAACTGCATATCGCGGTCACAAAGCCGCCGTTGGCGTGGCGCTTTGAATAACAAATTACGCATAAATCAAATCGAGTTTGGAGCAACCCGCGGCATGCGGCGGTCAAGGCTTTGTCAACCGTCTGAGGGGCGCAGGCCGAGTGCCAGCGCCCATTTTTCTGATTAGTAAGCCCTCAACGCGGGCTAATCAGCCCTGCATAAAGTCGCTGCATCCATATGACGCAATATGTTGACCGGCATCAGCAATGATGACAGCTGTTGCGGTATAGACAGCGCATGAGCGCAGAATCGGAACGCGCTGTAACGCATTCCGGGCTTTGCACAGGCCAGACTGGCGGGCGGCCTCGCTTCAAAGCGGCCCGCCTGCGCTAGAACGGCGCGTCAGGCGTATCGCCGCAGCGGACACAGGCCTGCGCCCTGCGGAGCCGGGCCCTCGTGCCCACAGACCAGTGGGCATCTTCCGCGCTGTATGCTCTGCCAACAGCAGGGCGTACGCCCCGGTGCAATCAAATCTGGAACATCCATCCAGATGCAGGCGCTGCCTCCCGGTTAAAGCCCACGCGTTTAGAGCGGCTGTAGCTCAATTGCAGATCCAAATGCGCCCTTATCCGCATGCTCCCCAGCCCAACCCCGCCGCGCAATCCGCCGGCGTCAAGTATCGCGCGCGTCTATATACAGCGTGCCCAGCCACACCGGCGCCGCGCCGCGCGCGACCTCGCCAAACCGCGCGCGCAGGCTGTCCGGGCACAGCTCGGGCAGCGCCGCCACCTCGTCCACCGGCACCCATACGCTCTCGATCATGCCGAAGTCGCGCTCGCTGGGTTGCGCACGCGGCGCGCCGGTCAGCCGGGCTATGAATATGTGCAGTATGCGGTGCGTGTATTCCGGGTACCGCCGGCGCAGCTCCGGGTCGGTGTATATCTCCTCGGCCAGTGCCGCAAACCGCGTCAGTTCGACCTCATAGCCGGTCTCCTCACGCACCTCGCGCCGCGCCGCCTGCTCTATGGACTCGTATATGCGCTGGCCGCCGCCCGGCAGATCGTAGTATGTCCGGCCGTCCGCATGCGCGCAGCGATTCAGTAGCGCCCGCCCGCCGTCCAGCAGTATCACTTTAGCCGCATTTCGAATCATGTGTCCGCCTCCTTGAGCGCGTTTTTCTGATTATAGCGCGCGCTGTCATAGGTGTCAACGCCGCCGCAGCAGATTTGCGGCCATACTGTGTTAAACTGCAAATGGATTTGCGCCCTGGGAAGTGCGATCGATCCTGCCGCATATTCGCATACGCACGTGCGTAATACTGCATATTACGGCGGGCATATCGCATATTGCGCCGCGTTTTGAACATATGTCCGACATTTGCCTGCACATAGCGCATTTGACGGCGTGTTTACACGCGCGCGCTTACCAGTTAACAACCGGTGAATATAATGAACCTATCATGTACGGAGGTGAATATGAGATGAAAACTATACAAAAACTCGTATCACTCATGCTGTGCGCGCTGCTGGCGCTGGGCTGCGTGCCCGCGCTGGCCGAGGGCGACGGCGAAATCAAACTGGCCGTGATAGCGCCGCTGACCGGCGACTTCGCGCAGTACGGCGAGGCGTACCGCACCGCCGTGGAACTGACGGTCAGCCAGGTCAACGCCGCGGGCGGCATAGACGGCAAAATGCTCTCATACGACATATTCGACGACAAGAACGACGCGCGCGAGAGCGCCACGCTCGCCGGGCGTATCGCCGCCGACGACAGCTACATCGCGGTGGTCGGGCCGTTCGCGTCGACCTGCGCGCTGGCGTGCGCGCCGATACTGCAAAATGCGGGCATTGTCGAGATGTGCCCCACCTGCACCCACCCCGACCTGACCGCGACCGGCGACTACATTTTCCGCGGCGCGATAACCTCCGAGCTCGAGGCGCCGATATTCGCCGACGTCACGCTCAACCGCCTGAACGCCACGCGCGTGGGCATAATCTACACCCAGGACGACTGGGGCATAACCACCGAGCAGGAGTACGCGGCCAAGCTCGAGGAGCTGGGCGGCACCGTGGTCATAGCTGAGAGCTACATATCCGGCTCGACCCGCGACTTCACCCCGATACTGACCAAGATCGCTGGCGAGGACATCGAGCTGCTGTTCGTGGCCGCGATGTACAACGACTCGGCGATGATACTCGAACAGCTCAAGCAGCTGGGCTATGAGGGCCGCTTCAAGGTGCAGGGCACCGGCTCGCTCTATACCGACGAGTTCCTGGAGCTGGCCGGCGACAACGCCGAGGGCATGTACATAACCGCGTCGTTTTACGCCGCCAACCCGGCCGACAACGTGCAGCAGTTCGTGAGCGAGTACACCGAGATGTTTGGCAGCGAGCCCAACCTGTTTGCGGCGTCGGTGTACGACGGCGTGGGGCTGATAGTCGAGGCGCTGCGCAACGGCGCGACCGACCGCGCGAGCCTGCGCGACAACCTGGCCGCGATAAAGGACTACCAGGGCGTGACCGGCAACGCCAGCTTCAACGAGAACCGCGACGTCATAAAGGACGAGGTCGTGCTCAAGATAGAGGACGGCGAGTTCGTATACGTATCATAAGCGCGCAAGATGCGTATGGCGCGCCCCGCGGGTTCGCCCGGGGGCGCGCGCCATACCCCCGCCGCGCCCGACGCACAGGAGTAAATTATGCAGCAATTCATTCAGCAACTGATAAACGGCATCGCGCTGGGCGGGCTGTACGCGCTTACGGCGATAGGCTACTCGCTGGTGTACGGCGTCATGGAGCTGGTCAACTTTTCTCACGGCGCCGTGTACATGCTCGGCGCTTATATTTTTTATATATTGTTTGAACTGTGCGGCGCGCCGCTGTGGCTGAGCGCGCCGGGTGCGCTGCTGGCGGCGGGGCTGGCCGGGCTGGCGATACAGCGCATCGCGCTGACGCCGTTCGCGCGCAGGCAGCTGCCGCTGGTATATTCGCTGATCGCCACGATAGGGCTGTCGATAGTGATACAGAACGCGATGCTGCTGATGATGGGCTCGGAGACGCGCCGGTTCCCGACGCTGTTCGAGGGCATGTTTTGGGACGTGGCCGACTTCCGGATATCGGTGCTGACGCTGTTCATAATCGGGCTGTCGATAGCGCTGATAGCGGCGCTGAGCCTGTTTCTGCGGCTGACGCGGCTGGGCCAGGCGATGCGCGCCACCGCGCAGAACCGCTTTGCCGCGACGCTGATGGGCATACCGGCGGGCCGGATAGTGGCGCTGTGCTTCTTTGTGGGCGGCGCGCTGGCGGCGGTGGCCGGCATACTGTCCAGCATGAACTACCGCAGCGTGGACATATCTGTGGGCACGTCGATGGGCGTGAAGGCGTTTGCGGCCACGGTGCTGGGCGGCATAGGCTCGGTGGGCGGCGCGGCGCTGGGCGGGCTGATAATCGGCGTGAGCGAGGTGCTGGTGGCCGGCTATGTCGGCGCCTCGCTGCGCGACATGGCCGCGTATCTGATACTGATCGCGATACTGATAATCCGCCCCAGCGGCCTTATGGGCATGCGCGCGTCAAGGAGGGTGTGAGCATGGCAAGTCGAGCCAAGGCGTCCGCCGCATTGAGCCGGCTGGGCGCGCTGTATCGCCGCCACTCGCTGGTCGCGGCGCTGGCGGTGCTGCTGATACCGCTGATAAATCTGGGCGCGTACCCGATGCGCGTAGCGGTGATGTGCGCGATATACTCGCTGCTGGCGCTGAGCCTGAACCTGCTGACCGGCATAGCAGGCCAGGTGTCGCTGGGCCACGCGGCGTTCTACGCGGTGGGCGCGTACACCTCGGCGCTGCTTGCGCTGCGGCTGGGCGCGCCGCTGTGGCTGAGCATGCCCGCGGCGATGCTGATGGGCGCGGCGATGGGGTTTGTGACGTTCCTGCCCTCGCGGCGGGTGTCGGGCGGGTATCTGGCGATAGTGACGATGGGCATAGGCGAGATAGTGCGGCTGACGCTGATAAACTGGCAGAGCCTGACCCGCGGCCCGATGGGCCTGCCGGGCGTGCCCCAGGCGCAGGTGGCCGGCGTGACGCTCTCCTCGCCGTACCAGTACTACCTGCTGGCCATGCCGCTGGCGCTGCTGGCGCTGGCGCTGCTTATGAACCTGCAGCGCTCCAACGTCGGGCGCAAGCTCACCGCGGTGCGCATAGACCCGATAGCCGCGCAGAGCATGGGCATATATCCCGACCGCCTGAAGGCGCTCGCGTTCACGCTCAGCGGCGCTGTCGCGGCGCTGGCGGGCGCGCTGTATGCCCACTTCATAGGCTTTATCGACCCCGGTTCGTTCAGGTCGGACGAGTCTATAACGGTGCTGTGCATGGTGGTGCTGGGCGGCATGGGCAACCTGCCGGGCAGCGTGCTGGCGGCGTACCTGCTGACGATAGTGCCCGAGTTCCTGCGCGGGTTCGACAACGTGAGGATGCTGATATACGGCGCGCTGCTGGTCGCGCTGATGCTCATCAAGACCACCGGGAGGAAGCATGACGCTTAAAGCTGACAACCTCAAAAAGTCATTCGGCGGGCTGCGCGCGGTGGACGGCGTGAGCTTTGAGGCGCACGCGGGCGCGCTGACCTGCATAACCGGCCCCAACGGCGCGGGCAAGACCACGGTGTTCAACCTGCTGACCGGCTTTGACGCGCCTGACTCGGGCCGCATACTGCTGGACGGCCGCGACATAACCCGGCTGCCGCCCGCAGCGCGCGCCCGCATCGGCGTGAGCCGCACGTTCCAGAACATCCGCCTGCTGGACGAGCTGAGCGCGCTGGACAACCTGACCACCGCGATGCACGCCCAGCTCAACGGCTCGCTGCTGGACACGCTGCTGCCCACGCGCGCGCGCGCCCGTGCGCTCAGCGCCGCGCAGCGGTTCGCCCATGAACAGCTCTGCCGGCTCGCGCTGGACAAATACGCCGACATGCCCGCGGGCAAGCTGCCCTACGGCGCGCGCAAGTCGCTGGAGATCGCGCGCTGCCTGTGCATGCGGCCCAAGCTGATGCTGCTGGACGAGCCCGCCAGCGGCCTGAACACCCAGGAGGCCTGGGAGCTGGGCAACGCGATACTTGGCCTGGATCGCAGCGACATAATCATGATAGTGATAGAACACAACATGGCGCTGGTGCGCCAGATCGCGGATCGCGTGATACATATAGACGGCGGCGCGGTGCGCTACGCGCTGGATCGCGACGAGTGGATCGCGCGCGGCCGGGGCTCGGGCAGCGCGGCGGCGCACGGGAGGTAATATGGCACTGCTTGAAGTGAACGGGCTGAGCGTGAGCTACGGCGCGCTCAGGGCGCTGCGGGGCGCGTCGCTTGAGGTGCGCGCGGGCGAGGTCACGGCGCTGATCGGACTGAACGGCGCGGGCAAGAGCACGCTGCTGCGCGCGATAATCGGAGCGACCCCGCCCGACGCGGGCAGCGTGATGTTTGACGGCGAGGACATAACGGGCATGAGCACGCTGGAGCGGGTGCGGCGCGGGCTGGCGCTGTGCCCGGAGGGGCGGCAGGTATTCCCGCGCATGAGCGTGGGCGAGAACCTGCGCATGGGCGGCTACGCGCTGCCGCGGCGCGAGGTGGGCGCGCGCATGGACGCGCTGCTGGAGCTGTTCCCGCGGCTCAGGGCGCGGCTGCGCCAGCAGGCCGGCACGCTGTCGGGCGGCGAGCAGCAGTGGCTGGCGATAGCGCGCGCGCTGATGTGCCGGCCGCGGCTGCTGCTGATGGACGAGCCGACGCTGGGGCTGGCGCCCGAGGCGGTCGACGAGCTGTTCGCGCTGCTGGGGCGCATAGCCGGCATGGGCGTGACGCTGCTGGTGGTGGAGCAGGACGTGGGCGGCGTGCTGAGCATAGCGGCGCGGGTCTATGCGCTGGCCAGCGGCGAGTGCCGCGCGCTGGGCGCGCCGGAGGCGCTGCTGCAGGACGAAGGGTTCCGGCGCGAGTGGCTGGCGGAGGGGTAGAAAGCCGCGGCTGGGGCGGCGGGCATTATGTGTGTTGAGCGGGCGCGGCGGAGTGGCGGCGCTCGCTTTTGCTTTATTAGGGGCGGCAGCACGCGAGGCGGCATTGCGCTACAAACGGAGGATAGGGTTAACGGCGAGGCAAATTGAATAAGCGCGACAGAAAGCGGACTGGACGTGCGCAGCTGAATGGCGGCGCATGCTTTTGCTTTACTGGGCGGCGGCGGCACGCGATGCGGCACTTCTCTACAAACGGAGGGCAAGGTATAAACGGCGAGGCAAATGGAATAAGCTCGGCAGAAAGCGGACTAAACGTGCGCGGCTGAATTGCGGCGCGTGCTTTTGCTTTATTAGGGGAAGCGCACCCTACAACCGGAGGATAGGGTTTTAAACGGCGAGGCAAATTGAATAAGCGCATCAAAAAGCGGACTGAGCGGGCGCAGCTGAATGGCGGCGCATGATTTTGCTTTATTTTGAGGCAGCGGCACGCGATGCGGCACATCTCCACAAACGGAGGGCAAGGTATAAACGGCGAGGCAAATGGAATAAGCTCGGCAGAAAGCGGACTAAACGTGCGCGGCTGAATAGCGGCGCATGCTTTTGCTTTACTGGGCGACAGCGGAATGCGATGAGGCATTTCTCTACAAACTGAAGATAGGGTTTAGCGGCGAGGTAAACAGAATAAGCACAGCAAAAAACGGACTGAACGCGCGCGGCCGAATTGCGGCGCTCGCTTTTGCTTTAGTGGGCGGCGGTATGCGATATGGCATTTTCCACAAATGGAGGATAGGGTTTAAACGGCGAAGCAAATTGAATAAGCGCGGCAGAAAGCGGACTAAACGTGCGCGGCTGAATAGCGGCGCATGCTCTTGCTTTACTGGGCGACAGCGGCATGCGATGAGGCATTTCTCTACAAACTGAAGATAGGGTTTAACGGCGAGGTAAACAGGATAAGCACAGCAAAAAACGGACTGAACTCGCGAGGCCGATTGGTGGTGTTGCTTTTGCTTTACTGAGCGGCGGCGGTATGCGATGCGGCATTTTCCACAAAAGGAGGATAGGGTTTTAAACGGCGAGACAAATTGAATAAGCGCAGCAGAAAGCGGACTGAACGTGCACGGCTGAATGGCGGCGCATGCTTCTGCTTTACTGGGAGACGTCGGCACACGATGCGGTATTTCTCTACAAACGGAGGATAAGGTTTAAATGGCGAGGCAAATTGAATATGGTAACATAAAATAGACTGAGCAAACGCGGACAATTGGCTGCGTTCGCGTTTGCTTTATTAGAGGCATCGCCACGCGACGAGGCGCCTCGCCGGCAAATGTGCGCAGGAGCCAAAGGCGCCTGTTGGTCATGATGCGCAGGTCACCGCGCAATATAAATCGAGCGCCAAACCATCAGCGCCCCAAAATAAAAAATTACCAGTTTCACAGCGCCCCCGGCTGCGCAATATATCTGTGCGCGGATGCGCGGCGGACGCAAGCCCGCCGCGTGGCGCGCGGCGGAGGCGGGTATGAAGCGTATGAGCGGGCTGATAGGCACGGCGGTGATAGCGGATGGCCGGCGCGCAGGCCGGGTCAGCGGCGTGGTGTTGGAGGATGGGCGGCACATATCCGGCGTGCTGGTTGAGGGCGCGCTGGGCGGCAGCCGCGTGGTGGCGCTGAGCAATATCGATGTGATAGGCGAGGTGTCGCTGCAGTGCACCGGCCGGGGCGCGCGCTCGGGCGGGTGCGAGCCGTTTGCGCCCCGGCGCGCGGTGACCACGGCCGGGCTCAGGCTGGGGCGCGTGAGCGACCTGATGATAGACGAGCGCACCGGCCGGATAGAGGCCATTGAGATATCGCGCGGCTACATCGACGACATGCTGCAGGGCCGGCTCATATGCGACGAATTCGCGCTCGCGCCGCAGACAGGCGACGCCGTGGTGCCCGACGCGCTGAGCGCGCGCCCGGAGCGCCGCGGCGCCGATCAGTTGGAAGGAGGACGCAGATGAACGGTTTGGCAAAGGGCATGATAGTGGGTTCGATGCTGGGCGTAGCGGCCATGACGGCGCTGAGCGCCACCTCGCCGCGCACAATGCGCCGGCTGGGCAGGAACGCGATGCACATGAAGCAGGACATGTCCCGTCGGTTCGACAAGCTCATGATGGGCAAGTGACAGCCGGTGCAACGGGCAGCCGGGGGCCGCGCGCGCGTAAATGCGGCGCGGCTCCCGGCGCGTTGGCGCCTGAGGAGGTAGTGCTTGTATGCGGGAATGGCTCTGGCGCAGGCGGTCGCTGATAGCGCTGGCGGCGCTGGCGGGCGCGGCGCTGCTGGCGTTTGGCGGCGTGGTGGGCGCGCTCGTGGAGTTGTGCATGGGCGGCGCGGCGCTGGCGTTCGTGCTGTTGCCGCTGGTCAAGGCGCTGTCGCGGCGCATGAAGCGCAGCGCGGCGATACTGGCGGCGTTTGGCATGGTGTCGGTGGCGCTGATCGGCGTGGTGGTGATGCTGGTGCCGGTGCTGGCGGGCCAGGCGCAGCTGCTTATGCGCTCGCTGCCGGGCATGGGCGCGAGCATAAGCGCGCTGACCGAGCGTGTGAGCGAGCTGCTGGCCGGCGTGGGCGACGGCGCGCTGGCGGGCGCGCGCGGCACGCTCGCGCAGCAGCTGGACGCGCGGTTGGAGGAGCTGCCCGGCCAGGTGATGGGCGCGCTGGGCGGGCTGCTCAGCGGCACGGCGACCATGGTCAGCAGCGTGGCCGACGGCGTGGGGCGGTTTTCGCTGATGGTGATACTGGGCTATTACTTCCTGAAGGATCGCGAGCGGCTGCTGCTGCAGCTGGAGCTGCTGCTGCCCAGTTCGGCGCGCGCGCGCGTGATAGCGGCGTGCGGCGCGATACAGCGCGAGCTGAGCGGCTATGTGCGCGGGCAGCTGCTTATATCTCTGATAGTGGGCGCGATAACCGCGGCGGGTCTGGCGGCGCTACGGGTGCCTTCGTTCCTGGTGCTGGGGCTGATAATGGCGGTGTTCAACCTGATACCGATATTTGGCGCGATACTGGGCGCGATACCGATAGTGCTGCTGACGCTGAGCATGGGCTGGCTGAAGGTGCTGGAGGTTGCGATCATGCTGTTCGTGGCGCAGCAGATAGAGAACATGGTGATAGCGCCGCGCGTGACCGGCCGCACTACGGGCCTGCATCCGGTGGCGGTGATACTGGCGCTGACGGCGGGCGGATATCTGGGCGGGGTGATGGGAATGGTGTTTGCAATTCCGGGGGCGATAGTTTTGCGCGGTGTGGTTCGGGGACTGGTGATGCGCGGCGATGCGCGCGAAGATGCCTGCGATTTGTGATTTGATATGCGTGGCCGGTCGGACAGTGATTCGCAATAACAAAAGCGGCACAGAGCTGTGAGCGCTTGGGAGCAGTTCAACAAGAGTCCATAAAAAAACATTGGCAAACAACAAATCAGACATGAAATTACCCCAAATATAATGTACGATAATGGTGAAACTTTAACCGGATAATTGATAAGCAGCTTTTAAGTGGAATGATTTAGAACGAGGATTGAACAACGCATTAAGCAGTCGATAAGAGGAATCTGAAACGCACTGAGACCGGATACGTATGGTGGAATTTACTTATAACATATAGTGGAGGTAGAGCAATCTATACGGGATTCGGGGCATGGCTCTGGAATTATTGAGCGGGCGTCGCGATACATAACAACACTTGATAACTGCACAGATATACGGATACTTTGCTGTTTGACAGCCAATTTAATGAAACATGTGTATATAAGGACTGACATGCGGAAGCGGGGCGATGGATATGCTGCACAACCTGGCAGTTTTGTTGGTGCTGGCGCTCATGAGCGGCCTGGGGATGGAACCGCCTGAATCTGAACTGACATATGCCCAAAGGTGGGCTTTGTTTTTAGAGGTGCCCGCCGACCAGTACGGCGGGATGTATTTGAAGGACGATGTGGTGCACGTAAACGTGGTGAGCGGCAAGGAACATCTGGTGCCGTATGTGGACGATGTGGGCATAGTGTATCACGAAGTGGAATATACGCTGGCCGAGCTGGGAGCGCTGATGCAGGAAATTCAGCCGCTAATGGGCGAGTTCAACATACAGACGCTGGCCGTGGACGAAGAGCTGAACCGAGTGATAATGGAGCTGTATAAAGCCGATGACGACGACAAGCAGCGCCTGGCAGACTGGCTTGCTGAGCGCGGCGCAACCGAAATGTGCAGCATATCGGAGACAGAATATGAAGTGGTGCTGCAATGATGCGGCAAGGCAAGAATACCGGCGGCCACGCGGCTGCCGGTATTTTGCGGGTCATGGTTTTTGCGTCCAAATGCCTTACTGCTTGCGCGTGTCATTTTCGCGCAGCTCTACGCGGCATATCTTGACGGATATCGTCTTGGGCAAGGTGTCCACGAACTCTATCGCGCGCGGATCATGGCGGCCGCCTGCCGTCACAGCCTGAGCACCATAAAGTACTCGTCGGCATAAGTGCCGTCAGGGTAGCGTATGCCGCGCGGATGCACGCCGGTCTTGACAAAGCCAAAACTCTCGTACATGGCCTGCGCGCGCGCGTTGCCGTCCACGACCTCAAGTTCCAGCTGTTCCAGCCCCTTGTCGCGGCACCAGGCTATCGCCTCGCGCATCAGCCGCCCGCCTATGCCCAGCCCCCAGCAGTCGGCGCGCACCATGATGCCCAGCACGGCCCGGTGCGCAAAGCGGTAGCGGCGGTTGCGTATCGCGACGGAGCACTGGCCGACGATTTCGCCCTCGTACTCGGCGACGAACCAACGCTCGCGCTCGGCGGTCAGCATGCCTTCGATCAGCTCGCGCTCCCTGTCGGGCGTGTAGTCGAACTCGCCCGGCTCGCGGCCCAGAAAGCGCGACTCGGTGTCGACGCGTTGAATGAGCGCTATCAGTCCCTCGGCGTCGGCCGTGACCGGCTGGCGCACTATCAGCTTGCGGCCGTTCTTTAGCGTGTATTCGTTCGAATAAGGCGTCATGTGTGCTTCCTCCTTCTATTATATTTGACATTTTGATGACGGCGGCGGGCCGGGTAATGCTTGGCTCGCCGCCGTGAGGGCATGGGGGACTGGACGGCCGCATGCGCGGCGCTGCGCGTTCAGGCAGGCGAGAGCGAGAACGGTGCGCTCTCGCTCTCGCCTGTTTCTGCGGGCGGTACGCGCGGCTGAGCGTCAAACGCCAGAACACCGCGCGGGCAGTACAGGCGCGGCCAACGCGTAAAGCGTTGGATGCACATGGCTGCCGACGCGGGTACGGCCGGCCCGTCAAATGCAGGTGTCGCGCATGGGCAGTTCAGATGCTTCAGCTTCAGCGGGCGCCTGGCGGCCTGTGCGGCCGTGTACGGCTCACTGCTTGCGCATGTCCTTCTCGCGCAGCTCCACGCGCCGGATCTTGCCGGATATCGTCTTGGGCAGCGTGTCGACGAACTCGATTATGCGCGGGTACTTGTACGGCGCGGTCACGCGCTTTACGTGGTTCTGCAGCTCCTTGACGAGGTCGTCGCCGGCCTTGTCCTTGTAGTCGCGGGTCAGCACTATCGTGGCCTTGACGACCTGGCCGCGCACCGGGTCGGGCACCGCGGTTATCGCGCACTCCAGCACCGCGGGGTGCTCCATCAGCGCGCTCTCGACCTCGAACGGCCCTATGCGGTAGCCCGAGGACTTTATGACGTCGTCGGCGCGGCCCACGTACCAGTAGTAGCCCCACTCGTCGCGCCACGCCAGGTCGCCGGTGTGGTAGATGCCGTCGTGCCAGACCGAATGGGTCATCTCGTCGTCCTTGTAGTAGCCCATGAACATTCCGGGCGGGTTGGTCTCGCCGGTGCGCAGCACTATCTCGCCGACGCGGCCGGGCGCGCAGCTCTCGTCGTTCTCGTCTATCAGGTCGACGTCGAATATCGGCGCGGGCTTGCCCATCGAGCCGGGGCAGATCTTCATCCACGGGAACGTGCACAGCGTGGCGACCAGCTCGGTCTGGCCGAAGCACTCGCGCATCTCGTGGCCGGTCAGCTCCTTCCAGCGGTTGAACACCTCGGGATTGAGCGGCTCGCCGGCGGTCGAGCAGGCGTGCAGGTTGCTCAGGTCGTAGCTCTTCACGTCCTCGTGTATCATGAAGCGGTATATCGTGGGCGGCGCGCAGAACGTGGTGACCTTGTACTTGCTTATCACGTCCAGCAGCTCGGTGGGGTGGAAGCGGTCGAAGTCGTATACGAATATCGCGCTGCCGCCCAGCCATTGGCCGTACAGCTTGCCCCAGACCGACTTGGCCCAGCCGGTCTCGGACACGGTCAGGTGCAGTCCGCCCTCCTCGACGCGCAGCCAGTACACCGCGGTGATTATGTGGCCCAGCGGGTACTTGTAGTCGTGCTGCACCATCTTGGGCATGCCCGAGGTGCCCGAGGTGAAGTACAGCAGCATCGGGTCGGAGTTCTCGGGCAGGCGGCCGGGCGTGAACTCGCAGGGCGTCTGCGCGGCCAGCTCGTCGTAGCTCAGGTAGCCCGGCTTGCAGCCGCGCACCATTATCAGGCGCTTTACGGTGGGGCACTTGGGCAGCGCGGCGTCTATGTGGTCGGAGATGTCGCCGTCGTGGGTGGTTATTATCATCTTCACTTCGGCGCTGTTGCAGCGGTAGATTATGTCCTTGGCCTGGAGCTGGTTGGTGGCGGGTATCGCGACCGCGCCCAGCTTGTGCAGCGCCAGTATGCAGAACCAGAACTCGTAGTGGCGCTTGAGTATCAGCATGACCTTG
>CAWVGT010000108.1:0-24992 GCA_963928645.1 Candidatus Fimadaptatus sp.
ACGGCATCTTTTCTTGCTGCTGTGCAGATTCGTTGCATCGCTATCTGGTGCGCTATCTTGGCTTAATCTCCTGTAAACACTATCTAACGACTATGACGCCGTACTTTGTGACCTCGCTCATGCGCTGTATGCGGGCCAGGTCGTCGCCGCTGAGCGTGCTGAGCACCTCGGCGCTCTCGTATGTCTTGGCGGTGAGCAGTATCTCGCGCAGGAATATCTGCAGCGGATACTTATCGCGGTCGGATATGAATATCAGCGCGTTAAAGTAGGCGTTCCACTGGCCCACCGCGCAGTACAGCACTATGACCGCGGTTATCGCCTTGGACAGCGGCATGACTATCGACGCAAAGAAGCGCGCCGTGCCACAGCCATCTATCTCCGCCGCCTCCTGTAGTTCCTTTGGTATCGTGCTGACGAAGAACGAGCGCACGATTATCATGTTGTACACCGACGTGCCGCCCAGCAGCACCAGTATCGTGCGCGTGTTGGTCAGGTGCAGGTTGCGCACTATCAGGTAGAACGGTATCATGCCGCCGCCGAAGTACATTGTGAACACGAACAGCGCCATCACTATGCCCCGCCCCGGCAGGTCGTCGCGCGACAGCGAATAGCCCGCCATCATGTTGACCGCGACCGCCAGCGCCGAGCCGAACACGGTATAGAATATCGTGTTGCCATAGCCTATCAGTATGCGCTGATCGCGGAACACCTGCTGATAGCCCAGCAGATTGAACCCCTTTGGGTACAGCAGCAGCGCGCCCGAGTTGACGTACTGCGGGTCGCTGACCGACGCGTACAGCACGAACAGCAGCGGATACACGACCACCACCAGTATGCACGCCAGTATCACGTGCAGCACCACCATGAACACCTTGTCCTGCGTACAGCTGTTTATGCGGGTCGGCACGGCCTTATTGCTCACCATAGCTCATTCCCTCCTTACCACAGGCTGTTGCCGGACAGGCGGCGCGCCGCCCAGTTGACCACTATCAGCAGCGTGAAGTTAATCACGTTGTTGAACAGACCTATCGCCGTTGAGTAGCTGTACTCGGCCTGCATCAGACCTATCTTGTATGTATAGGTCGATATGACCTCGGACGTGCTCAGGTTCAGGTTGGTCTGCATCAGGTAGGTCTTTTCAAAGCCTATGCTCA
Organism: Candidatus Fimadaptatus sp.; assembly: GCA_963928645.1. Classification (GTDB taxonomy): domain Bacteria; phylum Bacillota; class Clostridia; order Christensenellales; family Aristaeellaceae; genus Fimadaptatus. The sequence continues at coordinate 1,155 of CAWVGT010000108.1, forward strand.
TGATGTTGCTCAGGCTCATGATCAGCAGTATCACCATCGTGGGCATTATCGTGGGTATGTCTATGTGCCAGATGCGCTGCACCTTGGTCGCGCCGTCTATTATCGCGGCCTCGTGCAATTCGGGGCTGACGCCGGTCAACGCGGCCATGTATATGATGGAACCCCAGCCGGTGCTCTGCCATATATCCGACAGTACGTATATGTGCCGGAACCAGCCTGCCTCGCCGAAGAAGTATATCGGTTCGAAGCCCAGCGCCTTTATCAGCGAATTGATGAAACCGCTGCTGGGCGACAGGAATATGTTGAGCATGCCGACCAGCACGACTGTAGATATGAAGTGCGGCGCATATGTCACGGTCTGCGCGAACTTCTTAAGATGTATATTGGGCGTGTAGTGCAGTATCAGCGCCAGCAGTATCGGCGCGGGGAAGCTCAGCAGCAGGTTGTACGCACTGAGCACAATCGTGTTTGTCAGCAGTATCGTAAACCGGGGCGACGAGAAGAACATGTCAAAGTACTTCATGCCGACATAAGGGCTGCCCCATATGCCTGCCGCCGCGGAGAAGTCCCTGAACGCAAGCTGTATGCCGTACATGGGCCCATAGTGGAACACCCCTATATACAGCACCGCCGGCAACAGGAACAGATACAGCACCCAGTTCTTGCGCATCAGCTTCAGCGCGCGATGCCGTTTGCGCTGACGCTCGGTCATGCGCTGCGCGGAATAGGTTCCCGCCTGTGCCATAGCCAGATCACTCCCAGTATGCCCGCCGACCGTATGGCCGACCGGTTCGTTCTTAGTATAGCTTAACACGAGTTTGCCACTTTCGTAAATAAACAAAATCTGTATTTGTCACAATTGCGTCAATTTCAAAAAATGTACATCCCAAATCGACACAATCGACACAATTTGACGTGCAAAAAGACGCAGCCATGCGCTGCTGTAGCGGCGCACGACTGCGTCCGGGGCAATTGTATACTCATGCGATTATGTTATAATCCAGCAAAGCCGAACCCATGCGTGCGACCACGCCGACGCTGATGCGCCGGGGCTGCGTCACGCAAGGCCGCGCCTTATTTCGCGGCGCCTGTTTCCAGCCGCTGCCGCTCGACCAGCTCGGCAAAGAAGCCGCCCTTTTCGATCAGCTCATCGTAGCTGCCGTCCTCTATTATATGGCCCTTGTCGATCACTATTATGCGGTCGCAGTTGCGTATAGTGGACAGCCTGTGCGCTATGACTACGCGCGTGCACTTGAGCTTGTTCAGCGAATCGGACACCGTCTTTTGCGTAATGTTGTCCAGCGCGCTGGTCGCCTCGTCGAACATCAGTATGCGCGGCTTGGGCGCTATCGCGCGCGCTATCATCAGGCGCTGGCGCTGACCGCCCGATATGCCGCCCGAGCCTTCCGATATCAGCGTGTGCATGCCCATAGGCATATTGCGTATGTCGTCGGCTATGCCGGCCATCTCGGCCGCTTCCCAGGCCGCGTCCAGCGTGAGCCAGGGCGCCGATATCGTTATGTTCGAGTATATGTCGCCCTGGAACAGCTTGCCGTTCTGCATGACGGTACCTATGTTCCGGCGCAGCGACTTGAGGTCGAGCGAGTTTAGATCCTTGCCGTCGTAGTATACCGCGCCCTTCTGAGGCGTCTCAAAGCCGAGCATGATGCGCATCAGCGTGGACTTGCCGCAGCCGGTGCTGCCCACTATCGCCACATACTGGCCGGGTCGGATCTTGAGGTTGATCTCATCGAGTACCAGCGGCGAGCTTTCGTTGTACCGGAACGAGACGTGGTTAAGCTCTATGCCGCCGTTGAGCCGTGTGACGACCTTCTTGTTCTCAGCGACTTCGGGCACGGTGTCGAGTATCGGCCGCACCATGTCGAGCACGGGGCGTATCTGCGCCACGACCTCGGCGGTGCCCAGCAGCGCGGTGAACGCGCTGGTGACCATGCCATAGGCCGTGTTGAACGCGAAGTAGTCGGCCAGTGCCACATTGGTCTTTATGGTATAATAGTATATCACTATCGAGCCAATCAGCGACAGGAAGGTCGTGAACACGCCCGACAGCTTGACCAGCGCCGGCGGATCGTATTCGAGCTTGGCGACCGGCCGATAGCTGTTGGCCCAGCGCGCAAACGCCCGCTTTTCAGCGCCCGCCAGGCGTATCTTCTGTATGCCGCTTATCAGCGCATACGACACGCCGCTCTCCTTGGCGCTGGCCTCCATCTTGTTGCGCGCTATGCTGGTCTGCACGAATATCGTTATAACCGATATCAGCATGCTTATCAGCACCACGAGCAGGCCGGGTATGACCAGCCCGGGGCCGTACTGCACCATCTGAGTGATATACGCCAGCGAGAACAGGCTGGTCAGGCCCGCAGTGAAAATCGTGTTGGACAGCATCGTGCACAGCGAGTTTATGTATGTCACGCGCGATGCCAGCTCGCCCGACGCCTCGGTCTTGAAGAAGTTGGCCGGCAGCGACAGCAGCCGCATCATGCTGGCGGCCTGCACCGCCAGGCTCATGCGCGTGTTTATCCGGCTCAGCACCAGCGTGCGCACGCCGTTTATCAACACGCCCGACAGCGTCGCGCCGCATATGAACGTGAACACCGCAATCAACAGCTGCAGGCTGCCGCTGGTTATCACGTTCGAGTAGATTATGTTGTTGAGCTTGGGCAGCAGCATGCCCACCAGCGTCGCCGCCAGCGCCGACACGCACATTGACACCATGTCGGACATGTCGCGCGCCTGGAACATGAACACCAGCAGATCCTTTATGCTCAGCTTCCGCAGCGGCAGCGGCTTGTAGAAGCACATCGCCTCCTCGCCTATCAGCGCCGCATTCTGCCTGTTCAGCTTTACGCGCTCGCCCGTGGATATGTCCAGAAAGGTATATCCTGACAGCCGACCCGGCAGCAGCGCGACCGGTTTGCCCGTGTCGGCGCGCGTGCCCAGCAGCGCGCCCACCGCATCCTTGTACCATTCGCCCTCCAGCTTGACCACGCGCCGCATTATGCCCGCCGGGCGCATGAGGTACTCCAGCTGGTCGTTTATGTCGGACACATTGTCGGGCAACTCGACCGGCTTGACATGGTAGAACTTGAGTATCTCATCAATCGCACTCTTGGCCTGCACGCGGTCGTCGCTGAGCTTGCGCGCCAGCTTGTCGCCCATTACCACGCCGGCCAGCTCGTCAAATGCGTTTGAGAAGGCGCTCTCGTCGTGCTCTATGCGCTGGCGGATCTGTTCGTCAAACCAACCCATGCTTTCGTCGCCTCCTTATTCACTCGTCACCAGCCGCGCATATGCGCCGCCTCGCGCGTACAGCTCGTCGTGTGTGCCGCGCTCAACTACGCGGCCCCGGTCGAGCACTATTATCTCATCGCAATCGCGTATCGTGGACAGCCTGTGCGCCACAACTATGCTGGTTATGCCGCGGTTGGATATCGACTGCACCACGTTGAACTCGGTCTTGGCATCCAGCGCGGATGTGGCCTCGTCGAGTATGATTATCGTAGGATCCTCGGCCAGCACGCGCGCTATCTCCAGCCGCTGCCGCTCGCCGCCCGACAGGTCCTTGCCGCCCTCGGTCAACACGTACTGATAGCCGCCGTCGCGCTTCATAATCGTATCGTGTATCTGCGCATCGCGCGCGGCTAGTATCATCTCGAAGTCCTCTATCGAGGTATCCCACATCTTGATGTTGTTGGCGATCGTGTCCTCATAGAGTATTATATCCTGGTCGACCACGGCCAGCGATCCGGTGAACACGTTGCGGTTTATCTGGTCGATGGGCTTGCCGTCGAACAGTATCTCGCCGCTCCAGGGCTTGTAGAGCCCCGATATGAGCTTGGACAGCGTCGACTTGCCGCAACCCGAGCCGCCCACGAACGCCACGCGCTGACCCGGTTCGAGCGTCATCGAGAAGTCCTTTATCAGCGGCTCGGCCAAGCGCGAGTAGCCAAACGTCACGTTGCGCAGCTCTATGCGCCCGCTGAGCTTGTCGAACTCCTCATCCGAGTCCGCGTCGTTGGCTTCGCACTCCACGTCTACCGGGTACTCCATTATGTCCTCGATGCGCTCCATGTCGGTGCGCATCTCCTGCAGCGCCTGCGACGCGTGTATCAGCTTGGACGCCGGCGACAGGAACGAATTCAGGAACCCGCTGAACGCCGAAATCATACCTATCGTCCACTGGCCGCGCATGCACAGGTACACGCTGCCCATGAGCACCAGCACGCTGGTCAGCGACGACACCGCCGTGGGCAGCAGGCCCAGCCCCGAGCTGATGCGCGTGAACTTGACGTCGCCCGCGTTCACGCTGGCCTGATAGCCGGCCCACTTCTCAAAGTACCCGTTCTCGGCGCCGGAGGCCTTGATCGACTCTATCATGTCTATGCCGGCCACCGTGGCGCCGGTCAGCCGTCCCGAATCGCGGTTTATGACGCGCGACAGGTTCAGCCGCTTGTTGGACACGTAGCGCGACACCATGAGGTTTATCACGACCGACGCCAACCCCACCAGCGTGAGCAGCCAGCTGTAGCGCAGCATGACGCACAGATAGAATATCATCATGCCCGTCTGTATCACCAGCGGCGCAAACTCGGATATCAGATCGCCGGCGATGCTGGCATTGCGCTCCTTGCGGCTGGCTATGTCGCCCGCCATGCGCTGCGAGAAGAACTCCATGGGCATGCGTAGCACATGCCACATGTATTGCGAATTGGCGACAATTGCGATCTTGCCGTTGAGCTTGAGGCTGTACACTGCCTGCACCCACGCCACTATCACCTGCACCACCGCCAGCCCGACCATGCCGAGTATGAACGGCCGGAACCACTCCGGATTCTGCCCGGTCAGCAGTCGATCGGCGAACACGTTCGAAAAGCCGGGCGTGATAATGCCCACAAGCGAAGTTATTACAGTGGTTATGACGACCAGCGCAAACGCGGCGCCGGTGCCGCGTATCTTCTTGCGCGCGAACTCCATGACGCTCTTGGGCTTGCCGCTGGGTTCGAACCCAGGCCCGGGCTCGAACATCAGGCATATGCCGGTAAACGACTTGTCGAACGTCTCCATCGTGACTTCGTACCGGCCGCGCGCGGGGTCGTTTAGGATCGCCTTGTCCTTCTTAAAGCCGCACAGCACCACGAAGTGATTGAAGTTCCAGTGGATTATACACGGAAACTTGCCGTTTTCCTTGAGCGCGCTGGGCTCGTAGCGAAAGCCCTTGGCCTGCAGCCCGTAGTTGCGCGCCGCGACCAGTATGTTCTTGGCGTTCGAGCCGTCGCGCGACACGCCGCAGTCGGAGCGCACCTGCTCAAGCGGTATCCACTTTCCATAATACGCCAGCACCATGGCCAGGCTTGCCGCGCCGCATTCGAGCATTTCCATCTGCATTACGACCGGCACCTTTACAACGCCGTTTTGCACCGGCGCCTTTACCTCGGTCTTATTCTGCCGCATACGCCTCACCTCAGTGCAGTATGAACCAAATCGGCTGTATACCATCGATCCGGCCGAATATGCCCCACACCACAACGCCTATCAGCAGCGCCACTATCGCGCCCAATATCATCCACACACTGGGCCGTGCCACCCGGATATAGTCGTTCAACTGTTCCGGCGACGACACCCTGTCAATGCTCGCCTTTCGGAATATGCTCTCTTTCATAAGATGCGCAACCTCCAATTGCTTGTCGCTTGTATTGATGCTCACCAACGCTTTTTGAGCGTCAGCTCGTTGAACCCATCCTCACGCTTGTACTCCATGCTGTCCACGGTCTTGCGGACTATGTATATGCCCATGCCGCCTATCTTGCGCTCGTTCAGCGGCATGTCGACCTCGACGTCGGGCCGTTGAGTCGGATCAAATGGCGAGCCATCGTCGCAGATGCGGATCTCCAGCCATCTGCCGTCGATCAGGCAGCCGAGCTTGGCCACAGTCGCGCCGCTGTAATGCACGATATTGGAGAACAGCTCGTCGATTATGACGTTCACCTGAGCCACAACGCGCGCGGGCGCGCCGGCTTCGCTCAGCGCCTCCTCGTACAGCGAGGTCGCGCGCTCCAGATTGCTCAGTTCGGGCTTGAGCGTCAACCACTGCATTCGCTCACCACCATTATCTCTTATGCGTATTGATAGCATAGTTATGTCGTCAAACTGCGGCGCGGCGCCCACGAAGCGATCTATGTCGGCATGCACGTCGTGCAGCAGCTGTTCGCAGCTCGAGTTGTCGGCCGCGTTGAGCGCCTCGAGCATGCGGTCTATGCCGAACAGCTCGGTTTGCTCGTTTGTAGCGTCGGTAACGCCGTCGGTGTACACGAATATCATGTCGCCATTGTGCAGCGAGAGCTCGTATTCGCGGTAGCGCGAATCCTCGATGCCGGCCAGCACGAAGCCGTGCCTGTCCTTGTACAGCTCGAACTGACCGTCGGCGCGGCGTATCGCGGGGCACTCGTGGCCCGCGTTGGCGCAGAGCATGCGCCCGCTCGATATCGTGAGCACGCCGATCCAGACCGTCACGAACATCTCGGCGTCGTTGTTCTCGCAGAGCTGGTTGTTGACCTTCTCGAGCACCTCGCGCGGCGACAGACCGGTCTGCGCCGAGTTCTTGATGAGCGTCTTGGCTATGACCATGAACATGGCCGCGGGCACGCCCTTGCCCGACACGTCCGCTATGACCAGCGCAAGGTGGTCCTCATCGATCAGGAAGAAGTCGTAGAAGTCGCCGCCGACCTCCTTGGCCGGGTTCATCGTGGCGAATATGTCCACGTGGCTGCACTGCGGGAACGGCGGGAATATGCACGGCAGCATCGATGCCTGTATGTTCTTGGCCACGTCCAGCTCGGCGCCTATGCGCTCGCGCTCCGCGGTCACGCGCGTCAGATCGGTTATGTAGCTGTCGATCTCCTGCTCCATCTGCCGCACCGATGTATACAGATGCTCTATCTCGTCGCCGGTATGTATGTCCAGCTGCGATATCGCCGAATCGGCGTTGTCCTGCTGCTTTTCGGACACGAACGAGCTGGTTGCGGCCGCGAGCCGGTTGATCGGCCGCACGACCGTGCGGTTGAATGCGTACGCCAGCAGCGCCATCAGCAGCAGCGTCGCGCCCGCAAGTATCAGGCCCAGCTGCGTCAGGAAGTTCTGCCGGTCGGCCATAACCTCGTTCATCGAGAAGTCGACGAACGCGTTGGCTACGACATTGCCCTCCGAATCGCGTATCGCGGCCGCCGCCGACGACAGCCAGCCAAATTCGGCATAATTCGTGATATACGGCGGGAAGTCGTACACGCCCTGCTCTATCAGCTCCAGGTTGCCCTCCTCTATCGCGCCGCAGGTGCCGGTCGCGCACACGTTCTCCGACAGGTCGGCGTCGATTATGTATATGCCCTGGCCGGTCTGCACGTCCATGTACGCCACGTACAGGTACAGCACCTCGTTGTCCTCCTTGAGCGCGCTGAGCGTGGCGAACGCCTGCGCGTACTCCGGGCTGGACGTGACCTCGTCGTATGCCGCATAGTACTCGGCCCAATCCTGCTCGTCAAACGAGTCGAAGTCGGGCGGCGTGTTCGGGTCGGGACACAGGCTCCGGTATATCTCGAGCGTGCGCGCCACCAGTTTGGCAATGTCATCCGCATTGACCATGGACGCAGTCGACTTGGCGGTATTGACCGTGAGATCCTCGTAGTGGCGCTCCATAACGCGCGAGTACACGTTATAGCTGATTATGCCCGCCGCGCACGCCAGTGCCAACGCCATCAGCAATACCGCGCAGATAACCTTTATCCTCAGGGACAACTTCATCGGCTCACCTCAAATTCTGACTACCAGCGTGTTATAGCACTGATACTGCCTGTAAAAGAACGTCTTGGCCTGTTTTTTGATGACCAGCATGCCCATCGCGTCCATGTCGTAGTCGCCCTCCTCGCTGACCTTGTTCGTGTCCAGCGAAAACGGATCGAAGAACGACGCGTTGTCGCGAATGTGCAGCTCGAAATCGCCGTCCTCGCAGGCAATCAGCGTTATCTGTATGTAGCCGTCGCGCATGCGGGCAAACGCGTTTTCGATTATGGCCACGCTTATCTCCTCAACGGCCATGTTCACGTAGTACTGCTGGCGCGGCGTAGCGGCCCAGCGCCCGCAGAACTCGTCTATCTGCTCCAGCAGCCCGGCCAGATCCTCTGTGCGGCTGCGTATCAGCCCGGACAGCACCCGCTCGGGCGGAAACTTGTCTGCCGGAGCGGGCCTGAGCCGGCGCCAGAGCAGGTACGCGCCCAGTGACACCGCCTCGACCACCGGAAACACCCACCAGAACGCGCCCGGGCGCAGCAGCGAAAACAGCAGCGTAGCCGGCAGCAGCACCGCGCAGCCGCGCAGCGTGGCTATCACGAACGCGTCGCGCTCGCGCTCTATCGATTGGCAATAGGTCTCCAGCGTTATGCTCACGCCCGCAAAGGCTGTGGACAGGCAGTATATGCGCAGCGCGCGCGCGCCCTCGCCCAGCACCTGCACGCCGCTGAGCCCGAACGCAGAACACACCGCCTCCGGAAACGCGCTCAGCGCCAGCGCCGCCGCCACGCCAAATCCGAGCCCGCACCACAGCGCCAGCCTGAGCGCATGGCTCAGCGCGGCGCGGTTCTTCTCGCCGTAGAATGTGCTGGCCAGCGGTTGCAGCGCCTTGGCCGAGGCGTCGTACAGATACGTTATCAGATACGAGGCGTTTTGCACCATGTCGAACACCGCCACGCCGGTCTCGCCCGATATGCGCAGCAGCGTGTGGTTCGCCATCAGCAGAAACGCCAGCTGATATACGTACTGCACCGACGAGGACAGGCCCGTCCTAAAGCAGCTGAACGCCTCGCGCGCGCTCGGCCTGAACCGCCGCACGCGCAGCACGCCCTTATGCCTTATCAGCCCCGGCAGATACACCAGCACCGCTACCAGCGAACCGGACAGCGTGGCCAGCGCCGCGCCGAGTATGTCCATGTCCAGCACCAGCACCAGCAGTGCGTTGAGCCCTATGTCGGTCAGTGTGCCTGCCAGGAAGCCCGCGCTGGCGCGCTTTTGCTGATCGTCGCAGCGCAGGTAATAGTTGAGTATGTAGTTTAAGAATATGATCGGCGCGCCCGCGGCTATCACGCGCGCATATGTGAGCGTCTGATCGTAGGTCATGGCGTCCGTGCCCGTCGCGCCCAGCAGCTGCATCAGCGTCGACGGGAACAGGTTGACCAGCGCCGCAAACGCGAAGCTCACGCCCAGCGCCCACTGCAGCACCTGGTTAAAGCTGCGCACCGCCTCCTCCGAGCGCCCCGCGCCCAGCAGCTGCGAGTAGCGCACGCTGCCGCCTATGCCGAAGCCGTGCATCAGCAGGTTGATCGCCATGAACATGGGCAGCGTCATGCCTATGGCCGCCAGGCCGGTCTCGCCCATGCGCAGGCCCACCACCAGCGCGTCGGCCATATCCGAAAACGCCAACCCGAACGAGGCGCACAGCGACGGCACGAACAGCCGCCCGAACATCTTCGCCGTAAACACATCCTTGGTGTTGCTCATATGCGGCGCGCCTCCCAGATCTCGTTTTTGGCATTGGGCAGGAAGTTGGCCTTCATGCTGCGCAGCCCGCTCAGGCCCAGATCCTCCTCGAGATTAAACCAGTTGTACCGCGCCGGCGCCGCGATGAACAGTTCCCTGAGCGCAAAATGCGTGAGCCCCTGCACATTGACCGCGCATTTGCCCACCGATGCGTCAAAGGTGTCGTCCGTCAAACCAAACCCCATCATGAACGCCGCAGGGTGCGCGTCGAGGTAGACTATCACGCCGTGCATGCCCAGCTGCCTGCGATGCGCCAGCGCCTCGGCCACCGCATCCCGGTCGTTCAGCGCGTCCGACTGCGCGCCGACGTTGCGCGCGTTCCAGTCGCCCGCTATGCGCGCGGCGTCGGCCGCGTTTGCGTCGGTCAGCGGCTCTACGCGCACGTCGTATTCGTGGCGGATCTTGTTCATGCGCCAGCGTATGTGGCCGTAGCGGCCGCCCTCCAGCGCTATGTGCTCATTGCGCTCGTATATGTACTCGTCCGCGGTCGGGTCGCGGTTCAGCGCCCACATGTCCGGGTAGTTGTCCTGCAGCCAGGCGGCGTCCTCCGCGCGCAGGTAGATCAGCCTCAACCCCGGCCGGCGCATGCGGCGCTCAATAAACGCGCGGCGGCAGTCTGCGCTGCCGCACGGAAAAAACCAGGTTTCGCCGCGCAACTTGGTCGCGTGCACGGCAAACCCATCGTCCATCATATGCAGCTGTAGTCCGAACTGCGCGCGCCACAGGTACAGCGACGCAAACGCATGCGCCGACAGCGCGTGGCCATAGCGCGCGCGCAGCGCGTCCACGGCCGCCCGATCCTTCAATTCGATATCCGCCATCGCTCAAATCTCCCTGACAATGCGGGCATGCACGCATCCGCCGCGCACCGGCAATCCGCTCGGCGCGGCGTCCGCCGTGGCACGCCCGCCTATCAGTTCAAACGCGCGTGCGCCGTCGCGATATATGCACTCGTAGCCGTAGAAGGCGCGCAGTATCGCATCGGCCTGCTCCACGCCCATATCGGGCGTGACGGTCCAGTCGGCCTCGGTCGGCATGGGCAGGTACCGCCCCTCCCCCTGCGGCCGCGCCGCGCGCATAAGCCCGGGCAGCTCGCTCAGCAGCCGCTCCACCATGCCCGGCAGCAGTCGCTCGACCCGGGCCATGTAGTCGCTCAGCGTGTCGTCCGGTCGCAGCTCAAAGCGCTCGCCCAGCAGTATATCGCCGGTGTCGAACTCCTGCGCCAGCTTGTGAAGCGTCACGCCGCCCTCGCGCTCGCCGCGCAGCAGCATGACCGGCATCGGCCAGCCGCCCCGGCACTCCGGCAGCGGCGCCGGATGCACGTTCACCATCGCGAACGCCTCGGTGAGCGGCAGGCGGTAGTAGTAGCCCGCGCACAGCAGCAGCTCGCAGCCCCGCTGAGCCAGGTCGTCCAGGTCGCGCCTGGCAAGCCGCTTCAGCGTATGCGGTATGCCGGCGCGACGCGCTGTCGCGAGCACCTCGGTATTGAACTCAGTCACGTTGTCGGTCGGGCAGCTGAACAGCCTGAGCACGTCGCATCCGCACTCCAGCACCGCGTCGAGCGCGCCTTTGAGCAGATCTATGCCCACATATGCTACCTTCATGTCACTCTATCGTCAGAAAATCGCTGAAGCCCGTGACCTCGAATATCTCCATCACGGTGTCATTTACGTTGCGCACCACCATGCTGCCCTGCTTCTTCATGACCTTCTGCGCCGACAGCAGCACGCGCAGGCCCGCCGACGATATGTACTCCAGCGCGGAAAAGTCGAACGTGAGGTCGGTCACGCCGGTGATCGAGCTCTTAAGCTCGGCCTCGAGCTTGGGCGCGGTTATCGTATCCAGACGTCCCTCCAGCTTTATGGTGAGGGCGCTTCCGTTTACTTCCTTTATCATATTCATTGTGCATTGCTCCTTCCGCAATTTCGCGTACTCGCGCTATGTCTATGAAAACTCAATTGATTATATCATACATCCACAGACTTTTAAAGAATACGAAACGTAAAAACTATGTGTCGGCCTCCTCGCGCCGGGCGTGCGGCGCTCATGCCCAGCATTTATCGTTGCGTTCGCCGCAGGTGACGCCGGCTGTTTCTTCCTAATAATATAGTCACGCTCTGGAGCAAACTTGCGCTTTTGGGCCGACGATGTGACGTGCGTGCGTGTATAGCGCGCGATACCCAAACCAGGGTGCGCTCAAGCGCGCGCTTGCCCGACGCTCCAGAATCCCCGGGCGCCAGTTGTACATTTGACTATCACACAATGTATTATAACACATTCCAATTGAAATGGAAAGACGTATTGCTGGCCAAATCACATTTGCGGCAGAGCGCTGCACTCCGCAGGCCGGCATGTACCTGTGGCATACGCCATCATATCGCGCGTGCTGGCGGCATCTGCACACTGCTTTGCCGACGGATCCCCCGGCCATGACCATACAAGGGGCGAGAATCGTCGCAGCGCCGCACATGAGGTCGGCCGTCGCCAGGCAATGCCCTCCGCCCTGCCCGCACAGGCTCCCCATCGCCCTGCGCCCGCTCGCGCCGCCAGCCCACCGCTTGCGCGCTGCCGCCAATGCACCGGCGTTTTGTTATTGCGCATATACTTCGATCGTGATATACTATTGACAATCGCAGGCAGGGTTGCGCCGCGCACGCTGTGCAGTTTTTCCGCCCTGCCCGCGCGAACCGCGGCTCGCGTGCGCCGCGGCAGCGCATTACAACACCCATACTTGCCAAGGAGAATCGATATGGACTACGACAGCTTTGTTAATCCGCCATCCGAATACGGCGAGGTGTCGTTCTTCTGGTGGCAGGGCGACCCGGTGACGCGGGAAAAGCTCACGTGGATACTGGATCAGCTCGAGGCGCATCACATCTGCGGCCTGCAGATCAACTACGCCCATGGCGACAGCGGCGGGCGCACTTACGGCCTGACCATGCCCAGCCAGCCCCATCCGCTGTCGGACGAGTGGTGGGAGCTCGTGACCTGGTTCGAGCGCGAGGCCAGTCGCCGCGGCATGGCGATAAGCCTGTCGGACTACACGCTCAGCACGCCCGGCCAGCAGAGCTATACCGACGAGGTCATATCCGAGCATCCCGAGTTCGCCGGTCAGCTGCTGATCCGGCCCCGGCCGGGCCAGGCCGTCGACGCCGATTACTACGACCTGCGCCGGCTGTGCGACACCTGCGAGGGGCCGGTCATCGCGGCGCGCGTCGCCTACTCGCTCAACCCCATGCACCCGCGCCTGGGCCGCACCATCGCCGATCACTTCTACGGCGCGTTCGAGCGCCATATGCCCGGCGAATGCGGGCGCGGCATAAACTTCTTCTTCTCGGACGAGCTGAGCTTCAACGTGCGCGGCCGGCTGTGGAGCGACGAGTTTGCCGCAGAGTTCAAGCGCCGCAAGGGCTACGACGTTACGCCGCTGCTGGGCGACCTGTTCGACGACGCCGGCGCGCGCACCGTCAAGACGCGGCTGGACTACTACGATGTGGTCGTGCAGCTCAGCGAGGAGGGCTACTTCAAGCCGGTCTACGACTGGCATCAGCAGCGCGGCATGACCTTCGGCTGCGACCACGGCGGCCGCGGCCGCGATGTGACCGAGTTCGGCGACTACTTCCGCACGATGAAGTGGAACCAGGGCCCCGGCAACGATCAGCCCCGGCTGGCATGCGACCTGATAAAGAACAAGGTCAGCAGCTCGATCGCGCACCTGTACGAGCGCCCGCGCACCTGGCTCGAGGGCTTCTACTCGAGCGGCTGGCAGACCTCCAGCGCCGACGTGGCCGACGCGGTGTTCCGCAACTTCGCCACCGGTCAGAACCTGCTCTCGCTGCACGGGCTGTACTACTCTATGCACGGCAGCATGTGGGAGTGGGCGCCGCCGTGCAATCACTATCACATGCCCTACTGGGCCGAGATGGGCGAGCTGCTAGGCTGCACACAGCGGCTGAGCTGGCTGCTCACGCGCGGCAAGCACCGCTGCGACGTGGCGATAGTATATCCGGTCGCCGCCGTCGAGGCCGACCCGGAGCGCGGCGCGCGCGCGGTCGCATGCGCGTTTGAGACTGGCGAGTACCTGTACGCCCACGCCGTCGACTTTGACTTCATAGACTTCGAGAGCGTGCAGCGCGCTGAGATCGCAGACGGCGAGCTGCGCGTCGCCGGCGAGCGCTTTTTGAGCGTCGTCATACCCGACATGCAGGCCGTGCGCTTTGGCATGGTGCGCCGCCTCGCGGAGTTCGCGCGCGCGGGCGGTCACGTGGCGATAATAGGCGACGCACCCCGCGCCAGCGACCGCATAGGCGCGGACGATCCTGAACTGGACGCACTGGTAGGCGACATAGCGCGCGCCCAGCCGCCGCTGAGCGACGCCGCGGAGTACCTGGCAGCGCTGCGCCGCCGCTTTGCGCCCGACATTATCGTGCCCGAAGGCACACGGCCCTACTTCCAGCACCGCGACCTGGACGGCGAGCAGCTGTTCATGCTCTACGGCCTGCCCGCGGGCTGTGAGGTCGGGCTGCGCGCCACGGGCCGGCCGGTGTTGCTCGACCCGTTCACCGGGGCGCGCTATGCGCTCGCGGTGCGCCGCGCGCAGCATGGGTATGCGTTCGTGGCGTTCGAGCCCCGGTTTGCCGGGCTGATGCTGGTGCTGTTCGACTCCGGCCGCGAACCGCTGCCGCCGCTCTATTCCGGGCCGTATCTCGACATCGACTTTAGGGGCATATGGCAGTGCGAGCTCGCGCCCACGCTCGACAACCGCTTCGGCGATTACCGGCTGCCCGCGTTCGACGCCTGCATAGCCGCCGAGGCGCGCAGCTTTGAATACCGCTTTGGCCAGGGTGAGTGGCGCAAGGCCACCTACTCGTTCGGGCCGCGCATGCTCGTGCATCGCGGCGAACTGGACGCGGCGGCGTTGGCCGATATCGAAGCCGCGCGCGGGCTGTTCGAGCAATACTGCTTCTCGATGCGCATGGGCGTTGAGGGCGACGCCGGCTATCAGGCCAGCTACCACGGCCTGAAGGGGTGCGTATCCGACGACTTCATAGCGCTGGGCGAAAAGCGCATAACCTACGCCGGCTCGTCGAGCGAGTACGAAGGCGCGGGCCCGTTCTACCTTTTGACGCACATACGGCTGGCCGAGGACTGCGACGTGCGGTTTGACACCGGCGCCACACCGCCCGAGCGCTTCTGGCTGGACGGCGCTCAGGTCGCGCCCGAGCGCATGCGCCTGGCGCGCGGGCTGCACACGCTGCTGCTCAAATACCCGCACGGGCTGCGCACGCGGTTTGTAGCGCTCAGGGCCGACGCGCCCGCGTTTGAGCAGCGCACCCCGCTGGCCATGTCCTGGTACGACAACCCGGGCGTCATACCGTTTGACGCGCTGCCCGAGCTGGATGGCGCATTATGCGAGTTCCGGTTCACCGCGCCGCCCGGCATGACCGCGCTGGTGCTGCCCGAGGGGCTGGACGCGCGCGTATTCGCGGGCGACGAGGAGCTGGCCTGCGCCGGCAACCGCCGCACGCCGGCCGCGCCGCTGAAGGCCGCGACCCAGCTGCGCATGACGGTTCGCGCGACCGACGGCGCATATGGCGCGGCGCTGATCGCCGAACCGCTGAGGTTTGAATGCGGGCGCGGCGAGATGGACGTAAGCTTGCCGATCGAGGCACAGGGACTCGAACACTATTCGGGCGGCGTGCGCTATACACGCAGCGTGCACATTGACGACGCGTCGCAGCATGTGCGGCTGAGGCTGGGCGACATAGATTGCGCCGCGCGGGTGAAGATAAACGGTGCGGACGCCGGCGTGTTGGTCGCGCCGCCATATGAGCTGGATATTAGCAAGTGGGTGCGCGCGGGCGACAACGATATTGAGGTGTTGGTGCACAACACGTTGCGCAATCATATGCGTACTGTGCCTACCAACTTCTGTTATGAGGTGTCGCCCGGACGCGGTTGAGGGTGCAGCTGGGCGACATGGATTGCGCTGCACGGATGAAGGTAATAGGCGCGCGTGCCGATGTGCTGGTCGCGTCGCCATACGAGCTGGATATTAGCAAGTGGGATCGCGCGGGCGACAACGATATTGAGGTGTTGGTGCACAACACGCTGCGCATCATATGCGTGCTGTGCCTACCAACTTCTGTTATGAGGTGTCGCCCGGACGCGGTTGAGGGGGCGGCTGGGCACCATAGGCTGTGCTACGCGGCGCCACGCGGTTTGAGGTAAACGATGCGGACGCCAGCGAGCTAGTCGTGCCGCCATACGAGCTGGATATAAGCAAGTGGGTGCGTACGGGCGACAACACCAGCGAGGTGCTGGTGCACAACACGTTGCGCAATCATATGCGTACTGTGCCTACCAACTTCTGTTATGATGTGTCGCCCGGACGCGGTTGAGGCTGCGGCTGGGCGACATGGATTGCGCTGTACGGATGAAGGTAATCGACGCGCGTGCCGATGTGCTGGTCGCGCCGCCATACGAGCTGGATATAGGTAAGTGGGTGCGCGGGCGACAACAATATCGAGGTGTTGGTGTACAACACGTTGCGCAATCATATGCGTGCTGTGCCTACCAACTTCTGTTATAAGGTGTCGCCCGGACGCGGTTGAGGTTGCGGCTGGGCACCATAGGCTGTGCTACGCGGCGCCACGCGGGTTGAGGTAAACGATGCGGACGCCAGCGAGCTAGTCGTGCCGCCATACGAGCTGGATATAGGTAAGTGGGTGCGCGCGGGCGACAACAATATCGAGGTGTTGGTGTACAACACGTTGCGCAATCATATGCGCACTGTGCTTACCAACTTCTGTTGCGAAGTGTCGCCCAGGCGCGGTTGAGGCTGCGGCCGGGTGACATAGACTGCGCCGCGCGGTGAAGATAAACGGCGCTGACGCCGGTGTGCTGGTCGCACCGTTATGCGAGCTGGTTATAAGAAAATGGATGCGCACGGGCGACAACTATATTGAGGTGCTGGTACACAACACGTTGCGCCATCACACGCTCGCCGTACCTACCAACTTCTATTATGAGGCATCGCCCGGGCGTGGCTGAGGTTGCACTTATGAATGTACGATTATCAGGCGTTGGCGGTTCATGTGTGCGTGAAACCCGCCGCTTGGCTGCCTGGAGTGACGCGACAAAGCGTCGCCTGACTGATTGCCGAGCAGTGCTGGCTGCGTTGATTGTGCGCTGGCTTTTGAACGCTTTGGGGATGGATTTAGGAAGTCCATCCCCTGTTTTGTTGACTTGGCTGTCTGCGAATCAATTGTGTCAACGCTGTTATTCGTGTTTGCTTCTTGGCATTTGGTCAGTTTGTGCATCAGGCAGGCATGTTTAAGTTTGTGGATTTACACTCTCGATATAACACTCATTCAGATAACACATGATTTAAGCCCGACAACATGCAGATGATCGATCTCCTGACAGCTTTGGTGAAGCAAACCACAGCCCGGTTGCCGGCAGTGCATAAATGGCCATATCAATCCACGTGCCAGTGTACAGGGCATCAATGGCTTAATTCACTCGTCTGTAGCCAAAGTGAACCGTGAACAGTCATGCGCGCTTTGCCATATCGCCGATATGCCACTATCACGGCTCCCGGCCATACCATGTCACCGACGCTCCATACGCAAAAGCAAGGCCGCGCGCCTTCAACCCTGACGGCTGGAGCCCCGCGGCCCCTGCTGCGCTCAGCGCATCAAAACGCCATGCGCACATGCTGCGCAGGCTGCGCCGGCGGCAGGCCCAGCAGCTCCCTACCAAGCTCCACGTAATACCTGTAGTTGTCCAGCGGCACGCCGTTGGGTATGCGGTGGTCCAGGCCGAATACCATGCCGCCGCCCTTGAGCGCGTCGCTCAGTTTATACTCCAGCTCGCGCCGTATGGCGTTCCTGTCGCCGCGCAGCGCGAACTTGTCTATGCCGCCCTTGAACGCCACGCGCTTGCCGTACTTGCCGCGCAGCGCCACTACGTCCATGCCCGCCTGCGGCTCGCAGGGGTACATACAGTTGACCCCGGCGCGCAGGAACGGCTCTATCACGGCCTCCATGTTGCCGTCGCTGTCCTGCGAGAACAGCCGCGCCCCGGCGGCGCGCACCGGCTCCCATATGCGCCGGTAATACGGGCCTATGAATTCGTCTATCTGGCGCGCGCCCACCAGCGGGCCGCTCTTGCCCGCCATGTCCTCGTGAACGCACAGTACGTCTATCGTCACATATTCGCTCACGCGCTCCAGCGCCTTGAGGCAGGTCGTCGCCATGGTGTCCAGCATGTCGCGCACCATGTCCGGATGGTCGTAATACGCCATGCACAGCTCGGCCTCGCCCATCAGCTGGCGCGGCTCATCGAAGCCGCCCGGTATCCAGGCCGTTATGAGCGTGCCCTCGCGCTGAGATTCGCGCAGCCGCCGGAGCCGCTCCACGTCCACGCGATCCTCGCTGAACTCGTACCAGTGCTTTACCCGCGCCCAGTCGTCCTCGGTCTTTACCACGTATTCCATGGGCAGCGGTATCGTGGCGCTGCCCTTGCACAGCTTTACTCTACGCCCCATGTTGTCCAGCGAGATCACCTGCTGGGCATCCTCGCTGAGCACGCGCGGCTCCAGCCCGGTGCGCGCGCCGGTCTGCGCGCCCGCGTCGGCATGGCGCACGCTGTCCCAGCCAAACGCCGACAGATCCAGCTCGGCCGCCGTAGCGCCCTGAGCGCGCCACTCGTCCTCCAGGCCGATCAGCGGCCCGAACAGCTCGCAGAACAGCTCGCCGTCCGAATGGCCAAACGTCATGTGTTCCAGATATCGCTCTCTGTCCCAAATCATCGTTGCCGCCTCCAGGTTTTTGTGCTATGCTGATTTTAGCGCGCTGCGCCGCGCCGCGCAATGGCATAACTTGCGCAGCATGGACTATATTCCGACAAAATGGGTGGTGTTATTATGCGGGGACTGTTTCCGAGGGTGGACTACGCCGTGCAGCGCCGCACGCACGCGCACTGGCGCATACCCGAGCGCACGATAGACAATCACGAGCTGGTGCTGATAACCTCCGGGCGCGGCTGCATTACGCTAAACCAGTGCCGCTGCGACGTGGGCGAAGGCGATCTGATATACTTCACGCCGGGGCTGCGCCACTCGCTCTGGGTCGATCAGCCGCCCTACATGGAGTTTCTGGCGGTGCACTTCACGCTCGAGCCGGGCGGGCCGGATCGACTGCCGCTGCCGCCGCTGAGCCATCCGTGCGCGCTCTCGCCGCTTCGCGAGCACCTGCGCGACGTTGCGCGGGCGTATGCCTCAAAGCCGGCCTACTACGAGTGGACGCAGGAGCTGGCGCTCAGCCAGGCGCTGCACGCGCTGATCGCCGGCGCCGCCGCGCCGCGCCAGCCGCACCGCATCAGTCGCGCGCTGGACTACATACATACCCATCCCGCCGAGCGGATATCGCTGGCGCAGCTGTGCGCGCTCAGCGGGCTGGGCAAGAGCCAGTTCACCGCCGAGTTCCGGCGGCTCACCGGCGCCTCACCGATCGATTACTGTCTGAAGCTGCGCCTGGAGCGGGCGCGCGACCTGCTGCTCAGCAGCAGCGCCCCGGTGCGCGACATAGCCGCCGAGTGCGGCTTTGACGATCCGCTGTACTTCAGCCGGCGCTTTGCGGCCAGGTACGGCGCCTCACCGCAGACGTATCGCGCGCGCTCCGCACTGCCCGAGGATTGAGGCAGGCTGAGAGCGCGCGCGGCCTAATTATGGGCATGTGAGCTACCCCCCCCCGACGCTGTTATTGGATATACATTTGTGTCGGTCGGCTCGGATTGTTTGCCATTCTTGAGCGCAAGTACTTTTTGATAGTCGGTCGGCGATACCCCGTAGCGCTTTTTGAACGATGTCGAAAAATAGGTTGTCGAATTGAAGCCGGACTGGTATGCCAGCTCCTTTATGTCGAGCTTGCCGGTGTTGAGCAGATTGCGGGCGTACGCCAGCCGCGTCTCCATAAGATAGGTGTTTATCGATACGCCCATCTCCTCCTTGAAGCGCTCGCCTATGTAGTTGGGCGTCATGTATATCGTATCCGCAATGCCCTTTATCGTGAGCTTTTCCCGAAAGCGCGCGCTGATTATGGCCACGACCTGCATCACCAGGCGATCGGGCACCTTCACGACCATGCTGTCGGTCTCCATGCGGCGCATGAACGATATCAGCACGGCGTTGACCAGCGACTTTAGCATCTCGGCGCGCATGCTGCGCATGCCGGTAAAGTCCTCCTCCAGCAGATCCATGATGGAGCGGATATGCGCCGCCTCCTGCTTGTCCCAGCGGGCGACCTTCTCGGCGCTGGGATCGGCCAGCCGCGCCAGCAGCTCCGGATCCAGATACGACTCGTCGCAGGAGATCGAAAACAGCTCGACCGGCTCGTCGGTCATTATGCGCATCGAATGGGTATCCGAGGGCGTGGCGATGTAGGCGCAGCCGCTGGTCAGGTGGTACGTGCGGCCGTTTATAATGTATTCCAATTCACCGCTGAAGATCAGCTCGCATTCCACATAGTCGTGCCAGTGTATTATCACATCCCCACCCAGCTGCTTGTGCACGATCTCGAGCTGCTCGCCATTGCGCAGATGGCGGCGCGCGGCCCGGTGAAATCCGGTGGGATTTTTACGCTCCATATCATCACCAATCTTTAACAGGTTGTGCTTGCAGACTCAACATTAACACCCGTGATTTTTTAAACAACACTTTAGATTTAAATATTGCCGGCTCCATGGCTAACTTGTATAATCAGAGTATAGGCAATTCGCTGATAAACTCTTGTCAAAAGTATATCATATTTGACAGGATTGTCAAGCACATACGGCGCTGCGCCAGAGAAAGCCGCGAGCTTCATACTGGCGTACTACACCCCTCAGTCCGCATACTACCGCGACGACGACATGCTAATGCGCGCGCAGCTGGCGCTCAAGTACGCGCAGCGGCTGCAGAACGCCGACGGCACGCTCGACCTTGAGCAGACCAACTTCCACGACGCGGCCGAGACCGCGTTCGCGGTAAACGCGTTCTACCCCGCCTACACCACCATGCAGGGCCTGAGCCGGCATACCGGGGCCGAGGACGAGCTGGACGGCGTGATCCGTCAGTTCCTGAACAAGGCCGCGGACGGCATACTCCAGGGCGGCTTCCACACGCCCAACCACCGCTGGGTGATAAGCGCCGCCATGGCGTCGCTGGCGCGGCTGATCGAGCGGCCGGATTGCCTGGACTACATGAAGCTGTTCCTGAACGAGGGCATAGACTGCGACGCCGAGGGCGAGTTCACCGAGCGCTCCGCGGGCGTGTACAACATTGTCTGCGACCGATCGCTGTTTGTGCTGGCCAACGAGCGCTACATGCCCGAGCTGTACGGCCACATCTCGCGCAACCTCAATATGGTGATGCAGTACTTCGAGCCCGACGGCCACATCAACACCATGAACTCGACCCGGCAGGACAAGGGCATGCTGCCCAAGGCCGACGTGTACTACGACTGCTTCCTGTCGATGGCACTCAAGACGCGCGACGCGGGCTTTGCATACATGGCGGATCGCATGCTCGAGACGCTGCAGGCGCGCGCGTGCCTGGATCAGTACGAGATCATAGAGCCGTTCAGCTTTATGCACCTGTTCCTGCTGGACCAGGCGCTGATAGACGAGCAGCGCGAGATAGTGAGCCAACCGCCCTGCCTCGAATACGACCACTACTTCAAGGCGAGCGGCATTGCGCGCTACCGGCGCGGCGACTTCACGCTGACGGTGGTCAAGAACCTGCCGCAGTTCATAAAGCTGCAGTACGAGCGCCACACCGTATACCTGCGGCTGGCCGGCAGCTTCTATGCGCGCGGCCAGTTCGTGGCGCAGCGCATGGAGCGCACGGGCGCGGGCTACACGCTCTGCTTCCACGACCGCTGGGGCTACAAGCGCCCGCTCAGCACGCCGCAGGGCACCTCGGACTGGCGCCAGATGGATCACTCCAAGCGCGAATCGGTGTCGATGCAGGACTTCGACCTGTGCGTCGAGGTGGAGCCGACGACCAACGGCATCAGGCTGCGCGTGCACAGCGCGGGCTGCGAAAACGTGCCGGTTAAGCTCGAGTTCCTGCTGGAGCCCGACGGGCACTACTGCACGGACGACGTCGAGCTGGTGCTGCGCAAGGGCGCGTACCTGTACCAGAAGTGCGACCGGGCCGTGTACCAGTACGACGATCACCGCGAGCTGCGCATTACCGGCGGCTGCTTTGCGCATGCGTACGGCGAGAACATGCGCGGCACGCTGCCCGGCGAGGCCGAGGACGCCTGCGTCGCCATGACCGCTTATACGCCGTTTTCCACCGAGGTCTTGCTGGAGTTCAACTGACGCTGTACAGCGCGGCAGGGCTGGCAGGGCGCGCGGGGCGTTGTGCAGATGCGTTGTCTGTGGTTGAGGGTGCAATTGAGGGCAATACAGTCTGGCACAATGCGAGTTGGCCGGCAGTGTGCGCGGAGCTTCTGGCGCATATGGTCATTGCGACTGATGCCGGGCACAAGCGCGCTGACGCCACGCAGTTCAACGCAGCCTGCGCATGATGGCATCGTGCACATAGTATTTCGCATATGCGCTGTACATGGCCGGGAGCTTGCTGAAGCTCAATTTGCGCAGCGCAGTGCGATGAGCTGAAAGAGTGCGCGGAGCATTGCGCATATGTGCCATACACACCCCAGGTCTTGTGGAGTGCAACCGGCGCTGTTTGGCGCGGCACGCCATGGCCGGCAGGGCGCGCGGGGCATCGAGCCCCGACTGCCCTGCCGGCCATGTCTGTTCATAAGCCAAGTCCACCGCGCCGGCGCCTGCGGCCCGGCGCGCGCTCCCCTGCCGCTTTGGCCTTCAGCACGCTAGAGCCTGTCCAGCTCCTGGCGGACTATCTCAGTCCAGCGGCGCACGTTTTGCGGCTGGTGATTGACCGTCTCGACATCCTTCAGCGTTATGTCGAACACATTGCCGTTGGACTTGAATATCTCGAAGTGCGCGCGCAGATAGCGGCGCACGTATTCCTCGTCCAGTCCCCGCGCCACCATTGACGATGGGTTCGGTCGCCACGAGAGTATGTAGTCCCGGCCTATCTCCTCGGCGCACCGGCGCGCGTCCGCAAACGGCGAGACCGCAATGCGCCGCAGGTTCTTTATCCGCCGCAGATACTTTATCTTGCCGGTTAGATCCTCGCAGCAGCCGTACGCGCTCAGCCCAAACCGCTCCATTATCGGCTGCTGGTATTGCAGTATGAACTCCCAGAACATGTCCGGGCTGAAGCCGGTGAACTCCTGCGCGGCCATGAACCGCCACAGGCCCCGGCACGGCACGCCCGTCGCGTTTGGATCCGGATCGGCCAGCTCGAGCGCATATGGCATGCACTGGTTTTGATGGTCGGCCAGCGCAAATCCGCCCGCCCGCTCCGCGGCGTCCAGGTTGGCAAGTATCGCGTCGCGCATGAACCCCAGCAGTTGGTGCAGCCACTCCGGACGGTCGTACACGTCCCACATCAGCTGCTCCAGCCCGCGCAGCTTGGCTATATCGGTCGATATGTCGCCAGCCCACATGCTGTAGGGCCCCTGCCGCGACACAAACACCGGCATCGCCCCGCCCAGCGCCGCCTCCAGGCGCTCGCGGCGCTCGGCGGTGGCGCGCTCGTCCACCTGATATCCGCTCGCCCGCAGGCACGAGCAGTCCTCGTCCCGCAGCACCGGATTGAACGCCGCCGCGCCGCCCGTGACCGGCTTTTCGCCCAGCGCCACCGGCACGCCCCAGCGCTCGCCCCCGGGCAGGATATACGTCGCATCCAGCGTCAGCCAGGGCTCGATCACATAGTCGTCGCCCAACGTGGCGCGATACAGCGACTGATGCAGCTCCAGCTCGTAGCCGCGCAGCATCGGATCGGTGCAGCGCAGCGCGGAGCAGTCGAAGTTCTCGGTGAACGCGAACGCGCGCAGGTATATCGGCGGGCGTCCGCCCTGAAAGCTGTTGTGTCTGCGCCACAGCGCGCGGCGCGCGTCCATATCCGGGCTGGTCGCCAGCTCCATCACGCGGCTGGCCAGGTCATACAGTTCGGCTTTCATATGTATACAATCTCCCCCACGCAGGCGCGCATGCGATATCGGCGCGCAAACCATAACCACCCGTCAAACGGGTGGTTTGCACAAAGGCTAAAAGCCTATTGATACCGGCCAGCGTCTCAAGGCGCTGGCTTTC
>CAWVGT010000109.1:0-57762 GCA_963928645.1 Candidatus Fimadaptatus sp.
ATTCATGAGGCTTGAGCTCCTTCTGTGTTGTTGTTATTGCAATTCAACTATAGCAGATTTTCGCTCAAGTCTCACTTCTTTTTTGGAGGGTCGCTGTCCAAAATGTATTGTAGCTCTACAGGGCTGGGTCCGGCCGGGCGGCGCATGCCTATTGACAAATGGCGCGCGCGCATATATACTGACAATGTTAAGCACAGTTTACGAACACAGCGACGAGGGAGGCGGGAGATATGAACAAGCGCGAAAGGGTCATGGCCGTGGTGCAGGGGCGCACGCCGGATAGGATACCGTCCGGATTCTGGCTGCACTTTCCCCCGGGCAACGGCTATGGCAAGGCGGCCGAGGACATTCATGTGGACTTCTTCGAGCGAACCGGCACCGACATATGCAAGATAATGAACGAAAACCTGCTGCCCAAGGACGAGTCGATCAATGTGCCGGCGGATTGGAACCACATCAAGCCGTTTGACAAGAAGGCGGACTACATACAGCGCCAGCTCGACCTGATAAAGCGCATAGCCGATCGCATGGCCGGCGAAGCGGTGCTGTTGGCGACTATACACGGCGTGGTAGCCTCCGTGTCGCATGTGCTGGGCGGCAGCTCGCTCTACGACCGGGACAAGCTCACCCAGGTGCGCCACTTGCGCGAAAACCCGCAGGGCATGCGCGCCGCGTATGAGGCCGTGACCGAGATACTGGCATACCTGGCCGAGGAGTCGCTGAAGGCGGGCGCGGACGGCATATACTACGCCGCGCTGGGCGGCGAGAAGTACGGCCACACACCGGAGGAGTTTGACGAGTTCATCCGCCCCGGCGACGTGGCGGTTATGAAGGCCGCGCAGGGGCGCAGCTGCTTCAACGTGCTGCACATCTGCAAGGACAACATAGACCTGGCCCGGTACGCGGATTACCCGGGCGAGGTGGTGAACTGGGGCGTGTACTCCGACAACCTGTCGCTGGCCGAGGGGCGCAAGCTCTTCCCGGGGCGCGTGATACTGGGCGGGCTGGACGATCGGTCGGGCGTGCTGGTGGACGGCACGCTGGATCAGATCCGCGCGGAGGTCAGGCAGATAGTGGACGGCTTTGGCAAAGAGGGCTTCATGCTGGGCGCGGACTGCACGCTGCCGACCGAGATCGACTATGCCCGCATACGTTGCGCCGTTGAGGCGGCTGCGGGGTGCTGAATTGACTGAATGACACGGGCGCGGCGCGCCCCTTCCACGGACGGCTTTGCCGCCTGCACGCTCTGTGGCGGGTTGTTTACCGCCGTAGATCGAGGTGGGCATATCGTCCGGTGGAGGGGGCGCGCCTTTGGTATGGCAAGTCTGGGAGCCAGCGTGCTGGCATAGCGCGGTGCGTTGAGCGATGCAACCGCAACTTGCGCTGGTGCGCGTATAGCCAGCCAGACCATTTTGCAGGCGCCGCTGTGCTGCAGCCTCATAGCCATACGCGTTTCCACGCATCGCCAACGACAGTACACCGCGCCGGCAATGCGCTTACAGCAAGCATACGCCTGACGCATGTCCGCGCAGGACCGCCCGCTCGCTCCGAGCGGCGCGCAGATCGGCCACAGCCGCCACGGTGTCGCGTCCGCACAGTCGACGCCTGCGCCAACCTGCATCCAGGCTGACCGCGGCGCCGTCAGCCGCGCGGTCTATTGCAAGTCGAGCGCGCCCGGTCGATACAGGCGCACCTCGCCCAGCGGCGTGACTCGTCCGTCCTCAACGATCAAACCGCCCGCGCCGTGCGCCAGCGCATATACCGGCTTGCCGCGCTCGGTCAGCGCGCGGCGGATCGCGTCGCGCTGAGCAGGCGTGCCCTCGCAATGCACCTGCAGGTAGAAGTCGCTCAGATACGGCAGTCCTTCGTAATAGCTGAACTCCGCGTAGTCGTCGTCAGGGGCGAGGTAGTATTCGCGCAGCTGTATCACCGCGCCGGCGCTGTATCCGATTGCGATGCCGTCGTGACGCGCCAGTACGTCGTACAGCTCCATGTCGCGAATGCGCGCCAGCATGCAGTCGGGAAGCCCGCCCAGGAAGTACACTATGTCGGCGCGCTCGATCTTGCGCGCTGCGGTCGCCGGAGTGTCGGTGAAGTAGTCGATAAAGCTGATGTTGGCGCGCGATATGCCGTACGCCTCGAAGCCGCCGGTTATGCCGCCGTAGTACATGCCGCGCTCAGCGCTGTAAAGAGCCGCCCAATCCTCGGGCCCGTGCACGCGGTTGTCCCGAAATGATAGCGCGACCACCGCGACTGAATGCCCGGGCTTGATATGGCGCCCCAACGCGGCGCGCAGCCAGGGCGCGGCGATGTCGTAGCCTTCGAGCAATATGTTTACCATGTTATGCCTCCTCCTGTAGATCCAAGTGCCCGGCGCTGCGCCGCCCGCGTCGAAGGGCGTGCGGCCCACAAAACGCGAACATATTTTTGCATAAACCCGGCAATGGCTTTGACATATGCGCACATATGTGCTATAATCAGTCTTAATTGAAACCGGTGGGGTGATGGCGATGCCGCGTGGCGATACGCAGGAGAGGATATACGAATTCATCAAGCAGACGATCGAGTTGAAGGGCTATCCGCCCAGCGTGCGCGAGATCTGTGAGGCGGTGCACCTGAGCTCGACGTCGACGGTGCACGGCCACCTGGCGCGGCTGGAAAAGCGCGGCCTGATACGGCGCGACCCGACCAAGCCGCGCGCGATAGAGGTCATAGAGCAGACCGGCGCGCGGGGCAAGGTGGTGCCAGTCGTAGGGCGCGTGCCGGCGGGGCGGCCGGTGCTGGCGATAGAGGACATAGAGGATTACATAATGGTGCCGCGCGAGCTGGCCTCAAACGGCGAGTACTTCGCGCTGCGCGTGCGCGGCGAGAGCATGGTAAACGCCGGCATACTCTCGGGCGACTACGTAATAGTGCGCAAGCAGCCCGACGCCGAGAGCGGCGAGATAGTGGTCGCGCTGGTGGACGGCGAGGACGCCACGCTCAAGCGGCTGTGCGTGGGCGAGGATGGGCGCGTGTGCCTAAGGCCGGAGAACGACTTCATGGAGCCCATCTATCCCGACGAGGTGAAGATAGTGGGCAAGGCGGTGGGTCTGTTCAGAAAGCTGTAGCCCTGCCCGGGCGCGGAATGGAGCGTGAGGCTAAACGACGGGGTGCCCGCTGCGAATGTCGCGGCGGGCAGCCTCGGATATCGCCAAGGCAATCGGCGTGCGCTCGCCCGTTCGGCCAGCAACCGTGTTGGCCAGGCATGCAGACCGACGCTTGCCATAGAGTCGGAAGTTGGCGAGGCCGCACGAGCACGTACATAACCAGCATTAGACAACGCGCTTCGCATTTGGCCGGGCTTATCAACATACTAAAGCTACCTGCTGTGCATTATCGCAGCAATCAGCTCCATTCTATCGACAAAGCGACTTATGCGCAAATCCCAACTCGGATAGCAACAGTGTTGGCCAAGCATGCAGGCCAACGCTTGCCATGCAGTCGGAAGTTGGCTAAGTTGCCCAAGTCCAAATAGAGCCAATTTAAAGGAGCCACATTTCTCATTTGGTTCGGTTTTAACAACGCTTAAGGCTGCCCGCTGCGCATACCGCAACGGGCAGCCAAATTCTATCGACAAATCAACCAATGCGCAATGGCAAGGCTCAATTTGCAATCGAGATAGTACACTTTAGTAAACCGCAGGTCAACACTGGCCAGGAGCGCGAGAGCATGCAAACTCGTCCAGGAACAACAAATCCGCCTTGCAAGAATCACATATCCCGACAGGCATCATGTATACAATCGCGTCGATTCCACCCACCGCGCGTATCGCAACAGGCAGCATCGTTCTATTGCGCGTCAGTCGCGCGCATACGCGAAAACGGCGTCACCGGCGCAGGCACATCCTCGTGCGCGCCTATCAGCTTTTCCAGCCAGACCATGCCGTACCAGCGCCCGAACTTGTAACCGCAGCGATGAAACTCGCCCACGCGCGCAAAGCCCATCCGCTCATGAAAGCGCACGCTGTCGCGCGTCAGGTATTCGTCCTCGACCTCGGGCCAGGCCACGCATGCGTTCAGGTTCAGCACGCCCTGCCGGCGCAGCAGCCGCTCCAGCTCCGCGTACAGCTCCCGGCCCACGCCGCCGCGCCGGGCGTCTTGGCGCACGTATATTGACGTCTCCGCGGCCCAGCCGTATGCGGCGCGCGCATGGAACGGGCCCGCGTACGCATATCCCACCGGCACGCCGGCGCGCTCGGCTACCAGATACGGATAGTTCGCGAGCGTGCGCTCGATGCGCTGCGCAAACTCGTCGGGCGTGGGCGCCAGGTATTCAAACGACACCGCCGTGCGCTCCACGTAGGGCGCGTATATCGCGGCCAGCGCCGGCGCGTCTGCAGGCGTGGCTATGCGCAGCGAAATACCCTCGCGCATGTGCTCAGCCCTGCGCCATGCCCAGGCCGATCGCGTCGGCGACCTCGCGCATGCCGGCCAGCGTCTCGGATATCACCTCGTCCAGCGGCGCGCCCAGCCGCTTGCAGCCGTCCTCGATCACGCTCCGGTTGACGCCGGCGGCGAAGCTGGGCTGCTTGAACTTCTTTTTGACGCTCTTGAGCTCCATGTCCATCACGGAGTGGGACGGCCGCATCAGCGCGCAGGCGTTTATCAGCCCGGTCAGCTCGTCTATCGTGTAGAGCACCTTTTCCATATAGCGCTCGGGCTCCACGTCGGAGCACAGCCCGTAGCCGTGCGAGCATATTGCGCGTATCATGTCCTCGTCCACGCCGCGCTCGCCCAGTATCTGTCGCACCATCGTGCAGTGCTGGTCGGGGTAGCGCTCGTAGTCCAGGTCGTGCAGCAGGCCGACTGCGCCCCAGTATTCGACATCCTCGCCGTGCAGCGCGGCGTAGTGGCGCATCACGCCCTCCACGGCCAGCGCGTGCTTTATCAGCGCGTCGGACTGGTTGAACTCGTGCAGCAGCTTTTCGGCTTCGGGCCTCGTAGGTACCATATAAATTCCTCCCGTCATTCTGTCTCGTATACGTATCTGGCTATCAGGTAGGGATAGCCGCTCTTCAGGCCAGCCACGTCGGCGAACATCTTGTAGCGCTTGCCGGCTTCAATGGTGACGCTCGAATAGTTCTCTATGTACACCAGCTGCTCCTTGTCGGAACCCACGTCCAGCAACAGCAGCTGGTTGGACAGCGTCGCGTCGGCGCTGGCGGGCGCTTCGGTGGCGTTGGGCTCGGCCGTGGGCTCGGGCAACAGCTCCTTGACCTCGCCCTCGCACAGGAATATGCGGCCGGCCCAGACCTCGTAGTAGTTGAGCAGCGCTTCGTAGTCCATCTTCCAGGCCTTGGCGGAGTACTCGGCTTCGGTGGGCAGGTAGTAGATGGTATGGGTGATTACCGAGCTCTCCTTGCCGGCTTCGGACGCGGTTATCTTGATGGTGTTGTCGCCTATGCGCGTCAGGTTCATCTCAAAGCGGAACGTGCCGTTCACCGGGTCGATCTCGGAGCTGACCGCCTCGGGCGACACGCTCACCGTGGCGCCGGGCTCAAACGTGCCGCTGATTGTAACGCTGCTGGTGCTGGTGCTGTCTATCGTGTTAATATCCAGCTCCAGCGGTATGTCGAACACCGGCCGGTACAGCGTTATCTGCGCGCGCGTCTCCTTGTGCGAGGGCGTGAGCACGCTCACGTTGATGACGTTGTCGCCTATCGGTTCCACGGTCTGGTTGACGCTTAGATAGCCGCGCTTGTCTATGAAGTCGGACATGTCGTTGCCGTTGACGGTCACATAGGAGCCGGGCTGCACGCGCATCTGCAGCGTGTACAGCGATATCAGCACTTCCTCGTAACCGCTTGCGGGCTGTATCAGCTCCAGCGGCGACGCGGGCACGGCGACGTCGTATTCGATCGTATCCAGCACTACGACCTCGCCGCTGAGCTTGGTCAGCACCGGGTTGAGCACTACGGACGCGGTCGCGTCGCTTGCGGGCTCGGCGTCGAACCACTCTGAATCGTCTATATACACGTCGGCGCGGCCGTTGATGACCGGGAACGACTCGTTCAGCGCGTCTATGAATATGTTGCCGTCGTCGACCTCAAAGCTCACCAGGTGCATCTGCGAGCCGTCGACCTCGCACGCGTAGACCTTGGCCTCGCTGGTCTCGAGTATCGGCGCGTTGGGATCCGCCAGCGCTTCGGCCGCATCGGGATTGGGCGTGGCGTTGGGATCGGGCGTGACGTTGGGATCGGGCGTCTGCGCGGGATCGGGCGTGGCGGCGGGATCAGGCGTGGGCGTGGGCACGGGCGTGGCCGTGGCGTTGGGATCGATCGTGGCCAGCGGATCCATGGTCACGCGGGGCGTGGCGGCGGCGTCCTGTGTGGCGGCGGGCCAGAGCTGTATGCCGGCGCGGGGCAGCAGCTCGCGCACGCCGAGCGCAACCACGCCGCAGGCGCACGCGCCCAGCAACACCAGCAGCGCCGTGCGCACCATTGGCGACAGCTCTATTGTCACGGTACGCTCGCGCCGGCGCCGGTCGCCTGTGCGGGCGGGCCTGTCCGCGGGCTGGGGCGCCTTGGGCCTGCCGGCATCCGCGGGCTGGGGCGCCTCGGGTCTGTCGGCGTCCGCGGGCGGCGCGGCCGGCTCGCGGCGTGCGCGCGCGGCGTACTCGCTTGCGGGGGCTTCGGGCTGCGCGGCTTCGGGCGCGGGCCGGGTCGGCTTGGCTGCGCGGGGTTCCACATGTACCGGCGCGCCCGACGCGGGCTTTTCGCCGGCGCGCCACTTGTCCAACGCGCGCTCGGTCTGACGTGAGCGCTCGTCCTCGCGCCTGTCTAAATCGCCGTTAGGATTCATCTGCTTCCTCCGTATCAAACGCGCGCCGGCAGAGCGTGCATGCTGCCGGCGGCGCGCGTCGTATGAATATTATCCAGGATAAGTTCGCGCCCGCGCCGGTATATTCCTGCCAGCTGCGGCCGAATCCGACAAGTTGCCACGCTTTTTCCATCAGTGTTAACCTGAAGCGCCCGCGCCGGACTCGCGCGTCACGGATTTACGACGTTCTGGGGTGCGCCGGCAATGAACGCGGCCACGTTGCGGGTGGCGATGTCTATGAGCCGCACGCGCGCCTCGCGCGGGGCCCAGGCGATGTGCGGCGTTATGAAGCAGTTGTCCAGCCCCAGCAGCGGGTTGTCGGGCTGTATGGGCTCCTGCGAGGCCACGTCCACGGCGGCGGCGTACACCTTGCCCGACAGCAGCGCCTCGCGCAGATCGGCCTCGTTTATGACCGGGCCGCGGGAGGTGTTGATTATTATGACGCCGTCCTTCATGCGGGCGATGGTGTCGCGGTTGATGAGGCCGCGCGTCTCGGGCAGCAGCGGGCAGTTGAGCGATATCACATCGCTTTCGCGCAGCAGCTCGTCCAGCGGCACGACCTCGGGATAGCTGTGGTGCGTGCCCGAGGCGATCACGTTCATCTTGAACGCGCGAGCAACCTCGCCCACCGCGCGACCGATGCGGCCGTAGCCGATTATGCCCATCGTCTTGCCAGCCAGCTCCATCAGCGGATAGTCCCAGAACGCGAAGTCGGGGCTGGACGACCAGCGCCCGGAATGCACCGCGGCGCTGTGGTGGCCCACGTGATGGCAGATCTCCAGCAGGTGCGCAAACACCAGCTGCACGACCGAGTCGGTCGAGTACGCGGGTATGTTGGTCACCGGTATGCCGCGCGCGCGGGCGGCGTCGACGTCGACTATGTTGTAGCCGGTGGCCAGCACGCCTATGTAGCGCAGCGCGCTCGCGTCGACGATCGTGCGCGCGTCCAGCGGGGTCTTGTTGGTCAGCACGATTTCAGCGCCGGCGATGCGCGCGGCTATGTCGGCGGCATCGGTGCGGTCGTAGACCTGCAGCTCTCCCAGCTTGCCCAGCTCGGCCCAGCTCAGGTCGCCCGGATTGGCGGTGTGTGCGTCTAGTATCACTATCTTCATTGCATCTGCGCTCCTCAATCGCAGCCCAGCGCGGCGCGCCAAAGCTACTTTAATATGCCTGTACATTCTATCACGCGCTGCGCGCGGTGTCAACGCGGGGCACGCACGGCATCGCATGCGCATGCGGCGGTGCGCGGCGCAATTTTATGCTCAAAAATGATTGTATAAACTGCGTGAAATCTGCTATAATCTGGTCGGAGGACAAAAACGCGCTGCAGAGCGGGGGATTGCATATGAAGATACTGTTTACCGGCTTTGAGCCATTTGGAGGCGAGAGCCTTAACCCGGCGTGGGAGGCGGTGAGCCGCCTGCCGGACAGAGTGGGCGGCGCGCAGCTGATAAAGCTCCGGCTGCCGGTTGAGTTTCAGAGCGTGGGCCGGCTGGTGCAGGCCGAGTTGGACGAGGCGCGCCCGGACGCGGTGGTGTGCGTGGGCCAGGCGGGCGGGCGGCGCGGCATATCGATAGAGCGCGTCGCGATAAACCTGGACGACACGTCGGCGCCCGACAACGCGGGCTACGCGCCCTCCGACCAGACGATACGCCGCGGCGCGCCGGCCGCGTACTTTGCGACGCTGCCCATCAAGGCGCTGCTGCATCAGCTGACCGAGCTGGGCATACCCGCGCAGATATCCAACTCGGCGGGCACATATGTGTGCAATCACCTGATGTACTGCGTGCTGGACTACTTCAGCGTGCGCATGATGGACAACCGCGCGGGCTTCATACACGTGCCGTACATACCCGCGCAGTGCCAGGACAAGCCCGACGCGCCGCGCATGGAGCTGGACGAGATAGTGCGCGCGCTCGAGGCGGTGGCGCGCGCGCTGAGCTGAGCGGGCGCTAAATGTTCGCAATACGCAAAAGGAGTGAACGGATATGGCTGACATGATAATACAGGGCATGCACGGCTGCAGCGCGGCCGAGAGCTACGTGCCGCCGCGCGAGGAGCTGGTGCGCGAGCGGCTGGAGTGGTTCATGGATCAGAAGCTGGCGCTGATGATGCACTTTGGGCCGTATGCGCAGCTGGGCATCTGCGAGTCCTGGCCGCTGAGCGACGAGGACGCGTCGTGGTCGCGCAGCGAGGTCGACTGGGAGCGCGACCCGGAGGTGTTTCGCCGCCAGTACGTGAACCTCAACCGCTCGTTCAACCCGGTGCGCATGGTGCCGGAGCAGTGGGCGGACATAGGCGCGCGCGACGGCTTTAAGTACCTGATATTCACGACCAAGCATCACGACGGCTTCTGCATGTACGACACCAAGTACACCGACTACAAGGTCACATCGCCCGACTGCCCGTTCAGCTTACACAAGTACGCCGACGTGGCGCGCCACGTGTTCGACGCGTTCCGGGCGCGGGGCATAGCGATAGCGGCGTACTTCTCCAAGCCGGACTGGCACTGCCCGTGGTACTGGGCGCCGGGCATGGCGATGCCCGTGGGCGCATGGCGCAACCCGACCTATGTGCCCCAGGAGCACCCGGAGCTGTGGGAGCAGTACGTGCAGTTCACGCACAATCAGCTCATGGAGCTGCTCACCGATTACGGGCGCATAGACATAATCTGGCTGGACGGCGGCCAGGTGTCGCCGCAGAACGGCCAGGATATACGCCTGGGCGAGGTGCTGAGCCGGGCGCGCGAGCGGCAGCCCTGGCTGATTTCGGCCGACCGCACCGTGGGCGGCGAGAACGAGAACTACATAACCCCCGAGCAGAGCGTGCCCACCAGCGTGATACCCGTGCCGTGGGAGAGCTGCATAACGGTGGGCACGGGCTTTGCGTTCAAGTACGAGGACAGGTACAAGTCGCCGCGCGAGTTGGTCAATCTGCTTATAAGCGTGGTGTGCCGCGGCGGCAACCTGGCGCTCAACATATCGCCGCAGCCCGACGGGCGGCTGCCGCGCGGCGCGGTGGAGTCGGCCGACGGCCTGGGCGCGTGGCTGCGCGCCAACGGCGAGGCGATATACGCGACCCGCGTCTGCGAGCCGTACGAGGTCGGCGAGTTCGCGTTCACCCAGCGCGCGAGGGAGCGGCGGGTGTACGCGCTGCTGCGGCTGGGCGAGGGCGAGCAGCTGGGCGAGGAGGTCGTGATACCGTATCAGGGCGATGTGCGGCGCGTCGTGCTGCTGGACTGCGGCGAGCTGGGCTTTGAGCGGGTTGAGCAGGGCATAAAGGCGCGCCTGCCGTATGCGCTGCGGGGCGCGGCGCCGATAGCGCCGGCGTTCCGGCTGGAGCTGTAGCCGGGCGAGTTTCGACGGTTTACAGATTCTTTATAAAAATACGTATTGCCTTTGCGTCCGATTTGTGATATCATATACGCGGATTTTATCGACAAAGCGCCTGGTGCGTCGCATGCGATAAAGGCATTCGGCGGCCCGGAGCGGAAGGGATAACTGCCATGAGCAAGCTGTTTGCAGCCGAATACTTTAGCTACTTTTACTTTACCGGCTTGAGGTCAAAGTAAAAGTAATTCGTGCTGCACGCATTTTCCGATATAGAGGATAAATGAGAGGATTCGCAGTTGAATTACTGCGGATCCTCTTTTTTGATATTTTAATTAAGGTTAAGGAGATGTCACTATGATAGTCGTGCTCAAGAAGGATACCCGCAAGGAAGAGATGGACAACCTGATAACCTGGCTGGAGAGTCAGAACGTGCGCACGCATGTGTCGTGCGGCGAGTACCAGACGGTGATAGGCCTGATAGGCGATACGACGCAGATCGACACCGACCTGATAGGCGGCCTGGACATAGTGGACAGCGTGACGCGCATAACCGACCCGTTCAAGAAGGCCAACCGCAAGTTCCATCCCGACGACAGCGTGATCCAGATCGCCGATCAGATAGCGGTGGGCGGGGGCCACTTCCAGTTCATCGCGGGGCCGTGCTCGGTGGAATCGGCGGAGCAGCTGATGTGCATCGCCGACGCGGTCAAAAAGAGCGGCGCGCATCTGCTGCGCGGCGGCGCGTTCAAGCCGCGCACCTCGCCCTATGACTTCCAGGGGCTGCACGACGAGGGCATAAAGTTGCTGCTGGAGGCCAAGCGCCGCACCGGCATGCCGATAGTGACCGAGATAATGAACGCGAATCACCTGCCGCTGTTTGAGGATGTGGACGTTATACAGGTCGGCGCGCGCAACATGCAGAACTTTGAGCTGCTCAAGGAGCTGGGCCGCACCAACAAGCCCATACTGCTCAAGCGCGGCCTGGCCAATACCATAAAGGAGCTGCTGATGAGCGCCGAGTACATAATGGCGGGCGGCAACGAGAACATAATGCTGTGCGAGCGCGGCATACGCACGTTCGAGACCTACACGCGCAACACGCTCGACCTGTCGGCGGTCACGGTGCTGCACGAGCTGACGCACCTGCCGGTAGTGGTCGACCCGAGCCACGCCACTGGCGTGTCGCGCTACGTCAAGTCGATGGCGCTGGCCGCGGCGGCGTGCGGCGCGGACGGGCTGATGATAGAGGTGCACAACGACCCCAAGCACGCCAAGTGCGACGGCGCGCAGTCGCTGACGCCCGCGCAGTTCGACGACGTGGCGCGCTCGGTGCTGGCGGTGCGCGCGGCGATAGGGGGCGGGGACAATGGCTGAGCGCAGCATGATAGGCGTGGTCGGGCTGGGCCTCATCGGCGGCTCGATGTGCAAGGCGCTGGTCAAGGCGGGCCACGTGGTCGTGGGCATGGATGCCGACGCCACGACCGAGGACTACGCCAAACTCGCGGGCATAATCGACGACAAGCTGAGCGACGCGCGGCTGGGCGAGTGCGACTACCTGTTCATAGCGCTGTATCCGGCGGCGGCGGTCGACTACCTGCGGCGCAACGCGTCCAAGCTCAAGCCGGGTGCGGTCGTGATGGACCTGTGCGGCGTAAAGCGCGCGGTGTGCGCGCCGTGCTTTGAGCTGGCCCGGGAGCATGGGTTCACCTACATAGGCGGCCACCCAATGGCGGGCACGCAGTTCTCGGGCATCAAGTACGCGCGCGACGACATGTTCAACAACGCCACGATGGTCATGGTCACGCGCGAGGACGAGGACCTGTACGTGCTCAGCCGCGTGCGCGACCTGCTGCGCGACGCCGGGTTCAAGGCGGTCACGCTGACCAGCGCCGACAAGCACGACGAGATGATAGCGTTCACCTCGCAGCTGGCGCACGTCGTGTCCAACGCATACGTCAAGTCGCCCACGGCGCAGGCGCACCACAGCTTCTCGGCGGGCAGCTATCGCGACCTGACGCGCGTGGCCAAGCTCAACGAGACGATGTGGACCGAGCTGTTCCTGGACAACGCCGACTACCTGGGCAACGAGCTGGACTGGATAATCGGCGCGCTCAGCGAGTACCGCGACGCGATAAGGCGCGGCGACGCCGACACGCTCAAGCGGCTGCTGCGCGAGGGCCGCGAGCGCAAGGAGGCGATCGATACCGAATGGAAGCGCTGACGATAAACACGAAACCCGCCTACCGGGTGCTGCTGGGCCGGGAGCTGTTGGAGCGGGCAGGCGAGCTCAGCCGCGAGGCGCTGCGCGGGCGCAGGGTGCTGGTGGTGTCGGACGACAACGTGGCGCCGCTCTACCTTGAGCGCGTGCGCGAGTCGTATGCGCGCGCGGGGTTTGCCGTGGACGAGTACGTGGCGCCGCATGGCGAGCACGCCAAGTCGCTCAATACGCTGAGCGACCTGCTCGAGCGCGCGGCGGCGCTGGGGCTGACGCGCGCCGACGCGATGGTCGCGCTGGGCGGCGGCGTGATAGGCGACCTGACCGGGCTGGCGGCGGCGCTGTACATGCGCGGCATAGAGCTGGTGCAGCTGCCCACGACGCTGCTGGCGATGGTTGACTCGTCGGTCGGCGGCAAGACCGCGGTCAATCTGGCGGCGGGCAAGAACCTGTGCGGCGCGTTCTACCAGCCGCGGCTGGTGCTCTGCGACACGGGCGCGCTGGCCACGCTGCCGCGCGAGATATACGCCGAGGGCATGGCCGAGGTCATAAAGTACGGCGCAATCTGCTCGCCCTGGATACTGGACGAGCTGGCGCGCGGCGGCGACCTGACCGCGGTGATACGCGAATGCGTGCGCATAAAGGGCGACATAGTCGAGCGCGACGAGCGCGACCTGGGCCTGAGGCAGCTGCTCAACTTCGGGCACACATTTGGCCATGCGATAGAGAAGCTCAGCGACTTTGGCATGTACCACGGCGAGGCGGTGAGCGTGGGCATGCTGATAGCGGCGCGCGTGGCGCAGGCGCAGGGCTGGTGCGCGGACGACGTGTACGGCGAGCTGCATGCGCTGCTCAGCGCGCAGTCGCTGCCGCTGACCACGCGCTTCACGGCGGCCGAGATAGCCGCGCACGCGATGAGTGACAAGAAGAAGCAGGGCGCGCGGCTGACGCTGGTGCTGCCCGAGCGGCGCGGCAGCTGCGCGCTGCGCGAGATAGCCGCGTCCGAGCTCGAGGCGCTGATGGCGCCGTGTGAAGGACTGGTGACGGGCGTATGAACATCCGGATAACCCCGGGCGCGCTGTCCGGGCGGATTAGCGACGTGATAGCGTCCAAGTCGCAGGCGCATAGGGTGCTGATCTGCGCCGCGCTGGCCGACGCGCCCACGCAGATAGAGTGCAACTCGCAGTCGCAGGACATACGCGCCACGGCGCGCTGCATAGAGGCGCTGGGCGCGCGTGTGGAGTTCTGCCCGGGCGGCATGCGCGTAAGCCCCGTGCCGCGCGGCGCACAGTCGGCCGGCGCGGAGCTGGACTGCGGCGAGAGCGGTTCAACGCTCAGGTTCATGCTGCCGCTGGCGGGCGCGCTGGGCGCGGATTGCGCGTTCACGGGCCAGGGGCTGCTGGCCAGCCGGCCGCTGTCGCCGCTGTACGAGCAGCTCGCGCGGCACGGCATGGCGCTGTCGCCGGCGGGCGCGTTTCCGCTGAGCTGCGCGGGCAGGCTGCAGCCGGGCCGCTATGAGCTCGTGGGCAATGTGTCCTCCCAGTTCATCACCGGGCTGCTGCTGGCGCTGCCGCTGCTGGACGGCGACAGCGAGATAGCGGTCGCGGGACGGCTAGAGTCCGAGCCATACGTCAACATGACATTGGACGCGCTGGCGCTGTTCGGCATAGGCGTGGAGCGCGCGACCGGCGACGACAGGGTATACCATGTGGCGGGCGGTCAGCGCGCGCGCACGCCGGGCCGGGTGCGCATAGAGGGCGACTGGTCGAGCGCGGCGTTCTGGCTGGCAGCCGGGGCGCTGGGCGGCATGGGCGTGGAGTGCGCGCCGCTCGACGCGGCCTCGTCGCAGGGCGACCGCGCTATACTGGACATACTCAGGCGCTTTGGCGCGGGCGTGGAGCTGAGCGG
The DNA here is from genome assembly GCA_963928645.1 of Candidatus Fimadaptatus sp. Lineage (GTDB taxonomy): Bacteria > Bacillota > Clostridia > Christensenellales > Aristaeellaceae > Fimadaptatus. Next base: position 14,316 of record CAWVGT010000109.1, read on the forward strand.
GGATGCGGCGCGCGTGCATCCGGCCACGCTCACGGGCATAGAGCTGGATGCGACCGACATACCCGACCTCGTGCCTGTAACCGCGGTGGTAGCGGGCGCGGCGCGCGGCCGGACGCGCATCACGGGCATAGCGCGGCTCCGGCTCAAGGAATCGGATCGCGTGGCGACGGTGTTAGCGATGCTGCATGCGCTGGGCGTGGAGGCATTCGAGCACGACGGCGCGCTGACGATATACGGCCGGGGCACGCTGCTGGGCGGTACGATCGATTCGTTCAACGACCACCGCATAGCGATGGCGGCGGCGATAGCGGGCAGCGCGGCGCGCACGCCGGTCACGGTGCGGGGCGCGCAGGCGTGCGCCAAGTCGTATCCGGGTTTCTTTGACAAGTTTGCGGCGCTGGGCGGCCGGGTTGAGGAGGTTTGACATGCCTTCGGTATTTGGCGATAGGATCAGGGTATCGGTATTCGGGCAGTCGCACTCGGAGGCGATAGGCGTCGTGATAGACGGCCTGCCCGCGGGCATTGCAATCGACATGGACGAGCTGCGCGCGTTTATGGCGCGGCGCGCGCCCGGGCAGGGCCGGCACACCACCGCGCGGCGCGAGGCCGACCTGCCCGAGTTCGTGAGCGGCGTGGTGGACGGCGTGACCTGCGGCGCGCCGGTGTGCGCGCTGATACGCAACACCGATACGCGCTCGGGCGACTACGCGAACCTGCGCGACGTGCCGCGGCCGGGCCACGCCGACTACACGGCCTACGTCAAGTTTGGCGCGGCGCACGACATACGCGGCGGGGGCCACTTCTCAGGCCGACTGACCGCGCCGCTGTGCATAGCGGGCGGCATAGCGCTGCAGCTGCTCGCGGGGCGCGGCGTGAGCGTGGGCGCGCACCTGGCGTCGGTGGGCGATGTGGAGGACGCGCGGTTCGATCCGGTCAGCGTGTGCGCGCGGGACTTTGCGGCGCTGCGCACAAACGCGCTGCCGGTGCTGGACGCCGGCGCGGCGCAGCGCATGCTGGACGAGATAGAGCGCGCGCGGCTGGACGCGGACTCGATCGGCGGCACGATAGAGTGCGCGATAGTCGGGCTGCCGGCGGGGCTGGGCGACGCGCTGTTTGGCGGGCTGGAGGGCCGGCTGGCGCAGGCGCTGTTTGGCGTGCCGGCGGTCAAGGGCGTGGAGTTTGGCAGCGGGTTTGCGGGCGCGCGCACGCGGGGTTCGGTCAACAACGACGCGTTTGAGGTCGAGGCGGGGCGCATAAGGTGCGCGACCAACAACGCCGGCGGCATACTGGGCGGCATATCCAGCGGCATGCCGGTGGTGTTCCGGGTGGCGGTAAAGCCCACGGCGTCGATAGGCCGACCGCAGCGCAGCGTGAGCCTGAGCCGGGGCGAGCCGGCGGAGCTGGTGGTAAAGGGCCGGCACGACCCGTGCATAGCGCCGCGCGCGGTGCCGGTGATAGAGGCGGTCGCGGCGCTGGCGGTGTTGGAGTACATACTATAATATAGAAGGGCAGAGGGCGAGCAATATGGACATGAATCAGATACGTCAGCGCATAGACGAGATAGATGCGGGCATAGTCGAGCTGTATAAGCAGCGCATGGAGGCGGTCAGCGAGATAGGCGCATACAAGCGCGCCAACAAGCTGCCGGTATACGACAGCGAGCGCGAGCGCAACCTGCTCAACAAGGTGGCCGAGCAGGCCGGCGAGGAATACGAGGGCGGCGTGCGCGCGATGTTCCAGACGATAATGGATCTGTCGCGCTCGTATCAGCTGCGCGCACTGGGGCGCGCGTCCGCGCTGGCCGAGCGCATGAACGCGGCGGTAGAGTCAACCGAGCAGCTGTTCCCGCCCAAGGCCATGGTCGCGTGCCAGGGCGTGGAGGGCGCGTATTCGCAGATAGCGTGCGAGAAGCTGTTCAAGGCGCCGTCGATAATGTACTGCAAGAACTTCGAGAGCGTGTTCGCGGCGATAGAGGCGGGGCTGTGCCGCTACGGCGTGCTGCCGATAGAGAACAGCCTGGCGGGCTCGGTCAACAGCGTGTACGACCAGATGATATCGCATAACTTCTACATAGTGCGCAGCGTGCGCATCAAGGTGGATCACTCGCTGCTGGCGCGCCCGGGCGTAAAGCTCGAGCAGGTGCGCGAGGTGTACTCGCATGAGCAGGCACTGAGCCAGTGCTCGCAGTTCCTGGCCTCGCACAAGGACATACACGTCAACGTGTGCAGCAACACCGCGGCGGCGGCCAAGCTGGTGGCCGAGTCGGATCGCGACGACGTGGCGGCGATAGCCTCGGGCAACTGCGGCGCGCTGTACGGGCTCAACTGCATAGGCGCCGACATACAAAACGACGGCAACAACCACACGCGCTTCATCTGCATCTCCAAGAAGCTCGAGATCTACCCGGGCGCGGATCGCACCAGCCTCATGGCGGTGCTGCCCAACCGCGTGGGCTCGCTGTACCACATGCTGAGCCGGTTCTACGCGCTGGGCATAAACCTCACCAAGCTCGAATCGCGCCCGATGCCCGGCCATGACTTCGAGTTCATGTTCTACTTCGACGTGGACGCCTCGATATACGCGCCCGGGCTCAAGCAGCTGATAGCCGAGCTGGATACCGAACTCGACCGGTTCACGTACCTGGGCAGCTATTCGGAAGTGGTGTGACGGTATGTGCGACATGGAGCGATACGGCCTGCTGGGCGAGAAGCTGGGTCACAGCTATTCGGCGCTGATACACGGCCTGTTCGGCGGGTATTCATATGAGCTGTATCCGATGCCGCGCGAGGCGGTGCCGGGGTTCATTGAGCGGCGCGAGTTCCGCGCGATAAACGTCACGATACCGTACAAGGAACTGGTAATGCCGTACCTGGACACAATATCGGACAACGCGCGCGCGATAGGCAGCGTGAATACGATCGTAAAGGACGCGCAGGGCGCGCTGCATGGCTTCAACACCGACAAGTACGGCTTTGAGCAGCTGCTAAAGCGCTCGGGCATAGCCGTATCCGGGCGCAAGTGCCTGGTGCTGGGCAGCGGCGGCTCGTCCAAGACGGTGCGCGTGGTGCTGCGCGAGCAGGGCGCGCGGGAGGTACGCATAATATCGCGTACGGGCGAGGACAACTACTCCAACCTGGAGCGCAACGCGGACGCGCAGGTGATAGTCAACACCACGCCGGTGGGCATGTACCCCAATACCGGGGTCGCGCCGCTCGAACTGAGCCGGTTCCCGCAGCTGGAGGGCGTGCTGGATCTGATATACAATCCGGCGCGCACGCAGCTGCTGCTGGACGCAGAGCGGCTGGGGGTGCGCTGCGCCAACGGGCTGCACATGCTGGTGGCGCAGGCCAAGCTCGCCAGCGAGCTGTTCCGCGACGTTCAGCTGGACGATGGCATAATCGATCGCGTGCGCGCGCGGATAGAGCGCGACACGCACAACATAGTGCTGATAGGCATGCCCGGCAGCGGCAAGACCACGCTGGGCGAGCGGCTCGCGCAGCGGCTCGGGCGGCAGCTGATAGACACCGACGAGAGCGTGATGGCCATAACGGGCGGGCGCGACGCGGCGTCGATAATCCGCAACGAGGGCGAGGCCGAGTTCAGGCGGATCGAGACATGCGCGGTGCGCGAGGCGGGCATGCGCAGCGGCTGCGTCATAGCGACCGGCGGCGGCGTGGTTACGCAGCGCGCCAACCGCGACCCGCTGCGGCAAAACTCGGTCATATTCTTTGTGGACAGGCCGCTTGAGCAGTTGGAGCTCAGCGATACGCGTCCGCTGTCTATGACGCGCGCCCAGAACGAGGCGCTGTACGCGCACAGGCGGCCGCTGTACGAAGAGCTGTGCGACTATGCGGTGCGCAATATAGAGATCGATACGGCGGTGAACGACATAATACGCGCGTTCGACGCGCACTTTGGCGAGGTGTGAGCGGTGAAACTGCTGATAATAAACGGCCCGAATATAAACATGCTGGGCATACGCGAGCCGGACATATACGGCCGCGAGACGTACCGGGGGCTGTGCGAGTATATCGCGAACCATGCCCAGGCGCTGGGCGCGGACATAGAGCTGTTCCAGTCCAACAGCGAGGGCGAGCTGGTGACCGCCATACAGAAGGCGTATGGCCATGTTGACGGCATAGTGATAAACCCGGCCGCGTATACCCACACCAGCGTAGCGATACTCGACGCGCTCAAGGCTGTGGCTATACCCGCAGTCGAGGTGCACCTGAGCGATATCAATCAGCGCGAGGAGTTCAGGCACATATCGTACGCGGGCATGGCGTGCGAGGCGCATTATGTGGGCCTGGGGTTCGAGGGCTATGCGCACGCCATGGAGTATCTCGTGAACAAGTACGGCGGCAAAACCGGGGCGTAGCGCGAAAAATGGCGTGGCACCGGGGCTGCAAGGCGGGTGAGTCGATACATTCTGCACGGCCGGGCGGACGCTTGAGGCGGGTCTGCCTGGCGGTATATCGCAGCGCCGGGCCGTATGTGGGTTTGCGGCCGACAGGGCTTAATGGCACATTTGGGCGTCGCGTTTACAGCGCGGCGCTTTTGCATGCAGTTAAATGGTGCGCGGCTTTGATGGCAGCACGGACGGCGCTATCGGATGTGATTTGGCAAATCGGATGGCGGCACATATCGCGGATAATGCCAGCCAGGGCGCTCCGACAGGATGCCTGTACGGCGGCTAAACCGGGGCCGTGGCGCGACAAAATGGCGCGGCACCGGGGCTGCAGGTGGGTGGGCCGATACATTCTGCGCAGCCGGGCGGACGCTTGAGGCTGGCCAGCCTGCGGCATATCGCAGCGCCGGGCCGGATGCGGGTTTGCGGCCGGTCGGACTTAAGGCACATTTGGGCGACGCGTTTACAGCGCGGCGCTTTTGCATGCAGCTAAATGGCGCGCGGCTTTGATGGCAGCACGGGCGGCGCTGTCGGATGTGATTTGGCAAATCGGATGGCGGCACACATCGCGAATTATGCCTGCCAGCGCACTCCGGCGGGACGTCTGTGCACGGCTTGCAGCCGAAGCGTCGCTTTGCTTGCGGCAATGCGCATGGCTAATGCGGGGCTTGCCGTATGCGTTTTGCCTGGCTTGTGTCGACTGACATGAACGCTTGCCGGGAGAGCTATGGACCAGCGCGGTAAAACGCGCGCTGAAGTCGAGTGTACAGCGCACCATGCGGCTGCACTGCGAGCCATATCGACAGGGCATATAGGCGAATATGGCCGCCGCACGCTCAAACTGCGCAGAGTGAGAATATTCCAAACGCAGTGCCAAAAACACCGAAATCGAGTTATATACCAGCTCGAACGCGCGCGCTATAATAGCCCCATAAAGCGTGCGGGGGCGCACCCCGCCAGCATCACAGCGAGGTGTCAATATGAATTCGTTTGAACGGGTTGTCGCCGCCATGAACCATCAGCAAGTGGATCGCGTGCCGGTCTATCCGATACTCTGCGGCGCTACGCGCCGGTTGATCGGGGCGAGCTATCCGGTCTGGTCGCAGGACAGCGCGGTCTGCGCCGAGGCGTTTTTGAAGAGTACAGAGGAGTTCGACCTGGACTGCATAGTGACGCTGATCGACCTGTCGGTCGAGTGCGACGCGTGGGGCCAGAAGATAATCTACCCCGAAAACGAGGCCGCGCATCCGGATTACTCGCAGTCGGTCGTCAGCTGCATAGAGGACTATGCCAAGATAAAGAAGGTCGATTATCGAAACAGCAAGCGCATGATGATGCACATAGACGTGGTGCGCCGCCTGGCCGCGGCCAAGAAGGGCCAGCTGCCGATAATCGCGTTCGTGTTCGGCCCGCTGGGCACGCTGTCGATGCTGCGCAGCCAGCAGGAGATGTACATGGATCTGTACGACGACATAGACGCGGTGAAGGGCGCGACCAACGAGATAACCGAGACGCTGATAGAATACGTAGGCGCGCTGTGCGACGCGGGCGCGGATGCGATCATGTTCGACACGCTGTTCGCTTCGGGCTCGATAATGTCCAAGAAGATGTGGGTCGAGACCGAGGCCGAGCCCATGCGCCGGCTGGCCGACGAGGTGCGCGCGCACGGCGCGCTGCCCATGGTGCACAACTGCGGCCAGAAGATATACTTCGACGCGCAGATAGAGGCGATGCACCCCGCGGCGATATCGTTCCTGTATCCGCCGGACGACTGCGAGAGCTTTGCCGACTGCAAGCGCAAGTATGGCGACAAGACGATGCTGGTGGGCTGCGTGACGCCGGCCAACGCGGTCATAGGCAGCGACGAGGATTGGGACAAACAGTGCCGCGACCAGATAGACGCCATGGCGGCGGGCGGCGGCTTCATGCTGGCGACCGGCTGCGAGTATCCGGCGAACGCGCCGTTTGAGCGGGCGTACCGCATGATAGAGATCGCCAAGACCTATGGCAAGTACTAAGATTGACCTGATAACCGGCTTTCTGGGCGCAGGCAAGACCACGCTGATACGCCGCTACGTCGCGCTGCTGCGCGCGGGCGGCGTAGCCTGCTCGGTGATAGAGAACGAGTTTGGCGCGGCGGGCGTGGACGCTGCGGTGCTGGAGCGGGACGGCGTGCGCGTGCGCGAGCTGTCGGGCGGATGCGTGTGCTGCACGCAGAAGCTGAACTTCCACGACGCGATGCGCGAGCTGGCGCACAGCTGTCAGCGCGTCATCGTCGAGCCCTCGGGCATATTCCGCGCCGACGACTTCATCGACATGCTGGGCAGCCCCACGCTGGCGAACCGGGTCGAGCTTGGGCTGCTGCTGTGCGTGGTCGAGCCCGAGCTGCCCGAGCGCGGTTCGCCCGCCGAGCAGGTGCTGCGCGACGAGCTGGCGTTTGCGGGCAGCGCGTTCATCAGCCGCGCCGACGCGGCGCCGCGCGGGGCGGTGGAGCGGACGCGGGACAGGCTGACTGAGCTGGGCATGGCGCCGGAGCGGATATTTGCGCAACCTGTGGACAGCCTGACGCTGAGCGACTTTGAGCGCATGAGCGGGGGCGTGCCCGAGCGGCGCCGGTTCGCGCCGACGGACGTGGCGCATGCGACTGCGTTTCAGAGCACCACGCTGCGGCCCGGGCGCGAGTTCACGCGCGGCGAGGCGGAGGCGGCGCTGCATCGATTGGGGGATGGCGCCTGCGGACGCGTGCTGCGCGCGAAGGGGCAGCTGCACGGCGAGCAGGGCGCGGGCCTGGCAGTGAATATGACGCCGTATGCCGTGAGCGTGGAGCGCTGCGCTGGCGGCGAGGCGTATCTGAACGTGATAGGCGAGCAGCTTAACCGGCGCAACATATACGCATTGTTTTCCGATTAAATAATGGATTGTTCTAACAGATCGCGCTCTATACCGCCTGTTGGCGGCAGGGTAGGGCGCGATTGTTTTTGCTTTTGAACGCAGCAAACGCATACAGACAGTTGATCTATAATTGAACAATGTACAAAAAGTATGGAAAGAAATTGCAGTAATCTAACTGGTTTAGATAGAGAAGTGGCGGATTCAGGCGATAAAGTTATCGATAGGCGGCGATAGTGGCACGACCAAAGAACCTGCACACACAATCAGCATGAAGCTGCAGAACCCGCATGAACTGTTCAATCACAAAATTGACCTGAGTACAATTTAAAACACGTCCTGTGAACACGAGTCCCATATACAATCAAACGATAATTGACCACAGTCTAAAATCTACCTTCTCCCCAGATCCCCACGCTCAGCCCGCCTGAACGCGCCCGGGGTGACGCCCCGTGCCTTGCGGAACGCGCGAGTAAAGTAACTCTGATCCTCAAACCCGCAGGCGGCCGCGATATCGCACAGCGGCGCGTCCGACTCGCGCAACAGCTCGCACGCGCGTTCGAGCCGCAGCCTGAGTATGTACTCGAACAGCCCTTCGCCTGTCTGCTGATGGAACATGCTGCTCACATACGAGCGGCTCAGGTGCACATGCGCGGCCACGTCGTCGAGCGATATCTTGTCGGCCAGATGCTCGCGCACATAGCGCCGCGCCTTGAACAGCGCGTCGGCGTTCACCGCGGGCGTGAAGTTGAACGCGTAGCAGATAAAACCGCGCGTGAGTTCGCCCAGCCAGACGTTGAGCGAGTCGATGTCGTCAAAGCGCGCTATCTCGCGCGCGTACTCGTCGGGCGCGCGGAAGAACCCCGGCGCGCCGCAGCGCGAGAACATGTCAATCAGCCGGAGCGCCCGCGCGCGCAGCGTGTTCACATCCAGATCGCCCGAAAAGTACATGTCGCCCAGTATCTCGTTCATCAGCCGCTGCGCGCCTATGCGGTCGCCCTGGGCCACGGCGCGCCGCAGCCGGGTTGCGAATGCCTGGGCGCGGCCGTCGGGTGCGTCGGCACCGCGCGCGCCGGCGGGGGGCTGGGGCCTGGGCGCGCGCAGGCATATGTCGGCCGCGCATGCGTCGGCGACTCGGCAGTAGCCGCTCAGCCGCGCCGCGGTGTACAGCGGCAGGCTCGCGGCCAGTTCGGCGGCGTGACAGACCTCGCTGAGCGCGTCCTCGCGGCGCTGTCCCAGCAGCATCGGCCCGGCCATCAGGCAGCCGCGCAGCGCGTCGCGCTCATACAGCGCCGTCGTCGCAAACGCCAGCCCGGCCTCGCAAAAGTACACATACGTGCCGCCCCAGCGCAGCGATTCGCGCCCGCCGTACTCGCAAGCGCGCACCGCGTCGCACAGCCCGCAGCCCGCGCAGTACTTGGGCGCGCGCCCCGGGGCGAATGCGCCGCGCGCCGCATCCATCACGGCTATGTCCAGCTCCGAGAGCGCGCCCAGCTGCGCCGACATGTCCAGCGCGCGCGCCTCCATTTCGCGCAGCATGCGCTCACCTCCTTCGCCGCGGCTCAGCCCTGTGGGCCCGCATGCGCATACAGCCAGTCAATGCCGCGCGCCATGCGCCCCGGCGCGTCGACAAAGTGATTGCCCGGGTTCCATTCGAAAGCGACGTCGAGCCCGCGCTGCGCCAGCAGCTCCCGCGCGCGCAGCGTGCATTCGCCAACGCGCGCCAGCCGCTTACTGCGCGCGCGCGGCTCGGCGCTGCCCAGCGACAGGTAGACCGCGCGTACCCGGGGCGGATGCGCCGCGAGGTACTCGTCGAAGCCGTCGTACCACAGCGAGCCCGATATCGAGCCCACGCCCTGGAACCAGTCGACCTGTGCGGCTGCCCACAGCGCGCACAGCCCGGCCAGCGAGTAGCCCGCCAGCAGCGTGCGCGCCGGCGCGCCGCCCAGCTCCGCCCCGGCCTGCTCGCGCCACGCGGGCAGCTGGGCCGCGATGCGCGCGAGCGTGTCCGACGCGCTGCCTGCAAACGGCTGGTCGGGGCGCAACCCGGGCGCGGGCCAGGGTGAGAGCGCCGCGTTCCAGTCGTCAACGTCCAGCGCCGCCAGCGCAACCGGCGCGCTCAGCCGTGCGCGCACCGCCTCAAGCGTCGCCGGGTCGGCGCCGATCAGGATCGCAAGTGCGCCGCCGCGCGCCCTCGATTCATTGCCGCTCATGTCGCCTGCCTCCGCCTGCGCTGGGCGCGACTCACGGCAGCTCCTTGCCGGTCGCGCGGTACAGCTTGTACCAGTCCTCGCGCGACAGCGTTATGTCGCCGGCGCGACTCAGCGCGCGCACGCGTTCGGGCCGGGTCGTGCCCACTATCGGCTGCATGGGCTGCGGCAGCCGCGTCAGCCACGCCAGCGCGATCGCGGCCGGGGCGGCGTCGTAGCGCTGGGCGAGCTCGCCGAGGCACTGGTTTAGCTCCGGGAAGTCAGGGCTGTCCACGAAGTTGCCCTCAAAGAAGCCGTACATCAGCGGCGACCAGCACTGCACCGTGACATCGTGTTCAGCGCAGAAGTCGAGCGTGCCGCCGTCGCGGTCTATGCCAGCGTCGTTGTGCATGTTGGAGTTGAGCGAGGCGTCGACCATCGGGCAGTGCATCACGCTCAGTTGCAGCTGATTTACGCTCAGCGGGCGGTCGAGCGCGCGCATCAGCCGGCGCATGCGCGAGGGGTTCTGGTTGCTCACGCCGAAGCCGGCCACCTTGCCGGCGCGATACAGCTCGTCAAACGCCGCGGCGACCTCGTCGGGCTCCATCAGCGCGTCGGGGCGATGCAGCAACAGCATGTCCAGCCGCTCAATGCCCAGGCGCTTGAGCGAGCCCTCGACCGAGCGTATGATGTGCTCGCGCGAGAAGTCGAACATGCCCGGGCGTATGCCGCACTTGGACTGTATGACCATGCCGTCGCGCAGCCCGGGCCGCGCGGCCAGCACGCGCCCGAACACCGCCTCTGACTCGCCGCCGCCGTATATGTCGGCGTGGTCGAACAGGTTGATGCCGCTGGCAAGCGCGGCGTCTATCAGCGCGCTGACCTCGGACTCGCCGAGCTTGGATATGCGCATGCAGCCCAGTCCGATCTCGGAGGTCTGGGGCGCGTCGGGTTGCCATTTGATGTATCTCATGCTTGCCCTCCTGCCTGCGCCGCGCGTGGAGGCCGCGCCGCGCATCGTTTTCTATACAATAGCAAAAGCCCGCCGCCCTGTCAAGCGCGCTGCGCAAATGCGCGCGGCGATTGAATAACCTGCGCCGGCGCAGGCAAAGCTAATATCACAACAAACGCCGGGGGTAATCGCATGGCAGGTTATAAGGTTGAGATCTGCGGCGTGGATACATCCTCGCTGCCCGTACTGAAGAATGAGCGCATGCGCGAGCTGTTTCCGCGCGTGCACGCGGGCGATGCGGCGGCGCGCAGCGAGCTGATATCGGGCAATCTGCGGCTGGTGCTCAGCGTGATAGCCCGGTTTACGCGCTCAGGCGCGTATGCCGGCCGGGGCCGGGGCGCGCCGAACGCCGACGACCTGTTCCAGGTGGGCTGCATAGGGCTGATAAAGGCGATAGACAACTTTGATACCGACAAGGACGTGCGCTTTTCGACTTACGCCGTGCCCATGATAATCGGCGAGATACGCCGCTATCTGCGCGACAACAACCCGATACGCGTGTCGCGCTCGCTCAGGGACGTGGCATACAAGGCCATGCAGGCGCAGGGCGAGCTTCAGGGCAGGCTGGGCCGCGAGCCCACGCTTGCCGAGATAGCCCAAGCCATGGGCGTGGACGCGGACATGGTCTACCTCGCGCTGGAGTCGACCTACGAGCCGGTGTCGCTCTACGATCCGGTCTATCAGGACGGCGGCGACGCGATCTGCGTGATCGATCAGGTGCGCGACGAGGGCGTGTCGACCGACAACTGGGCCACGCATCTGGCGCTCAAGAGCGCGATAGACCACCTGGGCGAGCGCGAGCGCGGCATAGTGCTCAAGCGCTTCTTTGCGGGCAAGACACAGATGGAGGTCGCGCGCGAGATCGGCATATCGCAGGCGCAGGTATCCCGGCTGGAGAAGGCCGCGCTCAAGGAGATGCGCCGCTACGTGTAAATGTGGCCAGGCAACATTGGCGCCGCGTCGGCATATGCTGTGCTGGGGTGGTGCGCGTGACCTTTTCGGAATTGAGGCTCAAGGAAGTGATAAACGTAAGTGACGGCGCGCGACTGGGGCGCGTGATAGACATAGTGTTCGAGCGCGACGCCGCCTGCGTCGAGTCGATCGTGGTGCCCGGGCCGCGGTGCTTTGCCGACATGCTAAAGGGCGTGCGCCAGGGATATGAGATACATTGGAGCAGCATAAAGGCAATCGGCGCCGACGTGATACTGGTCGACGTCGATCCCGAAAAGCTGTGCGCGGGCGCCGAAACGTAAAGCGGCGCCCGCTCAGTCTATTGACAAAGTATGCCGCATACGGTCTGTCTGGCCAAACATGCAAAGTGGCCGGCAAAGTGTGCAAATAAAGCGGAAAGCTGCTTATTCCATACCAGTTTTGCAACACTTCTCATAGACCGTTTCAAAAAGCCGTTTGCAATAAATCGTTTGTCCAGCCCCGGAGCCTGTCAGCGTTCTGCACGGGCGCCGAAACGTAAAGCGGCGCCCGCTATTTCGGCTGGCGCGCATGCGGCGCGCGCTGGCCCTGTGGCTGCGACGCAGAGCGGCAGGTTCGCCAAAGGCGCAGCCAGCACGGGCAAATTGGCGGTCATGCGGGCCGCGCCGCGCCGTGCGCCGACATTTTCTGTGGCTTATCGGGACTTGTTTGGTATTGATTGAGAAAATAATACTTTACAATATGCCTCGAATGATTTATAATGTTAAGAAGGGTAGGAATTTATAGGCTCGAATAGGCCGCTCAGCAATACTGCTCAGCGCGGGAGGTCGGGGCGCGCTCAGCGCGGCCGCACCGCTCGTCGTTTGGCTGGCGTCGGCTTTTTTGATGTCGGTATGCCCGGAAGCGGCAGCTTTACTCGCGGCAGATCGCGCGCGCGATCGAGTCCGGCCATGCCGGCGCGGTCGCCGAACAGTTTTCAACGTCGAGCGTGACTACCAAATAATGAAAAAGCGAGGGATTGAAATGGCACACGAATTGATATTGGCCGTGGACGATGAGGCTCACATTCTCGAACTGCTGTCCTTTAATCTGGAGAATGAGGGGTATCGCGTCATGACCGCTGCAAACGGCGAGGACGCGCTTACGGTGTGCACGCGTGAGCGGCCGTCGCTGGTGCTGCTTGATCTCATGCTGCCCGGCATAGACGGCATGGAGGTCTGCCGCCGGCTCAAGGGCAATACCTCTACGGCGGATATACCGATAATCATGCTGACGGCCAAGGGCGACGAGGTCGACAAGGTGCTGGGCCTGGAGCTGGGCGCCGACGACTACATAACCAAGCCCTTCAGCGTGCGCGAGCTGATAGCGCGCGTCAAGGCGCTGCTCAGGCGCGCCCAGGCGCAAAACGACGAGGAGGGCATACTGCGCGTGGGCCCGCTGGTGATAGATACCAGCAATTACGAGGCGTTCCGCAACGGCGAAAAGCTCTCGCTCACGCTCAAGGAGTTCGAGCTGCTCAAGCTGCTTGTGATCTCGCGCGGCAAGGTGCTCACGCGCGACTTCCTGCTGGATCGCATCTGGGGCTACGAGTTCTACGGCGAGACGCGCACCGTGGACGTGCACATCCGCCATATCCGCCAGAAGCTGGGCGACGACGCGCACTATATCGAGACCATTCGCGGCGTGGGGTACAAGCTCAACGACAAGCCCGAGGCTAAGGTGTGAAACCAAGACTTGCGATCTACACCCTTGTCATCACGCTCATAACCTGCTTTACCGTGGGGTTTGCCGCCAGCGGCGTGCTCAGAAGCAGCGCGATAGACGCCGCGCAGGATCAACTCGAGGCGCAGGCGCGCACGCTGGCCACTATGCTGGAGACAGGCGGCCTGAGCGGAGACAGCGCCGTTATGGAGCAGCTGCGCGACGTCGCGTCCAGCGAGGGCATGCGCATACAGCTGATTCAGCAGGACGGCACGGTCGTGGCCGATACGCGCACGCTCAGCGGCACAATAACGCTGGATACCGACGAGAACCCCGAGATAGGCGAGGCGTTTTCGGCAGCCTCCGCACACCGGCTGCGCCGGGAGGGCAGCACGGATATGCTGTACGTGGCGGTGCCGTATTCCAGCTCGCTGGTGCTGCGCCTGGTGAAGTCAATGAGCTCGGTGTACAAGGATGTCGATTCGCGCATCCGCGTAATCTGCATGTGGCTGGCCATATCGCCGGCGCTGGCGCTGGTGCTGATATGGTTCATGTCGCGGATGCTGGGCGATACGGCCAAGCGGTTGCGCGAAGGCTTCAGGCAGCTTGAAAATGGCGAGTTCTCCACGCGCATCGAGGTCAAGCACGCGGATCCGGATGGGCTGATAAGCGGATTCAACGAGATGGCCGATCAGATAGAGCGCAAGTGGACGAGCGTTCGCCGCCGCAACCATGCGATGAACATGGTGACAAACACGATGCAAAACGGCATACTCGCCGTGGACAGCGACCTGCACATAGTGCTGATAAACCCCGCCGCCAAGCAGATGCTGGGCATAGTAGGTTCGGCCGAGGGCATGTCGATAAGCGAGGCGTCGCACGACGTGCGGCTCAATCCGGTGTTCACCGATGCCATGGCGCAGGAAGGCGTGTACACGCGCGACGTAGTGGCGCGCACCGCAGTAGGGCGCGCGCGCCGGCCGCTCAGGCTGTATGTGACCGCGCTGCGCGACGATGGCAATACCGTGGGCGCGCTGGCGCTGGTCGAGGACGTGACCGAGCTCAAGCGCCTGGAGCAGGTGCGCACCGACTTCGCCGCCAATGTGTCGCACGAGCTCAAGACGCCGCTGACCAGCATAAAGGGCTTTGTAGAGACGCTGCAGGCCGGCGCGATAAACAAGCCCGAGATGGCGCAGAAGTTCCTGAACATAATCATGCTGGAGGCCGACCGGCTCACGCGGCTGATAAACGACATACTCTCCATCAGCAAGCTCGAGTCGGGCAACGACAAGGTCGAGATGCAGGCGCTGCAGCTGAATACCATGGCCAATGAGATCTGCGATTTGCTGCGCATGCACGCCGAGCAGAAGCATATCACCGTCAACTGCGCCGAAAACGCGCCGCAGACGTTGATCTGGGGCAATCCGGATCGCGTAAAGCAGATGCTCATCAACCTGATCGACAACGCCATCAAGTACACGCTGGACGGCGGCAGCGTGACGGTAGCCGTGTACAAGGACGACACCACCGCCTACTTCTCGTGCAGCGACACCGGCATAGGCATTGCCGAGGAGAACATACCGCGCCTGTTTGAGCGGTTCTACCGCGTGGACAAGGGGCGCTCGCGCTCGATGGGCGGCACCGGTCTGGGCCTGGCCATAGTCAAGCACATAGTGCTGTCCATGAACGGCCACATAGAGGTGCACTCCAAGCTCGGCGAGGGCACCGAGTTCCTGATATCGATACCGCTGTACAACGGCCAGACCGTGCAGCCGGTGACCGGCCAGTCGATGGACTCGGCCGACGAGATTAAGTGATTAGCGGCGCGCGACGCCGCGCGGTGACAAGCCGTCCGGCGTCGCGCTGGCCGCGTTAAATTGCCTCACATATTTAAATCAATCGATAAATGCGCTGGAGGTAATGAGCTATGGAACACAGGGTATTTCCGAACACCGATGTATGCGCGTCGCTGCTGGGCATGGGCTGCATGCGGCTGCCCACCGCGCCGGACGGCACGATAGACGAGCCCCGCGCGATAGAGATGATACGCTATGCTATCGACCACGGCGTGACGTACGTGGACACCGCGTATGGCTACCATGACGGCAAGAGCGAGGTGCTGGTGGGCAAGGCGCTGCGCGACGGCTACCGCGAGCGCGTAACGCTCACGACCAAGCTGCCGGTGTGGCTGGTCAAGGAGTACGACGACATGGAGCGGCTGCTCGATGAACAGCTCAGCCGCCTGCAGACCGACCATGTGGACTTCTACCTGCTGCACGCGATCGGCCGCGAGCGGTTCGACATGCTGCGCAAGCTGGACTACAAGCGCTTCCTGAACGACATGGTGGCCAAGGGCAAGATCCGCTATCCGGGCTTCTCGTTCCACGACGACGCGGCTGCGTTCCGCGAGATACTGGACGACTACGACTGGAAGCTGGCGCAGGTGCAGATGAACCTGCTGGACGAGTTCAACCAGGCCACGCTGGACGGCGTGCGCTATGCGGCGCAAAAGGGCATAGGCATAGTGATAATGGAGCCGCTGCGCGGCGGCATGCTGGCCAAGAACCCGCCCGAGAACGTGGCGCAGGTCTACGCCAAACTCCCCGGCGAGCGCACGCACATCGACTGGTGCTTCCGCTGGCTGTACGATCAGCCGGGCGTCAAGGTCATACTCTCGGGCATGTCCAACATGGATCAGCTCGTCGACAACCTGCGCATATTCGAGCACACCGGCACGGACTGCCTGACCGATGCCGAGCGCGCGCTGCTGACCGAAGTGCGCAAGGCGTACGAGAGCCGCGTGCGCGTGGGCTGCACCGGCTGCCGCTACTGCGCCGACTGTCCCAAGGAGGTCAATATCAGCCGCATATTCCGCGAGCTGGATACCTGCTATATGTTTGACGACATGGAGCGCTATCGCAAGGTGTACGCCAAGCTCGTCGAGGAGCAGCACGACGGTTCGCAGTGCATAAAGTGCGGCAAGTGCGAATCGGCGTGTCCGCAGAAGTTCCCGATACGCCAGCTGCTGGCCGACATAGACGCCGAGTTCCACACCGCCGGCTGACGGGCCGGGGGGAGTGCAGGGCGCCATTCGATATCGATCAAAAGCGCGCCGCGCGGTCAAAGGGCCGCGCGGCGCGCTTTTATCGTTGATACCACTGGCGGCTGAACAGATGGATGTATTGCGGGCAGCTTTTTAGCAGCCTGCGGGCAATGCTGCAAACCAGTTTGCTATAAGCAGCTGGGCGCTTTAGTTACATGCTTTGCCAGTTGCTTTGGCGCGTTTGGTAAATTGGCCCATGTGCGGCATACCTTGCCAATAGACTGAAGCGCGCCGTGCGGTCAGAGGACCGCGCGGCGCGCTCATATATTGGCAAAGGGCGCGCTTCCGTCTGCACGTCGCGTTGATCAGCCCCAGGTGCGCGATTCGATACCCACATGGAGCCGACGATATGCGCGTGATTGGACAGGCGCGGCATTGGCCGTGAGGCTAGTGCTCATATGGCCGCACTGACCGCACTATAAAGCCGAGCCCACGCGTATGCCTGCGCGGGCTCGGCCTGCTACGTCTTATTCTGATGGACAGCGTCAGTTTGCGATCGGATAGTCGTCGTCCTCCTGATCGTCCTGCTGCGAAGCGTCGGACTCGGCCTCAGCGGGGGCTTCGATCAGCCCCGCAGGTTCGCGCACCTCTTTGTCAGCAATGGGCGTAAGGCGCAGCTCAAGCACATGGCGCTTGTCGGCCTTGGTGACCTCCACGTGATAGCCGGCGTAGTCAAAGCTGTTGCCGACCTGCGGTATATAGCCCAGGTTCTCGATCGCCCAACCGCTGGCGGTCACGGCGTCTATGTCGTCGGGCAGCTTGCCCCAGTCGAAGTGTTCGAACATGTCGTCCAGGTTGGCGCCGGCGTTGACTATTGTAGAGCCGTCGGGCTGAGGCGCGAAGAACTCGATCACCTCGTCGTGCTCGTCCCAGATCTCGCCGACCAGCTCCTCGATCACGTCCTCGAGCGTGACCAGGCCCAGCGTGCCGCCGAACTCGTCGAGCACGATCGCCATGTGCAGCTTTTCCAGCTGGAGCCGGCGCATCAGCGCGGATATCTTGAGGCCGCCCTGCACGTAGAGCACCGAACCTATCTCATCGGCGAGCTTGAACTCGCCCTTGAGCTGGCTGGAGTAGAAGTCGCGCTCGTGCAGCACGCCGATCACGTTGTCTATCGAGCCATGGTATACCGGCAGGCGCGAGTAGCCGGTCTCCTCGTAGGTGTGGGTGATCTCCTCGACGGTGGCGGTGTCCTCTATCGCGCTTATGTCGACGCGGGGGGTCAGTATCTCCTCGACGTCGCGGTCGTGGAACTCTATCGCGGAGCGTATCAGCGCGCTCTCGTGCTCGTCGATGCCGCCGTCGTCCTCGGCCTCGTCGACATAGGTCATCAGTTCGTCCTCGGTTATGGCGTTGTCGTTGGCTTCAGAATGGGGTATCAGCTTGCTTGCGCTGCTCTTGAGCACTATAAATGCGCGGCTCACCGGCAGGAGTATTTTGACCAGCACCGACATTATCGGCGCGGAGAAGCGCGCGAAGCTCTCGGGATTCTCCTTGGCCAGCGATTTGGGAGTGACCTCGCCAAACACCAGCACCAGTATCGTCATTACGATCGTGCTTATCGTGACGCTCGCCTCGCCGAAATACTGCGTGCACATCAATGTCGCCAGCGAAGCGGCGGCTATGTTGACTATGTTGTTGCCGACCAGTATGGCCATGAGCAGTTCGTCGTATCTGTCGGCCAGCGCGAGTATGCGGCGGGCCTTGTCGTCGCCGTTTTCGGCCTGGGATTTGAGTCGAATGCGGTTGATGCTCAAAAATGCGGTCTCGGTTGCAGAGAAGTAAGCGCTCATCATAAGCAGTATGACCAGCACAATGATCTGTATACCAGCACTCATATAGGTAAAAATTCACACTCCTAAAGTCGTTGGGTTAGGCGGTGAGACACCGCCGGCGGCAGCGGGCAGTCGTCAGACTACGCAAAAAAAGCCTGCAAAGCGGCCGGTGCCATCAAGGCGCCAGCTTACCCGCACGCGTCGGACCACGGTATTCAGTTGATGATCGACCCGGTTCAGGCACGTCGTCCACAGAATTCACCCCTAAATGTTTTATAGACAGCATTATACCATGATTTCGCTATTTATGCAAGCGGCTGATGCGAATTTTGCTCGCCTTAATGATATGCTAACGTGGTTTGCGGCATGCCAGGTGTGATAATATGCGTGCAAACATTGCCGGAATTTGGTATAATGGCCATATTGCGCCGGCAGGCGCTCAAGACACAAGGCAAGGAGCTTGGCAAATGAATGCTATAAGACATGGCATATATCCAACGATGATAACGCCCTACAACGCGGACGGCAGCGTCGACTTCGGCGCGCTGGACGCGATAGTGGACTGGTATCTGCAAAGCGGCGTGGACGGCATATTCGCGGTATGCCAGTCCAGCGAGATGTTCTGGCTGACCGAGGCAGAGCGCGCGGCGATAGCCGGCCGGGTGGTCGCGCGGGCGCACGGGCGGGTGAGTGTGGTCGCGTCGGGCCACGTGTCGGACAGCGCGCCGGCGCAGGCGCACGAGCTGCAGCGCGTGCGCGACGCGGGCGTGGACGCGGTCGTGCTGGTCAGCAACCGCCTGGCAGCGCCGGATGAGCCGGACGACGCGCTGCTGAGCCGACTGGACGCGCTGACGGCGCAGCTGGACGGCGTGCTGCTGGGCATGTATGAGTGCCCATATCCGTACAAGCGGCTGCTCACGCCGCGCGTGTTGGAGCACATGGCGGCAAGCGGCCGATTCGCGTTTATCAAGGACACCTGCTGCGACGCGGCGCTGATAGCCCGGCGCGTGGCCCAGCTGGGCGAGCGCGCGGCGCTGTTCAATGCCAACTCAGCCACGCTGCTGGATTCGCTGCGCGCCGGCTGCGCAGGCTTCAGCGGCGTCATGGCCAACTTCCACCCAGCGCTGTACGGCTATCTGTATCGCAACTGGCGCGATTCGGGCGAGCGCATCGAGGAGCTGGCGGCGCTGCTGTCGTTCGCGTCGGGCGTGGAGCGCGGCGCGTATCCGACATCGGCCAAGTATCACATGAACCGCATGGGCGTGACTATGAACCTGGCGTGCCGAAATCAGCCCGCCGGGGCGTTCACGCCGCTACTCCGGCGCGAGGTCGACGCGCTCGTCGTGCTGGAGCGTGCGGCCATGCGCGCGTGCGGACTCTGAGCGCGCACAAAAAACGGCGGCCCTACCCGCACCTAAAGCGCCGCGGGCAGGGCCGCCGTCACATGTCGGGTCAACCTGATTTACTTGCCGGAAAGCGCGTCGGTCATCGATATGGCGTCGGTTATCGACTTTTCGAAGGCCTCGTGGCCATACGCGTCGACCTCGCTCTTGTCCTTGGCGCCGTGGGTCAGGCAGCCCGCGCCGCCTATGCAGCCGCTAATGCACGCCATGCCCTCGATGAAGTTCTCGGGCAGCTTGCCCGCGGCCAGCTTGAGCAGCGCCATGCGGCACTGTTCGATGCCGTCGCAGGCGATCGGGCGGTAGTCGAAGTCTATGTTCTGCTCCTTGCAGGCCTGGCGCACCGCGTCGGACAGGCCGCCGCTGCGCGCGAATATGCGGCCGTAGTAGCTCGCGTTGTCGAGCACGTCCTCCTCGAGAGAGGACATGTCTATGTCGCGGCTGTCTATCAGCGCCTGCAGCTCCTCAAACGTCAACACGCAGTCGACCAGCTCCTTGACGCGGTCGCGCTGGCGCTCGGCCTTCTTGGCGGTGCACGGCCCAATGAAGATTATCTTGCAGTCGGGGTCAGTGGACTTCATATAGCGCGCTAGCTCGGCCATGGGCGAGAGGTTGTGCGAAATGTACTTGACCAGCTTGGGGAAGGTCTTTTCGATATAGGTCACGAAGGCGGGGCAGCAGCTGCTGGTCAGCACGCCCTTTTCGGCGAGCTCGCGCGCCTCGGAGAAGGCCACCATGTCGGCGCCCAGCGCAGCCTCGACCACGCTGTAGAAGCCCAGCTCCTTGAGCGCGGTTATCACCTGGCCCAGCTTCGCGTAGCGGAACTGGCTGGATATCGACGGCGCGACTATGGCGTAGACCTTGTACTTCTCGTTGTTGTCGCTGCCGCGCAGTATGTTGATCGCGTCGAGTATGTAGGACTTGTCGCTTATGGCGCCGAACGGGCACTGATACACGCACGCGCCGCACGATATGCACTTGTTGTCGTCGATATGGGCCACGTTGTCGGCGCCGCGCGATATGGCCTTGACCTTGCACGCCTTTTCGCAGGGGCGCACGTGGCGCACGATGGCGCTGTACGGGCAGACCGCGGCGCACCGGCCGCACTCCTTGCACTTTTCAGGGTCGATATGCGCCTTCTGATGATCGTCGAACGATATCGCGTTGGCGGGGCAGGCGGCCTGGCAGCGGTGCGCGATACAACCGCGGCAGTCTATGCCGACCTCATACCGGCTTATCGGGCACTCGTCGCACGCTATCGGTATGACCTCGATGACGTTGGCGTTCTGCTTGTCGCCGCCCATCGCGAGCTTGATGCGCTCGTTGAGTATCGCGCGCTCCTTGTATATGCAGCAACGCATCGTGGGCTTGGGGCCGGGGGCGAGCTGCTTGGGTATGTCCACGTAGCAATCCGGCAGGTTGTCGGCGTAGGCATGGCGCGCGACCTCGCGCAGCACCTCGTATTTGAGCATCTGAACGTTGGTATCAAAAATTCGCATGCGCATCCTCCGTACTGGTGGCGCGCCGGGTGGCGCGCGCTGAAGTATTGGGGCTTAAAAGAGGCGGCCTTGGGAAAGACCGCCCTTTGTGCTCAGAAGTAGGACACCTTAATGCGCTTGCCCATGCGCTCAAGGCACTTGCTCAGGTTCTCGATGAGCTGTATCTTGATGCCAAAGGTGATCGGCAGATCGGGGTTCTGGTGCGCGGGGTTAATCGCCTTGCCGACGAAGAAGTTGATGTCGGTCGCGTTTTCGAACAGCTCCTTGGCTATCAGCGACGCGCCGTCCTTCTTGCCCAGCCAGCTCACGTCCGAATCCGAACCGTCCAGGAACTGCTGCGCCAGCGCCAGCACGCGCGATATCGTGACCACGCCCTCGGTGGTCAGATCGACGCCCGCTATGCGGCTTATCGGAGGTATCTCGGGATCGGGGTAATCCAGCGTGGGCACCACGGGCTTGCCAAGGTAGCGCGCGGCCACCGTGGCGGTCGTGCCGCCGCAGACTATCTTGGTGCCCTGCTTGGAGAAGAACAGGTTCATCATCTTTATGTCCTGATCGCGCGTGGAAGGCGGGCCTATGACCAGGTTGACCTGCTGGCGCTTGCGCACGCGCATCACGGCCAGCGTGGTATCGTCGCCGGGCTCGTTCTGATAGAGCGCGTTGCAGGCGTCGGCTATAATGCCCGCGGTGGTCTTGGCGGAGTTGTCGGGGGAGTAGTTCTCCTCGGCGAACTTAATGATGTCGTCGCGCTGCCAGCCGTAGTTGAACGACATGCCTATGCCGGCGTATATCGCGCCGTCGCTCATCGCTATGAACACGTCGTTTTCGCATACCGGGAAGCGGCTCTCGTGTATCGTCTTGCCCTCGACCACGCGCGTGGTCATAGGATAGTCCCAGTTCTTGCCGTCGCGCAGCACGATCACGTTGGGGTTGTCGAACTGTATCAGCTCGCAGACCTCGTTGTCGAGCATGCGCACCACGGTGAACGTGGAGTAGGCTATCTTGCGCACCTGGCAGACCGGCAGCGTGCTGGCGATGGTGTTGACGCACTCGTCTATCGGCATGCCGCCGGCTATCATAGTGCAGAGTATCTTGCTGGTGAGCGTGGACAGTATGTTGGCCTTGACGCCCGAGCCCAGCCCGTCGGCGAGCACCATTATCGTGGAATCATCAGTTGAGGATATCTCGACGCGATCGCCGCAGAGCTGCTCGCCATGCTTGTTGAGCGATACGTATCCCACATCGGTGCACAGATTATTTGCCATCCTGCATCGCATCCTTCAGCTTAGTGAGCGCGAGCTTGGTCTCGGCGGTGGTCTCGCCCAGCAGCGACGCGATCTCCTGAACCACGCGCATCTGCTTGTCTATGACCTTGTCCGTCACCTCGACGGTCTGGCGCTTGAGCTCCTGCTCCTGTTCGCGGGTCTGTTCGCGCTCAGTGACGTCGCGCATTATGCTAATGAGTATCTTGTACTGCTTGTCGTAGGTCACCGTCTCCTCGACATACAGCTTGTATTCGGGTATGTAGTGGCACTTGTTGACGATGCTGTTGCCGGTCTGCACGACCAGCATGTAGTCGGTGGGGTCGAGCAGCCGGACTATCGGCGCCTTCACGATATCGTCGGGCGAGCGAAGCTTGAACATGCGCTGCGCCGCGGCGTTTATCTGCTGCACGATCAAATCCTCGTTCATAACGATTATCGCGTTGGGCGTGGACGATATTATCTTGTCGGAGAAGGACTCGGCCTTCTCGCGCAGGAACGGCAGGCACATGCCGATCTCGGCCTTGCCCATGCACACCGCCGCCGCCTTGTCGCGACAGGTCGGATAGCCGCAGCAGCCGCAGTTGAGCTCCTTGTCGGGGGAGGTCTTGCCCATTGCGATCATGACCTCCTGAATCGCGGCGCTGCCGGGCATCACGCGCCTGAGGCCGCTGGGCGCGAACTGCTCGGCCATGTTGGCGGGCGCCTTGGCCTCGAAGTCGGAATGGCCGGCATACGAGGCGACCTTGAGCACGCCGGTGAGCGGGCGCTCCGCGTGTTCGCGCAGTATCGGGCCGCTTATGCAGCTGCCCTTGCACGCGCTCATCTCGATAAACGCGTTGTCAAAGCTGCCGGCGCGCATCTCGTCGAGCGCGGCCATGCAGCTGTCGGTGCCGTCCAGCGCGATGTACTCAAAGCCCTTGGGCAGATCCATGGACTTGAGTATGCCGCCGGTGGTGGGGTAGAAGCGGGAGCGCTTGCCGTCGGCGTGCTCGCGGGGCTTGGAGACCGGGCGGATGCTCTGCGCGTCCAGCCAGTCGCTCAGCTCGTCGAACGTGAGGCAGGCGTCGACCATGCTGGACTCGTCGGCCTCCTTCTTCTTGGCGATGCAGGGGCCGATGAACACGGTGAACGCGTCGGGCTCGCGCTCCTTGATCGCCTTGCAGTGGGCCTGCATCGGCGAGAGCACGTGCGCGAGCTTGTCGAGCAGGTCGGGGTAGTACTTCTGTATCAGCGAATTGATCGCCGGACAGCAGCTGGTTATGATGACGCGTCCATGCCCCGCGCTCGCCAGCATGCGCTCATATTCGCGCGAGACGAACTGCGCGCCTATCGCGGTCTCCTCCGCGCCCGCAAAGCCGAGCTGGCGCAGCGTATCGGCCATGTCCTCGATATCCGCAAAGCCGGTGCCGGTTACGAACGAGGGCGCGACCGAGGCGATCACGCGCTTGCCGGCGCGCAGCGCGTCGCGCACCTTCTGTGCGTCGCCGCGCACCTGCTTGGCGTTCTGGGGACAGACTACGTAGCACTGGCCGCACAGTATGCACTCGTCCTCGATTATCTGCGCCTGGTTGTCGGCGAAGCTTATCGCCTTGACCGGACAGGAGCGTATGCACTTGTAGCAGTCCTTACAGCCCGAGGGCTTGAGCTTCAGGTATTCTTGCATTTAGCCAACACTTCCTTTTCAAAGAAGGCTTCCGTGGTTTCAGGCTTGACCGAGAACTTCTCCCCGTCGAGCGTCAGGCAAACGCCGTTCATGCAATCGCCCATGCAGAACTGCCCGCCGAGTTCCACCTGGTCCTGAAGGTTATTGTCGTTGACGAGCTGCTGCAGCTTCTCCACTATCTGGCGGGACCCCTTGAGATGGCAGGAGCTGCCGATGCAAATCGTTATCTTCATGTACGTACACACCTTTCCTTATCGAAATATATTGGGTTGACAACGCCATGCGCCCCTGCGGGCGCGAGTTATACTGTATTATTCTATGCTATACTGCGTTTTCCCTGCTGCGCTCGGGCGTATGCGCAATTTTTGTCATGTTTTCGCGCTCATTTTCGGGCACGGCCTCGGCCAGGTGCTTGGACAGCATAGCCAGCGACGCGGCCATGTTCTCGGTCTGCACCAGCACGCCCTCGGGCACGTACAGGTGAATCGGCGCAAAGTTCCATATGGCCTTTATGCCGGCTTCGACCAGCGCGTCGCACACCGACTGCGCCTGCGACGCGGGCACGGTTATTATGCCTATGTGCACGCCCAGGCGCCGGCATATGTCGCCCAGCCGCTCCATTGTAAATATCTGCTTGCCGGATTCGGTGGCGCCGGTGCGCTCGGGGTCGGAGTCGAACGCCGCCAGTATGTTCAGACCGTATGACTTAAAGCCGTCGTATTCCATCAGCGCGCGGCCCAGCCGCCCGGCGCCGACCAGCACCGCGTCGTGCGCGTTGTTGTAGCCCAGGAAGTTCTCGATCTCGTCTATCAACTGAGTCGTTACGTATCCGACCTTGGGGCGGCCTGAGCTGGACACCTGCGCCAGATCCTTGCGCACCTGAACCTGGCCCAGCCCCAGCGCGTCGGCAATGCCCGTGGCCGATATGTACTCGGGCGCGTCGGGTCCCAGCGACTTTAGATAGCTCAGGTAGCGCGGCAATCTGCGCAGCGTGGGCTGCGATATTGTGCTCACCGTCATTGTACGGCCTCCTTTCCGGCTCACCTTCGGTATAAATTATAGCGCACTTTTGTTAACACAATGAGTATAGCGCTAGAATTCTATCGATAATCCATGACCTAATATTGGCTGCGCCGCCGCGGCGGACAAAAAAAGTTGAGCGCGCGCCGCGCGGGCGGTTTCACACGCGTCCAAACGGGGTACAATTTATCTGTGGGCTTATTTGAGTGGGCACCCGGCCGGTGCCGCAGCGGCGGTCAACCGGTTTGAATATGAAGGGGGATATATGGATACCTGTGCGTGTGCCGCGCAGAGCGGCCAGGATGGTTTATCGAGGGGCAACTGCCTGCTGGCTGAGCGCGAGGGACTGCTCGCGTACAAGCCGCTGGCGCTTATGGATCGAGCGGTGCTGGAGCCGTACATACAGGCTCAGGAATTTGAAAACTCGGAGCTGACGTTTGCGGACATGTACATATGGCGCAAGAGCTGGCGCGTGGAGTGGGCGATAGCGCTGGGCGCGCTGTTTATGCGCATGCGCATGCCGGGCAAGTGCCTCATGTATCCGGTGATGCCGCTCGACGGCAGGCTGACGCGGGCGCAGCTCGAGCTGGCCGTCGGCGATATGCGCAGCGCGGGCTGGCGACCGGTCATGACCAGTGTGGGCGAGGGCTACCTTCAGCGCGTGCGCGAAGCGATGCCGCTGGGCTGGCGCGAGCTGGAGCTGGAGGATTTCGAGGACTATGTATACCGGGCGCAGGATCTGATTTCGCTAAAAGGCCGCAACTATCACGGCAAGCGCAACCATCTGGCGCGCTTCATGCGCGCGTACGAGGGCCGATACGTCTATCGGCCGCTGCGGGCGTGCGACATGGCGGAATGCCTGCGGCTGTGGGACAGGTGGTACGCCGAGCGCGTGGGCGGCATGGACGATGGCGAACGGCTGGCGGCGGCGCAGGAGCGCGAGATGGTGGCGGAGGCGTTCGGCGCGATGCACCTGCTGGGGCTGCGCGGCGGCGTGGTCGAGGTGGACGGAAGCATGGCCGGCTTCACGCTGGGCGAGCGCGAGCGCGACACGCTGCTGGTGCGGCTGGAAAAGGCGCTCGACCAGTACGAGGGCATATACGCATTCATAAACCGCGAATTTGCCGAGCACGGCTTTGAGGGCGTGCGCTGGATAAACCGCGAGGAGGACATGGGCATACCCGGGCTGCGGCGCTCCAAGCAGTCGTATTATCCGGATCACATGGTAAAGAAGTACCAGCTCGACTTCAGCGCCGCGGAGGAGGATGCGCCATGACGCCGGTGGTGGCAGGCGTGCTCCGGCGCGACGGGCGCTATCTGCTGGCGCGGCGTGTGCGCGGCGCGGAGGCGGGCCGCTGGGAGTTCCCGGGCGGCAAGCTCGAGCGCGGCGAGACGCCCGAGCAGGCGCTGGCGCGCGAACTGCAGGAGGAGCTGGGCATCGAGGTGCGCGTGGGCGCGCTGGAGCACTGCATAGTCGACTGGGAGGGCATGGGCGGCGCAGGGCTGCTGTTGCTGTTTTACGGTTGCGAGCTTGCGGGCGGCGAGCCGAAGTGCCTGGACTGCGGCGGAGTTGAGTTTGTGACGCCAGGTGAGCTGAGCGAGCTGGAGCTGGCGCGCAACGACCGGCTGTTTGTCGAGCGCTGCCTGGGCGTGGCCGGCGTGGCGCGCTGATATGGAGCTGGCGATATGCTGGGCGATGCTGTGAAGATGCGATTTGTTCGCGCAAGAACCGTTTATAAAGCTTTAACTGTATGGACAGCCTGCAGCAAGCCTGTTCCTGGATCAGAATGAAAGAAACCCGCAATTGCAATGGCCATAAAGATGGCTTTATGTTATTTGCAAACCATGACAGCCGGAAGCGCAAGCTGAGCCGAGTCGCCCGCATTCGGCTCGGTTCGGTCATCGTGAACATGGATGGGGGACGCTCTGTCCGCGTTCAGGCTGTTTGTAAAGTCGTGGCTGCTGTACGGCGCGATTCATAGTAATGCGTGGGCACTGTATTTGCAATGATTGAAAGCAACCATTGCATACTGAGCCGGCTTGTCAGCGCACGAGCCGCTTAATCGATTGACAGAACGCGGACAGGAAGTGACCTGTCCGCGCCGTTCGTATCGGGTCGTTTATGATAGACGCCGCGCAATCGCATGAGTGCGAACAGCGCTGCCGATGTCAAACGATCATGCGCCAACGTGCGCGCTTGAGGTGCGATTCGCAGCGACAATTCCTTCACTCCGCGCTTAACTCCTAATAACTGGCGCAGCGAACCGCCAGCACCAGACAAAACGGCGCGGACAGTCGCTTGATCTGTCCGCGCAGTATAACATGCGCCTTATTGCAGATATCCCGCGATCAGCTCGCCGCAGCGCCGGCAGCCGACCCGGGTCGCGCCGGCGCCCATTATGTCGGCGGTGCGATAGCCCGCGTCCAGGAACGCCGACACCGCGGCCTCTATTGCGTTCGCCTCGCGCGGCAGGTCGAAGCTGAAGCGCAGCATCATCGCTGCTGCTAGTATGGTGCCGATGGGGTTGGCGATATCCTGGCCGGCGATGTCCGGAGCCGAGCCGTGTATCGGCTCGTACAGGCCGCATGCGCTCGCGCCCAGGCTGGACGAGGGTATCATGCCTATCGAGCCGGTTATCATGGACGCCTCGTCCGAGAGTATGTCGCCGAACATGTTCTCGGTCACGATCACGTCGAACTGCGAAGGATCCTTTACGATCTGCATCGCGCAGTTGTCGACCAGCATGTCGCTCAGCGCAACGTCGGGGTATTCGTGGGCCAGCTCGTGCATGACCTGCTTCCACAGCCGGCTCGAATCCAGCACGTTTGACTTCTCCACCGAGCAAAGCCGGCCGCGCCGCCGGCGCGCAGTCTCAAATCCGATGCGCCCTATGCGCTCTATCTCGGCACGGCTGTACCGGAGCACGTCTATCGCGGTATCGCCCTCGGTGCGGTGCTCGCCAAAGTATATGCCGCCGATCAGCTCGCGCACTATGATGAAGTCTATGCCCTTGTCTACGATCGACTGCCTGAGCGGCGACGCGTCGGCCAGCTGCGGCCAGATCCTGGCCGGGCGGTTGTTGGAGTACACGCCCATGCCGGCGCGCAGCCGGAGCAGGCCCTTTTCGGGGCGCATCGGGCCGGGCACGTCGTTCCACTTGGGGCCGCCGACCGCGCCCAGCAGCACGCTGTCGGATTCCACGCACCTTTTGAGCATGTCGGCCGGCAGCGGGTCGCCCCAGCGGTCGATCGCGCAGCCGCCCATGTCCACGTCTATGTACTCGAAGCTGTGGCCGTACAGCGCGGCCACGCGGTCGAGCACGCGCATCGCCTGCGCGACTATCTCGGGGCCTATGCCGTCGCCGCGAATCACCGCTATCCGCTTATCCATTCGCCGCGCCTTCTTTCAGCGACTTGAGCAGCCCGCCGCTTCTTATTATATTCTGTATGAACGGCGGGAAGGGCTGCGCGCGGAACGACTCGCCGGTCGTCAGGTCGGTTATAACGCCGGTATCGAAATCCACGCTGACCTCGTCGCCGGCGCTTATGGCGTCGGCCGCGGCCTCGCACTCGAGTATGGGCATGCCTATGTTTATAGCGTTGCGGTAGAATATGCGCGCAAAGCTCTTGGCGATTATGCAGCCCACGCCGCAGGTCTTTATCACCAGCGGCGCGTGCTCACGCGACGAGCCGCAGCCAAAGTTCCAGCCGCCCACAATCACGTCGCCCGCGCTCACGCGCTTTACGAAGTCGGCGTCGATGTCCTCCATGCAGTGCTGCGCCAGCTCCTGCGCGTCGGGCGTGTTCAGATAGCGCGCGGGTATTATCACGTCGGTGTCCACGTTGTCGGGATATTTGAATACCTTGCCCTTGGCGTTCATCGCTCAAGCCTCCTTGTACTCGGTTATGTAGCCGGCCAGCGCGCTGGCCGCGGCGGTGTGCGGCGAGGCCAGGTACACCTCGCTGTCCACGTGGCCCATGCGCCCCACGAAGTTGCGGTTGGTCGTGGCCACGCAGCGCTCGCCCGCGGCGAGTATGCCCATGTATCCGCCCAGGCAGGGCCCGCAGGTCGGCGTGGACACGACCGCGCCCGCGTCTATGAACGCGGTGTACCAGCCGCGCTGCACGCACTCGCGCAGTATCTGCATCGTGCCGGGTATTATTATGCAGCGCACGCCGCGGGCTATCTGCTTGCCATTGATTATGTTGTACGCGGCCTCCATGTCCTCCAGGCGGCCGTTGGTGCAGGAGCCTATCACGACCTGAACGATGGCAATGTCGTGCAGCTCGCTGGCGGGGCGGGTGTTCTCGGGCAGGTGCGGGCAGGCGACGGTGGGCACAATCGCGCTCAGGTCGATGTCGATTACGCGCTCGTACTCGGCGTCGGCGTCGGCCGCATACTCTACCGGGGTGCGCTCGCTGCGGCCCGCGAGGTAGGCGCGCGTCACGTCGTCGACCGGGAATATGCCGTTCTTGGCGCCGGCCTCGACCGCCATGTTGCAGATGCAGAGCCGGTCGTCCATCGAGAGCGCGCGCACGCCCTCGCCCGTGAACTCCATGCTCTTGTAGAGCGCGCCGTCCACGCCTATCATGCCTATGATCGTCAGTATCACGTCCTTGCCGGAGCAGTTGCCCGGCAGCCTGCCGGTCAGGTTGAACTTGATCGCCGAAGGCACCTTGAACCAGGCCGTGCCCGTGGCCATGCCCGCGGCCATGTCGGTGGAGCCAACGCCAGTGGAAAACGCGCCCAGCGCGCCATAGGTGCAGGTGTGGCTGTCCGCGCCGATTATGCAGTCGCCCGCGGTCACTATGCCCTGCTCGGGCAGCAGCGCGTGCTCAATGCCCATCCTGCCGACGTCGTAGAAGTGGCTGACGCAGTGAGCGCACGCGAACTCGCGGCTGGTCTTGGACTGCTCGGCGGCCTTGATGTCCTTGTTGGGCACGAAGTGATCCAGCACTATCGCGATCCGGTCGCGATCGAACACGCCCTCAAAGCCCGCCTTTTTGAACTCGTTCACGGCCACGGGCGTGGTTATGTCGTTGCCCAGCACGATGTCCAGCCTGGCGCTTATCAGCTGTCCGGCGACCACGCTGTCCAGCCCGGCGTGGGCGGCCAGTATCTTCTGAGTCATTGTCATTGCCATAGATCATTTGCCTCCTTTGGTCATGTTCTGAAACGCGCTCAGGAGCGCCTTGGTGCTGGCGGTAATTACGTCGGTATCGGTGCCCGCGCCCCAGAACATATCTCCGTTTTCGCGCTCAAGTCCTATGTAGGATGCCGCGACGCTGCGCGAGCCCTGGCCCTGCATGCTGTGCTGGGTGAACACCTGCAGCGCGTACTCCTCGCCGGTGAACTCCTTGAGCGCGTTGTTTATCGCGTTGAGGGTGCCGTTGCCCTCGGCCTCGAGCTCGGTCTCTTCGCCGTCGCGCAGGAAGGTTATCGTTATCTTTACCGTGTCGTTCTCGCGCATGAAGTCGAAGTCGCTCACGCTGATGCGGCACGGCAGGTTCAGGTAGTTCTCGGTGAATATGTCCAGCACCTCGTTGGGCTTGAGTTCCTTGTGCTCGCGGTCGGATATGCCCTTGCACATGTAGCTGAAGTGCTCGCGCATCTTGGGCGGCAGGTTGTAGCCAAACGTCTGCTCGAGCAGCGAGCCGATCCCGCCCTTGCCGGACTGGGAGTTTACGCGGATCACGTCCGCGTCGTAGGTGCGGCCGATGTCGGTCGGATCGATCGGTATGTACGGCACGCTCCACTCGTGCAGCTTTTTGCGCTTGCGGTACTTCATGCCCTTGGCTATGGCATCCTGGTGGCTGCCCGAGAACGCCGCGAACACCAGCGCGCCGGCGTAGGGCGTGCGCTCGTAAACGTGCATGCGGGTGCACTTCTCGTACTCCTCGACCAGGTAGTTCATGTTCGAGAAGTCGAGCTTGGGATCTACGCCGTGCGAGTACATGTTCAGTGCCAGCGTGATTATGTCGACGTTGCCGGTGCGCTCGCCGTTGCCAAACAGCGTGCCCTCCACTCGCTCCGCGCCCGCCAGCAGCGCCAGCTCGGTATCGGCCACGCCGGTGCCGCGATCGTTGTGGGGATGCAGCGAGAGCGTCACGTACTCGCGGTACTTCAGGTTTTCGCTCATGAACTCTATCTGGCTGGCGTAGACGTGCGGCAGGCTCATCTCGACCGTGGCCGGTATGTTGATTATCACGTTGTTGTCAGGCCCGGGCTCCAGCACGTCCAGCACCGCGTTGCACACCTCCAGCGAGTACTCGGGCTCGGCGCCGGTGAACGATTCGGGCGAGTACTCGAACCGGAAGTTGCCCTCGTATTCGCCGGCCAGCTTCTTGACCAGCTTCGCGCCGTCGATCGCTATCTGCTTTATCTCGTCCTTTGACTTTTTAAACACCTGCTCGCGCTGCGCCACGCTGACCGAATTGTAGAAGTGGATTATCGCGCTGGGCGCGCCCTTGCAGGCCTCAAACGTCTTGCGTATTATGTGCTCGCGGCACTGCGTGAGCACCTGCACCGTCACGTCCGGAGGTATCATGCCGTTGTCTATCAGCGTGCGCAGGAACTCGAACTCGGTGTCGCTGGCCGCTGGAAAGCCGACCTCTATCTCCTTGAACCCGACGCCCAGCAGCACCTTGTAGTACTCCAGCTTTTCCTCCAGGCTCATGGGGATGACCAGGCTCTGGTTGCCGTCGCGCATGTCCACGCTGCACCAGATGGGGGGATGCTCTATGTGGTCGCGCTCAGACCACTTGCTGTACTTAGTGTCGACGGGGAAATAGCCCACGCGGTACTTGGTCGAATCCATAGCTGCAACTTCTCCTTCTGCGCTCAGTAATCGGGAAACTGTGGCGCCGCGGGCGAACCCGGCGGCCAGGCGGGCCGCGCCCTGCCGGGCGATAAAAAACACCCGTCCCAAAGCACGTGCTCGCTTTGAGACGGGTGAAACATACTTGCCACTCGCGGTACCACTCAAATTGCGGATATCCATCCGCCACCTCTTTGAAGTCAAACAACTTCTATGCACTGACGTAGCATGCACGGGGCGCCCTACTTAACTCTCCGAAAGAGGTTCAGGAGCCCGGCTCGAAAGGCAGAGGACAAAGGGCTCGCGTGCCGGTTTGCACCAACCACCGGCTCTCTGGGACGCACTGCGCCTTGACCATTCTTCGTCATAGCCTTTGTGTTATTTAATTGCTGACTATTCTATCACGCGGAACCGGCGGTGTCAATGGTGATGATGAAAATTAACAGGATGGGGCAGCCCGCTCGTATTGCCTATTTGAATTGAGCTGTAAAGGTGTGGCACAGATGTGACTTGTGCAACATGCCAAGATGCGCCAGGCGCTGTTGTCGGATGTGGACGGCTCGCATCATGTCATTTCATGGCAGTGCACCGACCGCCCAGCCATCATTGCTCAACCCTTGCCGCATGCGCCTATCAGCACAGGCGGCAGTCCCGCATGCAATCGAACCCAACTGCGACGCTCTCCATCTGGTCGAGCGACAGTTCGTCGGACGCATTGCTAAATGTCAACACACTCGGTTGCCCGGGGCAAGTGAGGGCTTACCAGTGGCTCGCCGTCGGTGATGGCCAGCTGTAAAGCGCCGCAACCAATGAGCTGGTCGAGTATTACATGAGTTGGCACTCCGACAGTTCGGCATTTTCCTGCGCACGCTCTTTGGCCTACGCCGTGGAGCAGTGCAGGCAGTTCAGATTGCATCGACCGGCGATGCTGATGCGCTAGCGGCTTGCGGGCAAAGGGCAGCCCTCGGTAGCGCTGCCGAGGCGTTAGCTGCGCGCCCGGCGACGCAGGCACGATGCGCCCTGCCAGAAGCTGCGTGTAAACTGCGGGCGGCGCTTCATTCATGCTGTTATACCATCATGAATATATGCAATTGCCCGCTGAACAGTAAAATGGGCCTGCTGCCTTCGCGGATTCCAAGTATTGTAGGTTTTAAGGCTCGAATGGCGGTGTGCCATTGCGCATCCATGAAATTGGGTTTTCGATGCGATATGGCTCTGAGATTTTTGATGGTACATAATGTTGATATAAAACGCCTATCTGAACGTTCATATCGACTAGCCCAGGTATAAAGCGCGAACCTCTTGCCACATCAATGACACTCAATAGGGCACAAAAACGGTTGACATTGCCGGCGGCAAATTCGAATATGCGCTCATGTATGCGCTTTAGTCCCGCGTGTCGACGTATCGGTCAAGCCAGTTAAGCCGTCCTGGCAAATAGGCCTTGTCAAAGGCAAACCCTCCCGCGCAACGCCCGATCGCGCAGGAGGGCCGTTCTCCGCTCAGTTCAGACTCACCAGCCGCTTCTCACCGGGCGCCAGCGTGAGCCGCACAAGCTCGCGCGCACCATATGCGCTCAGGTCGAGCGCCAGCTGCATGTCACCTGCGCGCAGGTTGGCGACCTCGAGCGCGTCGTCCGCGATGCGGTATGCTATGCCCACGCCCTCCAGCCGCACCGAGGCGCCTGTGGGCGCGAGCGGCGCGAGCCTCAGGTCGGCGTCCAGCGCGGGTTGCACGCCCAGATAGTCGTGAATCAGCACCCAGGCGAATACGTTCGGGTATTCGTAGTAGTAGGCCGCGCCATGCCAGTTCACGTCGCTCTGGTAGTAGACGTGGTTCATGTCGTAGCGCTCGCCCATGCGCCAGTTGTCGAGCTCGGCCTGTGCAGCCACATGCGCGAGCTGGCCGGCCAGCATGTCGCCGCGGCCGAGGCTGCGCCAGTACGCGGCGTCCCAGCACCAGTACCGCCCGGCAGCGCACAGGTCGTATGGGCCGCCGTCGCCAATCTCGCTGGGAGTGTAGTCCTGTATGCGTGCGGCCATGAACGTGGGGAAGCGCTGATATTCGGCCAGATTCTGCTCAATCAGCGCGGCTACGGCGCGGCGCTGCGCCGCGTCGCAGTAACCCATCAGTACCGGCAGCACGTTGGCCAGCAGGTGTATGTGATCGTGCACTTCGCCGTTGCGGTCTATCCAGTCCACAAAGCGCGCCTGGGACGCGTCCCAGAAGCCGTCGGGCAGCGGCCGGACGAGCTGACGGGCCAGGCGCGCCTCGAGCGTGCGGTAGTGCTCCGCCTGTGCGGCGCGGCCCAGCAGCGCCTCCAGCTCGCCCAGCTGCCCGAACGCATGCGCGGCCAGCGCCGCGGACATGCACTCGCTGCCGTCCTTCATCACCTGATCCTCGTAATAAACGTCCGACCAGAGCCGGCCGTTGCGGTCGATCAGGCCCTCGGTCAGCGAGGCCGCGCCCTCCAGCTCGGATATGTGCGCGCCCAGCCAGTCAAAGTCCTTGCGCAGCGCCACATACAGCCAGGCGCTCTGTATCACCTCGACATTGCCGGTTATCAGGAACATCTCGGCGTTCGTCCGGCCGTCAAGGCTGTTGCGGCGCACGTGGTACTCGCGCGAGCCGTCGCGCTGTATGGCGCAGGGGTTGCGGTACAGCCCGGTCGGATCCTCGCGCATCAGCTTGAACTCGAGCTCCAGCATGCGGCGCACCAGATCCAGGTCGAGCGCGCTGCCCAGCGCTATGCGGCCCTTGCACTGGAACTCGTGGTCGACGTCGGGGTATGTGCCGCCGTACACATTGGTCTGCAGCGTGGACAGCACATAGCCATCCGGGTAGCAGGGTTCAGAGCGCTCCACCACGCAGGGCAATAGCGTATCCCAGTAGAAGGCGGCCAGCGCGCGCATCAGCTCGGGCGCGCCGGGCAGATTCACGTCGATGCGCCCGCCGAGCGCGTCGGCGTGTGGAAAGCGGGGATGACGTTCGACCTGCGCTCGGGCGATGCGCAGCGTCAGATCGCCGGCGTAGGGCGCGGCGAGCTGCGCGTCAACAAGATGCAGCGCCGGCTCGCCGTCGGCGCCGGGTATCAGCCATATGTGTCCGGGGGATTGCCGCGAGTCCCAGCTCTGCCTTACGAACCATTGAGCGCCGTCGCAGTAAACGAAGAATATGCGGCCGTTCTCAAGCCGCAGCGTGCTGTCCGTCAGTGTGTCGTACATTGTGCGAGCGCCTCCTGAAGATGATGTTTACAGGTGTGAATGAGTATGTTTTGAATAAACGCAATGTTGAAACGCGGCATGATTGCGAACCGGCGGCTCGTGTTGGATTCAAAACAGGTATGTCCGAGCGACGCCTTGCGTGCAAGCATAGCACTGATAGGGGTGATTGTCAAGGGCGACAAGGCTCGCAGGTCTGTGCACTATGTGTTTATGAGCAATCTGGACAGCGTTCCTGCAGATCAAATCGGGAGCTAATATGCCGAATTGGCCGCCGCGCATGGTTATGTTGAGGCTCCGGACTGATTTACTTATAGACGGATGCTCTACGCTGTTGGCCGATGCGATTTAATCATGGTGTAGCATGGTTATCACTGGATTTCCTTCTGGTGTTGAGAGCTCACATAGACACATGGAGAATAAACAAAAGCGCAATAATGCCGCAATTTCACAAGAATGCAGCCGCGCTCCGGCCCAAATTCGCCATAAATGCGCAAATCGACCCTTTACAAACGGCGCGGGTTGGGTTATACTGGTTATACGTATAAGTGATACGTATAAGCACAGGCCCGCAAGGGCAGATGACGGGAGGCGCGGCGATGCAAAAACATGGTTCCCGCAAGGCCGTGACGGCAAAGGACGTCGCAGAGGCGTGCGGGGTATCCCAGGCTACGGTGTCATATGTCATAAACAACTCGGCCGGCGGGCGCATAAGCGAGGCCACGCGCCGGCGCGTTATGGACATGTCGCGCAAGATGGGCTACTGCCCGTCGCAGAGCGCGCGCTCGATGCGCATAAACCGGGCGATGGCGGTGGGCGTGGTGCTGGGCGGCAACAGCCTGTCGTTGGGGGTTTCGCGCGCGCTGCGCGGCATAAAGCGGCGCATGGACGCTGCAGGGTATGCGCAGGTGCTGCTCAGCGACGAGGACGACGTGCTGCCGGGCGTGGACTACCTGTCGGCGTATCGCGCCGGGCGGATAGACGCACTGCTGTTCCTGTTCCACGACATGCCCGACGAGCTGATCGAAGAGCTGCGCGCCGAGCGCGTGCCGTATCTGGCGCTCAGCGAGCAGGGCATAACCGGCGAGCAGCTCGCGCTGCCCAGCGGCTATGGCGAGGCGCTGAGCGACTGCGCGGCGCTGCTTAAGCGGCGCGGGTTCCGGCGCGTGCGCTACTACTCGCTGCAAAGCGGCGCGGTGCTGCACTCGCGCAAGTTCAACATGTTCCGCGAGGCGCTGGAGCGCGTATATCCGGAGGCGCAGCTCAGCCGCGTGGTGCTGCGTGCCGACGGGCGCAGCGACGAGGAGCTGCTGGACTCGCTGCTGGAGGACATACGCGTGGGCGAGTTTGAGGCGGCGATAACGCCGCACGCGCGGCTGGGCTGGATGGTGCAAAACGCTATTATGCGCGACGGGCTGTCCACGCCGCAGCGCATACGCCATATCTGCCTGTCCACCGCGCACCCGTTCACGCTGGTGTACCCTTCGATCACAATGATAGACATACCGCTGGCCAAGCTGGGCGAGGTCGCGGCGGGCTATATGCTGGACATGCTCGCGCCGGAGCAGATCGGGGGCGACGCGGTGCCGGTCACTGTGTCGTGCCGGCTCAGGGAAGGCATGTCAACGCTGTAAACGGGCGCTGTTTATAAATATCGGGGGAGGATGCTTCCAGTTATGAGAAAGCTGTTTCCGTACATCAGGCCGCAGCTGGCGCCGTTTGTGTGGTCCATGGTGCTCAAGGCCGGCGGCACGTTCACCGACCTGCTGATACCGCTTATAATGGGCGTGGTCATAGACAACGGCATAGCCACCGGCGATACCGACACGATAATACGGCTGTGCGTGCTGATGCTGATAGTGGCGGTGGCGTCGCTGGCGATGAACCTGGGCGGCCACTTCCTGTCGGCGCACGCGACCCAGGCGATAGGCGCCAACATACGCGACGCCATATACCGCCACATACAGGGCATGACGATAGCCTCGGTCGAGGACGTGACGACCGCCTCGCTCATCACCCGCAACACCAACGACGTGGAGCGCGTGATACGCACGCTGCTGATGATGACCCGCTTTATGATGCGCGCGCCCATCACCGCGATTGGCGGTGTGATACTGGTGCTGCTGATAGACCCGTGGCTGACGCTGGTGATGCTGGTGGGCATGGTGCTGCTGGCGCTGGCGTCCACGTCGGTATACAAGGTCACGCGCCCGATATACATGCGCGTGCAGCGCACCGTGGACCGCATGACCGCAGTGCTGCGCGAGAACCTGGACGGCATACGCGTGGTCAAGGCGTTCAACAAGCAGCAGTACGAGCTCGACCGCTTCGAAACTCAGTCGCATGAGGTGCGCCGCCAGGAGATGAAGGCCGGCACGTTCAACGCGTTCATGAGCCCGGGCATAGCGTTCATATCCAGCCTGACCACGGCGGTGGTGCTGTACGTGTCGGGCTTCCGCATAGAGGCCGGCGGGCTGCAGATAGGCAGCGTCGTCACGATACTCAACTACATCAACATGGTGCTCAATGCCATGAACATGATACCGCGCATGTTCATGATGTTCTCGCGCGCCAATGCCTCGGCCGAGCGCATAAACCGCGTGCTGGACGACGACGCGCACACCGATTACGGCACCCAGCGCGACGGCGTGCTGGACGACGACGGCAACGAGCCGCCGGTGCTCGAGTTCCGCCACGTCAGCTTCCGCTATCCGGGCTCGAGCGTGGACGCGATAAGCGATGTGAGCTTTGTGATACCGCGCGGTCGCACGCTGGCGGTCATAGGCAACACCGGCGCGGGCAAGACCACGCTGCTCAACCTGATACTCAGGCTCTACGAGCCCACGTCGGGCGAGATACTGCTGGAGGGCCGCGACATACGCGAGTACGAAAAGGAAGTGCTCACGCGCAAGATAACCGCCGCGATGCAGCAGTACAACATATTCGCCATGAGCATACGCGACAACATATTGCTGGACAAGCAGCTGGACGAGGCGCGGCTGGACAACGCCGTCGAGTCAGCGCAGATAGCCGATCTGATAGGCGAGCTGGACGGCAAGTACGACTATATGATATCGCAAAACGGCAACAACCTCTCCGGCGGCCAGAAGCAGCGCGTGAGCGTGGCGCGCACGCTGTATCGCGACAGCGACCTGGTCGTGCTGGACGACGTGTCCTCGGCGCTGGACTACAGCACCGACCTCAAGCTGCGCAAGGCGCTGCGCGACAACTACGCGCACACCTCGGTCATGCTGATATCGCAGCGCATAGCCTCGGTGCGCAGCGCCGACCAGATACTGGTGATGCACAACGGCGAGTGCAAGGGGCTGGGCACGCATGAAACGCTGATAAGGGACTGCGAGACCTACCGCGAGATCTGCGCAACGCAGAACGTAGAGGTGGGCGGGGAAGGAGCCGTGGCGGTATGAAGCTCAGACAGGAGATAGAGCAGAAGCACAAGTTCGGCGCGCTGTGGCAGCTGTTCAAGTACCTGTTCAGGTACAAGGGCATGTTCATGTGCGTGGCCGTGATAGTGATAGCGTCCAACCTGCTGGCACTGGTGATACCGCAGGTCACGGGCATAATAGTGGACGCGCTCAACCTGGGCAAGGGCGCGATAGACTTCGACACCGTGCTCAGAAATGTGATATACATAGTGCTTATCGGCCTGGGCACATACGTGCTGAGCGTGCTGCAGGGCGTGCTGATGCTGCGCACCGCACAGAACGTGGTCGTGGACCTGCGCCACGACGTGTTCAGCAAGCTCAGCCGGCTGCCGGTCGGCTTCTTCGACGGCAACACCAAGGGCAATATACTCGCGATACTGGTCGAGGACATCGACAACATCTCCGAGACCGTGTCCTCGGATGCGATAACGCTGCTGACCGGGTTTGTGACGCTGGTCGGCGCGATATGGATGATGCTGATGATATCGGCGCCGCTGACGCTGGTGTTCGTGGTCACGGTGCCGATAATGATAGTGGTCGCGGGCGTGGTCAAGAACAAGGCGCGCATACTGTTCCGCATAAAGAAGAACTGGTTCGGCCGGCTGTGCGGCTATGCCGAGGAGATGATAACCGCTCAAAAGACGATCAAGGTCTACGGCATAGAGGACTACAACGAGCGCAAGTTCGACGAGATGAGCGAGTCGCTGCGCGTGAGCGGCTCCAAGGCCGAGTTCGTGTCCTCGACGATGATGCCCCAGATGAACTTCATAAACAACCTGAACTACATAGGCATCTGCGCGTTCGGCGCGCTGCTGGCGGTGTCGGGCGGCATATCGATAGGCAATATATCGACGTTCACGCTCTACGCCAAGAAGTTCTCCGCGCCCATAGTGGACACGGCCAACATAGTCAACATGCTGCAGGCGACGCTCGCGGCGTGCGACCGCGTGTTCAGCGTGCTCAACGCCGAACCTGAGCCCGATCAGCCGCTGCTGCCCGCGGCGGGCACGACCTTCCCCAAGCCGTCCGAGATACGGGGCGAGATAGAGTTCAAGCACGTGAACTTCGCGTACAACCCCGAGACCCCGGTGCTGGAGGACATATCGTTCACCGTAAAGCCGGGCGAGAAGGTCGCGATAGTCGGCGCGACCGGCTCGGGCAAGACCACGATAATCAGCCTGCTGATGCGCTTTTACGAGTGCACCGACGGCGAGATCACTATCGACGGCATCAACATACGCACGATACCGCTGGCCACGCTGCGCAGCTACCTGGCGCTGATACTGCAGGACAGCTGGCTGTTCGAGGACACCGTGCTCAACAACATATCCTACGCCGCGCCGCCCGAGCGCCGCTCGCCCGACAAGGTCAAGGAGCTGTGCCGCGACATAACCGTGGACGAGTTCATAAACACGCTGCCGCAGGGCTACGACACGATGCTGCGCGCCGACGCGGGCGGGCTGAGCCAGGGGCAGAAGCAGCTGATGAGCATAGCGCGCACGTTCCTGTGCGACCCGCCGGTGTTCATACTGGACGAGGCCACCTCGTCCGTCGACACGCTGACCGAGCGCCACATACAGCGCGTGACCGCGAACGTGACCCGCGGCAAGACCAGCATAATAATCGCGCACCGCCTGTCCACGATACGCGGCGCGGACCGCATAATCGTCATGAAGGACGGCCGCATACGCGAGGTCGGCTCGCACGACGAGCTGCTGGCGCGCGGCGGCATGTACGCCAATCTCTATCGCAGCCAGTTCGCCGAGATCGCGTGACCGGCGCGCGCCGCCGCGGATGAGCTGATCTGCGGCGGCGCGGCGCGTCTGCGCGGCATTTAACGCGCGGCGGTTGAAAAACGCGGGGCGCGGTGGTATCATTATGTACATGGGAGCGCAGAGCCGGCCGGGCGCGCGGCGGCGCGTCGAACTGAGCCGGGGCGAAAGGAGTGCCGTATTGCCATGGATATGATAAAGAAGATAGAGGCGCTGGGCATAGTGCCGGTGGTAAAGCTCAATCGGGCCGAGGACGCGGTGCCGCTGGCGCGGGCGCTGACGGCCGGCGGGCTGCCGGTGGCCGAGATAACGTTCCGCACCGACGCGGCCGAGGAGTCGATTAGGCGCATATCGGCCGAGCTGCCCGACATGCTGGTGGGCGCGGGCACGGTGCTGTCCATCGAGCAGGTCGACCGCGCGCTGGCCGCGGGCGCCAGGTTCATAGTCACGCCCGGGTTCAACCCGCGCGTGGTCAAGCACTGCCTGGAGCGCGGCGTGCCCGTGTTCCCGGGCTGCCCCACTACCAGCGACATCGAGCAGGCGCTCGAGCTGGGGCTGAAGGTCGTGAAGTTCTTCCCGGCCGAGCAGATGGGCGGGCTGGCCACGATCAAGGCCGTGTCGGCGCCGTATGGAGCGATGCGGTTCATGCCCACCGGCGGCGTAAACGAGCGCAATCTGAACGATTACCTGGCCTCGGATAAGATAGTCGCATGCGGCGGCAGCTGGATGGTAAAGCCCGAGCTGATAGACGCGGGCGACTTTGCGGCGATAGAGGAGCTGACGCGCAGCGCGGTCAGGCACATGCTGGGCTTTGAGATACGGCATGTGGGCGTAAACTGCGCGGACGGCGCGGAGGCGCTGGCGGTGGCGCAGCGGTTCGCGCTGCTGTTCGGCTGGCCGGTCAGCGACGGCGCGGCGTCGGCGTTCGCGGGCACGGCGATAGAGGCGATGAAGGGCGCCGGCCGCGGTACGAAGGGCCACATAGCGGTCGCGACCAACAGCGTGGCGCGCGCGATGGCGCACCTGGAGGCGCTGGGCGTGCGCGTGGCCGAGGACTCGATCGCGTATAAGGGCGGCAAGCCCACGCTGGCGTACCTGGCCGAGGAGATCGGCGGGTTCGCGGTGCACCTGGTGCAGAAGTAAACCGAATATGTGAATAATGCGCCGCCGCGCGAGAGCCGGCGGCGCTTGGGCGCGCTGAGCGCGTCCGGGCGAAAGGAGCGCGCGGCGGCGGGTCGCGCGGGCGGATATGGATAAGTACGAGGCACTCAGGCGCTACTTTGGGTATGACAGCTTTCGGCCGGGCCAGGAGGCTATAATCGACGCGCTGATAGCGGGCCGCGACGTGCTGGCGGTCATGCCGACCGGCTCGGGCAAATCGCTGTGCTATCAGATACCGGCGATAGCGCGGCCGGGCATGGCGATAGTGATATCGCCGCTGGTGGCGCTGATGCGCGACCAGGTGGACGCGCTGCGCGCGGCGGGCGTGCCCAGCGCATATGTGAACGGCACGCTCACGCCGCGGCAGATCGAGCTGACGCTCAGGGGGGCGGCGCGCGGCGATTACAAGATACTCTACGTCGCGCCGGAGCGGCTGATAAACCCGGCGTTCAAGCAGTTCATAAGCGGCGAGACGGCGGGGAAGCGCGGCGCGCCGAGCATAGGCGCGGTGATAGTCGACGAGGCGCACTGCATATCGCTGTGGGGCAGCGCGTTCAGGCCCAGCTACCAGCGCATAGACGAGTTCATAGCGTCGCTGCCGGTGCGGCCGGTGATAGGCGCGTTCACGGCCACGGCCACGGCAGCGGTGGCGCGAGACATAGAGCAGCTGCTGGGGCTGCGCGAGCCGCTGAAGGTTTCGACCGGGTTCGACCGGCCCAACCTGTACTTCGACGTGCGCGAGCCGGCCGACCGGCTGGCCGAGCTGAGCGAGCTGCTGCGCAAGCGGCGCGGCCAGTGCGGCGTGGTGTACTGCCTGACGCGCACGGCGGTCGACGAGGTCAGCGAGGCGCTGCGGCGGCAGGGCTTCAACGCGGGTCGCTACCACGCCGGCATGAGCAGCGACG
This sequence comes from Candidatus Fimadaptatus sp., assembly GCA_963928645.1. Classification (GTDB taxonomy): domain Bacteria; phylum Bacillota; class Clostridia; order Christensenellales; family Aristaeellaceae; genus Fimadaptatus. Next base: position 56,493 of record CAWVGT010000109.1, read on the forward strand.
ATCGCGAGCGCTCGCAGCAGGACTTCATAAGCGGCAACGTGGACATAATCGTGGCGACGAACGCGTTCGGCATGGGCATAGACAAGCCGGACGTGAGGTTCGTGATACACTACAACATGCCCTTGAGCCTGGAGAGCTACTACCAGGAGGCCGGGCGCGCCGGCCGGGACGGCGAGAAGGCCGACTGCATACTGCTGTTCAGCGAGGCGGACATATCGGTGTGCAAGTGGCTGATATCGCATTCGGCGCTGGGCAGCGAGCTGACGCCGGAGCAGGCGGCCGAATTCAAGCGGCGAGAGCTGGAGAAGCTGGATCACATGGTGGCTTACTGCCGCACGCACGAGTGCCTGCGCCATGCGATACTGGAGTACTTCGGCCAGGATTCGGCGCCGGAGTGCGATTGGTGTTCGAACTGCATCCGCTATGCGCTGGTGCGCAAGCTGGGCAAGGGCGCGTTGACCCGGCTGGCGCAGCGCGCGAGGGAGAGCCGGGACAAGTCGCGCTAGCGCTGCAAAGGGCGGCTGCGCTGCGGCGCCACTGGGTGTCGAGTGGGCGCGCCGCTGATGCGCAGGGCTTATTCTGTGTGTGCGCTTGGCAGCACAATGCAGGTTGGACGGAGTGAGATGGGGGCGCATCGAGCGAACGGCGAGATATGCCGCGTCTTTTGCGGATACACATGGATCTGTGCTCATGCCAGCTGACCCGGATGGCGGGACAGTAGCGATATCGCTGCGGATCGATATGCGATACGCATACATCCACTGCGGTTGTCTGGTATAACTGGTGCCAGATAGTGCCTTGCCCAGATGCCATTCAATAGATGCCCGTGCATCTGTGAAATGCGATTTCATTTTAGCGCTTCACTTAGCGGAAAGCAGATGATTCGTTACCATTCTCAGAGGTGATATACATGTTCCCCGAAATAAAGTCGCTGAACATGCGAAGGCTTTGCATCTCAGACTTCATGGGCAGTGAGTTGATTTATAGATTGTTGACGCAATAGAACCATAACAAATGGCGTGCGAGTCGGGCTGCTAGGTTGCGTCTACACGAGGCAAGTGATATAATGGCACTATCACAGTAAAGAGGGTGACATCATGGAGAAATCACAGCATCGGCATGATATCAGCGACAAAGCGTGGGCGATTTTAGAGCCAATGCTACCGGGACAGCGAGGGCAATGGGGCGGAATCGCGGAGGACAACCGCAGATTTATCAACGGAGTGTTCTGGATTCTTCGCACCGGAGCGCCATGGCGTGATCTGCCGCC
>CAWVGT010000110.1:0-25072 GCA_963928645.1 Candidatus Fimadaptatus sp.
TCATGAACCTGCTGGCGCCGCTGATAGACCGCTACACCGCGCCTAAGGTATACGGGAGGGGTAAACTCAATGCGTGAATTTTTGCAATTGTCGCTGCGGCTGATGGTGTTCACGCTGGTGGCCGGGCTGCTGCTGGCGCTGACCAACGCCGTGACCGAGGGCCCGATAAAGGCCCAGCAGCAGCAGCAGGAGGACGCCTCGCGCTACGCCGTGTTCCCCGACGCGGACGGCTTTGAGCTGATGGACGACGCGTCGCTCATCGAAAAGTACCCCTCGCTGACCGCCGTGTACAAGGCGCTCAAGGGCGACAGCGTCATAGGCTACACGCTCAACTACGCGCCCTCCGGCTACAAGGACGTCATCGGCCTTACGATAGGCGTGTCCGCGGACGGCGCGATAACCGGCGTCATAGTCGACAGCCAGAACGAGACCCAGGGCGTCGGCTCCAAGATAACCGAGGAATCGTTCCTGGGCCAGTTCACCGGCAAGGCCGCCTCCAGCACCGGGCTGGAAGCCGAGATAGACACGATAACCGGCGCCACGGTCTCCTCCAGCACGGTCAAGAAGGCCGTGCAGTCGGCCGCGACCGTGACCGAGACCGAGCTGGGCGTGACCCCCAACGCTTCTACGCCCATGGACCCCGAGGACGAGTTCAGGCTGAACACGCTGCCCGGCGCGAGCGGCTTTGAGTCGGTCGACCTGCTGAGCTTCCTGGGCGAGTACGACACTATACGCGCGATCAAGGCAGCCTACTCCGGCTCCGAGAAGGTCGGCTATTCGTTCGATCTGGTCGTGGCGGGCTACGGCGGCGACATCAGCCTCACGCTGGGCATATCGACCGACGGCACGATAACCGGGCTGCAGGTCGGCGAGAACAGCGAGTCCGAGGGCTACGGCAAGGGCATAGAACAGCCCGAATACGCCGCGCAGTACGCCGGCATAGCCGCCGATTCCGCAGCGCTTGACGCGGTGGACGGCATATCGGGCGCCACGGTCACCTCGACCGCGGTCATGCGCGCGGTGCGCCAGGCGGTCGCGTTCTACGACGAGTTCCTGAGCGCGCCCGAGCTGCCCACGCTGGACGGCGCGGACGAGTTCGTCGACATCACCAGCCGCATGGCCGGCAGCGAGGCCGACTACCCGCTGATAGTCAAGGTCGAGCAGGCGCTGACCGGCGGCGAGGTCGCGGGCTACCGCTTCACGACGGCCTCGTATGACGGCTACAACACCGCCGCCCCGATAGAGCTGAGCGTGGACGTGGTCCAGGGCCGCATAGCCGCGATAAACGTGCTCAGCCAGCAGGAGAGCGACGGCATAGGCACCCGCGCGTTCGAGAGCGATTACCTGAACAAGTTCCTGGGCGGCTTCGTGGCGCCCACCGACGGCGTGGACACGCTCGCCGGCGCGACGGTCACGTCCAGCGCCGTAAAGGCCAGCGTCGACCAGTGCGCGGCATTTTACAGCGCCTACATTTCCGGTGAGGAGGCGGCGGCATGAAGGACATGGGCAAACTCAAGGGCATCGTCGCAAACGGCATACTCAACGAAAACCCCACCTTCCGACTGGTGCTGGGCATGTGCCCAACGCTTGCGATAACCACGTCGGTGACCAACGGCCTGGGCATGGGCCTGGCCGCGACGTTCGTGCTGATCTGCTCGAACGTCGTGATATCGCTGCTCAGAAACGCGATACCCGACAAGATTCGCATACCCTCGTTCATAGTGGTCATAGCCACGTTCGTTACGATAGTGCAGCTGCTGATGCAGGCGTTCGTGCAGTCGCTGTACGAGTCGCTGGGCGTGTTCATACCGCTGATAGTCGTCAACTGCATAATCTTTGCGCGCGCCGAGTCGTTCGCGAGCAAGAACCCGCCGCTGGAGAGCGCCTGCGACGGGCTGGGCATGGGATTGGGCTTCACGCTGGCGATAACGCTGCTCTCGGCGATACGCGAGCTGCTGGGCGTGGGCACGCTGGCCGGCATACAGGTCATGCCCGCGGGCTATCAGCCGATGGCGATAATCACCCAGGCGCCCGGCGGGTTCATAATGCTGGGCCTGCTGATGGTCGTGGTCAACGCGCTGTTCAAGGTCTACGAGCGCCGCAAGGCCGGTAAAGGAGGGGTAGCATGAACGTACTGCTGTTGCTGGTGAGTTCGATACTGGTCAACAACTTCGTGCTGTCCAAGTTCCTGGGCTGCTGTCCGTTCCTGGGCGTGAGCAAGAAGGTCGACACCGCGGTGGGCATGGGCATGGCGGTCACGTTCGTCATGGCCGTGGCGTCGCTGGCGACGTACCTGGTGCAGAAGTACCTGCTCGATCCGTTCGGGCTGGGCTACATGCAGACCATCGCGTTCATACTGGTCATAGCGGTGCTGGTGCAGATAATCGAAATGGTCATAAAGAAGATATCGATGCCGCTGTACCAGGCGCTGGGCGTGTACCTGCCGCTGATCACCACCAACTGCGCGGTGCTGGGCGTCACGGTGCTCAACATACAGTCGGACTATACGCTCATCGAAGCCGTCATAAGCGGCGCGGGCGGCGGCCTGGGCTTCATGCTGGCGATAGTGCTGTTCGCCGGCATACGCGAGCGCCTCGAGACCGCCGACATGCCCGAGTGGCTCAGCGGTTTCCCGGGCGCGCTGATAACCGCCGGCCTGATGGCTATCGCCTTCCTGGGCTTCAGCGGCATGATACAGTAGGAGGTATTGGATTATGCAGATATTGATTGCAGCGGGCATAATCGGCGCGCTGGGGCTGGTGTTCGGCGGCATAATCTATATCGCCTCCAAGTACCTGAGCGTGCCCACCGATCCCAAGCGCGACGCGGTGCGCGCCTGCCTGCCCGGCGCCAACTGCGGCGGCTGCGGCTTTGCGGGCTGCGACAACTACGCCGACGCGGTGGCCTCGGGCAAGGCCGCGCCCAACCTGTGCCCGGTCGGCGGCGAGCCGGTCGCCAAGCAGGTCGCCGAGATAATGGGCGTGGACGCCGGCGACAGCGAGCGCCTGGTGGCCACGGTCATCTGCCGCGGCTCCACCGAGCGCTGCCGCATCAAGTTCGACTACAACGGCATCAAGGACTGCCGCGCCGCCGCGCTGGTCAGCGAGGGCGACAAGGCGTGCAAGTACGCCTGCCTGGGCCTGGGCGCGTGCGAGCAGGCCTGTCCGTTCGGCGCGATACACATAAACGACCAGCGCCTGGCCGAGGTCGATCCCGACAAGTGCCGCGGCTGCCGCAAGTGCGTGAGCGTGTGCCCGCGCGGCGTGCTGCAGATGCTGCCGGTCAACTACCCGGTCATGCGCGTGTGCTCGGCGATGGAAAAGGGCAAGGCGGTGCGCGACGCGTGCAGCGCGGGCTGCATCAGCTGCGGCAAGTGCGCGCGCGGCTGCAAGTTCGGCGCGATAGAGATGAAGGACAACCTGCCCCAGATAGATCACGACAAGTGCGTGGGCTGCATGAACTGCGCCGACGAGTGCCCCACCGGCGCGATACGCGCCAACGAGTCGCTCCGGCGCATGGCGCTGATACACATCAAAAAGTGCGATGGCTGCGACGAGTGCCGCCAGGCCTGCCCGTTCGAGGCCATACAGGGCGAGCCCGGCCAGATGCACAACGTCATCACCTGGAACTGCAAGGGCTGCGGCAAGTGCGTGTCTGCCTGCCCCAACGGCGCGATAGAGCTGATACCCACCGTCAAGCACTCCAAGAGCTGACGCGCGGGCGCGCCATGCGCTGACTGAATGTGCCGGCGGTCGTCGCCGGCACATTCAGTCTATTGGAAAAGACTGCCGCGGACGGTATGCCTGGCCAAACCCGCAACAGCAGTCGGCAAACATGCCGATTAAAGCAGAATGCCGCCTGTATTGGCGCGATTCTGTGACATCGCCTACAGGGCGTTTCAAAAGAGCTGTTTGGAGCAAAACCGGCTGTCCAGCCGCCGGGCCATGTCGGCAGTCCGGATTTGCCGGCGGTCGTCGCCGGCAGATTCAGTTTATTGACCAGGCGGTCCACGATCGGACAATCCGGTTCCATTTGCAGCATCGCTTTTCGATTCCGCAAATCGCGGTCACGCACAGCCGGCCATTCGACGTCGCGCTGCGGCATCGCGCAGCTGTCCAAATCAAAAAGGCTGCATGGAAGTCAACCGCCTGTCGGGGCTTATTGACGGTCTGGATGGGTCGGCGGCCATGCGCCGGCACAGTTTGTCATCGGAGGTACAATGAGCAGCAACTTCTTTGCATACATAAACCGCATGAAACTGATTCGGCGCTGGGGCCTTATGCGCAACATTCAGCCCGAAAACGACCTTGAGCACACGATGCAGGTGGTCATGCTGGCCCACGGCATAGGCGCGATAGCCAACCGCCGCTGCGGCGCGCAGGTCGACCTGGGCCGGATAGCGCTGTTGGCCGCGTACCACGACGCGCCCGAGGTCATAACCGGCGACCTGGCCACGCCGATAAAGTACTTCAACCCCGAGATAAAGCGCGCGTTCGGCGAGATAGAGCAGGTCGCCGCGCGCAAGCTGACGGCGATGCTGCCCGACGACCTGCGCGCCGACTTCGAGCCGCTGCTCACGCCCGACGAGGCCTGCCGCGAGTGGCGCATTGTCAAGGCCGCCGACAAGCTCAGCGCGTACATAAAGTGCGTCGAGGAGCTCAAGGCGGGCAACTCCGAATTCGCGCGCGCCAGGGAGAGCATCGCGCAGCAGCTTGCGGCCATGGAGCTGCCCGAGTTGCGCGAGTTCATGGCCGAGTTCGGGCGCGGGTTTGAGCTCACGCTGGATGAGCTGGATTGATGGCAGGGCGTCGCCGGGTTGGCGGCGAGTGGATTATGGTTACATGATGCGCATGATCCGGAGGCTCGAGGGGCGACAACACCTCCCGGGCCTCCGGATCTGTTGTTTGATGATTAAATTGTTTGATATGCGGGCGCTGGCCTGTCGCGTTCCCTCAAACTGTTGACCGCCACGATATTGCGCGACTTGCTGAGCTTTCATACGTGCATGCAGCGCTGCGGGGCGTTGCTGACATCACAGGTATACTCGTGCTGATCGCGGGTTATGACATCGCTATCGTGGTCAACGCTAAGCCGACCGCGTGCAGGGTACCCTGTTTACAAAGCGAGGCGTGCGCCTGGCGCGTGTATGTTGCAGATGTGCTTCGGCTCAACGTCGCTTATGCTGACACGTGCTGCGCTGCTATATGTACGCCGCGCATGTTGTGAACCGCGGCACGCTTTCTATTGCGCGCCTTGCAACTGCGGCAGAGTGATCCATCTCAGTCTACGCGTTTATGCAAGATGGGCTTGCGACTTGCACGTTATACCAACGCTGTCACAGCTAAGGCAGAGTCGCCCGCATACTGTGCACCCTGTCTACCTGCTTAAGCGCGCGCATTCTTCGTGCCACTGCACCAGCTTTAGCGCTTCGGCTCAACGTCGCCCATGCCGACCGGCGGCGCGCCGCTGTGTGCACGCTGCGCAAATCACGATCTGCAGCCCGCTTTCCATAGCGTACCTCGCCATTGCAACAGAGTGATCTACATCGGTCCGTGCATACATGCGACCTGCGAGTACCATCGCTATCGCAGCCAAAGCAGTGTCACCCGTATACTGTGCGCCCTGTCTACCAGCTTAAGCGCATTCCCCCGTGCCACTGCACCAGCGTTTAGCGCTTCGACTCAACGTCGCTAATGCCGACCGGCGGCGCGCCGCTGTGTGCACGCTGCGCATGTCGCGATCCGCGGCCCGCTTTCCATTGCGCGCCTCGCCATTGCAGCAGAGTGATCTACTTCAGCCCGCGAATACATGCGGCTTGGACATGTGACTTGCGAGTGCTATCGCAGCCAAAGCAGATCCACCCGCATACTGTACACCCTTTCTACCAACTTAAGCGCACGCACTCCGCGTGCCCGCTGCACCGGCGTTAAGCGCTTCAACTCAACATCGCCCACGCCGACCGGCGGCGCGCCGCTATGTGCACGCCGCGCATGTCGCATTCCGGCCCGCTTTCCATTGCGCGCCTTGCCATTGCGGCAGAGCGATCCACCGTAGTCTGTGCAACCATGCAAGGCAGGTTACAGAGCCGCTCTAACTCATCTGCACAAAAGCACGCAGTGCCCAAACCTCGCCGCCGCACAGCCGGTCAAGCGCACTCCGCTCGCCGCCGTAATCATCTACCCGCCCTGCCGCACCCAGTTGAGCAGCTCCGCGCGCACCTGCGCCGCGTCGGTCACGCGCTCGGCCATGTAGTAGCCGTCCAGCTCCTCGCTGAAGCGCAGCTCTGCCGCCGCCGTCACTTCAAGGCCCTGCTTGCCGAACTCCAGCTCCAGCGTCAGCGGCGGCTGAGCGTCGTACAGATCCAGCGCCCAGTGCCCCTCCCCCAGCGGCTCGGCGTCCTGCGAATCCGCAAGCCGCGCCTCCAGGCCGGCTATCGCTTCGATTTTCATTTTCTTGACATCTCCCCTGCGCTTGATTTTTTGCATCGCGCGTCCGCTCGCCGGGCAAACTCTGATATAACACGATGCGGAGGCGATCCATATTGAAGTTCATTGACTGGTTCAGCGCGCGCAGCCGGCTCACGCTGGCGCTCGTCGCCGTAGGCGCGCTCGTGGCCGTGGCGGCGGTGACCTGCGCGCTGGCGCTGCGCGCGCCCACGGGCTCCGAACAGGCCGCGGCGCAGCGCGATACCATGCCCCGCGGCACGCTGCTGACGCTGACCACGCGCTATTCCGGCTGCGACCACGCCGACGCCGCCACCGAGGCGCTGGTCTGCGACGGCGAGGGCGTCGACCGCGCCGGGCTCGAGGCGCTCTACCCCGACTGGCAGGTGCTCTCGTTCTCGTCCGACGGCGCGACGCTCAGCCGCACGCTCGACTCCCCATGCGGCCGCCACTGCGTGCTGCAGCTCAGCGGCACACGCCTTACGATCCGCCGCCTGACCGACGGCCAGCTGCGCGAGCTGGGCAGCGCGACGATATCGCGCGAGACGCTCGAACCCGAGCTGATCGCGCAGCTTGAGGCCGGCTACCTGACCGACACGCTCGCTCAGGCCGAGGCCTTCATAGAGGGCATAGAGAGCTGAGCGCTACCGGCCGCCCGCGTCCGGCTGCGGCGCGGCGGCGCGCGCCAGCTCCTCGCGCCGCCGGCGCGCCAGGGCCAGCATGCTGCGCGCGTGGTTGAGCGAAGCCGCGTCGTCGCCGCCCATTATGCGCGCCAGCTCGGTCACGCGCTGCTCCTCGTCCAGTCGCCGCACATGCGTGAACACGCGCCCGCCCTCTTCGCGCTTTTCGACCAGGTACTGCGCGTTGGCCAGCGCGGCTATCGGCGCCTGGTGGGTTATCGCCAGCACCTGGCGCGCGCACGCTATGCTGGCCATCTTCTCGCCCACGGCCTGCGTTATGCGGCCCGATATGCCGGTGTCTATCTCGTCGAATATCATCGTGCCTATCGAATCGGCGTCGGCCGCTATCGCCTTGAGCGCCAGCATGGTGCGCGACAGCTCGCCGCCCGAGGCTATCCGGCTCAGCGGCCGGAGCGCCTCGCCGGCGTTGGCCGACATCAGGAACTCCACCGTGTCCCAACCCAGCGGCGACAGCGCGCTGGCCTGCCTGTGCTCGCTCACGTTGACCGTGAACTCCACCTTGGCCATGCCCAGATCGGCCAGGTGCTCGCGCAGCCGCTGCGCGAACCGCTGCGCCGCCTCGCGCCGCGCCTGCGTCAGCGCCTCGCACAGCCGTATCAGCGCCGACTGCTCGCGCTTTAGCTGTTCGGCATAGACCTTGAACTGCCGCTTGGCGTCGGCTATCTGCTCCAGCTCCTCGGCTATGCCGGCCTGGCGCGCGATCACGTCGCCCAGCGTCGGGCCATAGCGCGCCTTGGCCGAATTGAGCGCGCTGAGCCGGCCCTCCAGCCGCTCCATCAGCTGCGGGTCGAACTCCTGCGCGCTGCGCAGCGCATGCACCTCGAACGCCACGTCCTCCAGCTGGTAGAGCATGTCGTTTACGCGCGCGCTGAGCTGGGCGTAGTTCTCGCCCGCGTCGCTCAGCCGCTCCAGCGCCGCCGCGGCGCGCCTCAGCTGATCCAGCGCGCTCGAGCTTTCGCCATCCAGCGCCGAATTGGCCTCGCTCAGGCACTCGCTGCTCTTTTCGCAGCCGCGCATCTCGTCCAGCCGCGCCTGTATGCGCTCGTCCTCGCCGGGCTTGAGCTTGAGCGCGTCCAGCTCCTTCTGTTCGAACCGGAGCAGCTCCACGCGGCGCGCGCTCTCGCGCTCGTCGACGTTCAGCGCGCGCATGCGGCCGCGCAGCTCGCGCCACACGCCATACTGGCGCGCCACGTCGGCCTTGAGCTGGCACAGCTCGCGCCGCGCGAACGCGTCCAGATACCTGAGCTGCTGGCGCGGATCGGTCAGCGCCTGGTGCTCGTGCTGGCCGTGCATCTCTACCAGGCACGCCGCGATCTGCCTGAGCTGCGCCAGCGACACCATGCGCTCGCCCACGCGGCACACGTTCCGCCCCGACGCCGACAGCTGGCGGGTTATCAGCAGCTGGCCGTCCTCCGCGCTCACGCCCAGCTCGCTCAGCTGCGCCGCGCTGCCCGCATCCAGCGCGAACAGCGCCTGCACCTCGGCCTGCTCCGCGCCGGTGCGTATCAGCTCCCTATCGGCGCGCCCGCCCAGCGCCAGATCCAGCGAGTCGATTATTATCGTCTTGCCCGCGCCGGTCTCGCCGGTCAGCACGTTCAGCCCCGGCGCCAGCTCCAGCGTCAGCCGGTCTATCAGCGCTATATTTCGTATATCAAGCGTTATAAGCACTTCACGGCCTCCGCGTCACTTCTTCATCATGGCATTGAACCTGTCCATGACCGACTGCACGTGTTCCTTGTCCTTGACTATAACAAGCAGCGTGTTGTCGCCGGCGAGCGAGCCCACTATCTCGCTCCAGCGCAGCGAATCGACCGCCTCGCCCGCGGCGTTGGCGCTGCCCGAGAGCGTCTTTATCACGATCAGGTTCTCGGCGCACTGCATCGACAGCGCGGATTCCGAGAATATGCGTATGAAGCGCTCGCTGAGGCCCTTTTCGGCCTTGTCGACGGTGGCGTACTTGTAGCCGCCGTTGTCCGAGAGCACCTTGAGCAGCCTGAGTTCCTTTATGTCGCGCGATACCGTGGCCTGAGTCACCACGATGCCGCGCGCGCGCAGCTCGTCGGCCAATTCCTCCTGGGTCTCGATGTCCATGGACTCTATTATGTCCAGTATCATCGCGTGGCGTACCGATTTCATCCCCTTGATCCCCCCAATTTCGCTTAATTGCTCCATTCGCTTATCTTTAGCCTGAACGCGTCGTAAAAGCTGCGGCGGTTGAACCGCACAAAGCCCGCGCGCAATTCGCTCTTTGATATATATACGCTCGCGCCCGGCGCGACCTGCACCGGCGGCCGGCTGTCGGCCGACAGCAGCAGCTGGGCGCCGTCGGCGGGCGTGTTTATACGCACGCGCTCCCAATCGGGCAGCACCGCCGGCCGCGACAGCGGCGAGTGCGGACAGATGGGCGTGACCAGTATGCAGTCCAGCAGCGGGTCGACGACCGGCCCGCCCGCCGACAGCGAGTACGCGGTCGAGCCGGTCGGCGTGGCCACGATCAGCCCGTCCGACATTATCCGGCCCAGGCACGCGCCGCCCACGCTCACGCGCGTCTCGACTATGTGCAGCTCGCCGGCCATGCGGTATATCACAATGTCGTTGAGCGCGATCTGCGCCGGCCAGGCGTCGCACTCGGCCGATATCATCATGCGCCGCTCTATGTCGAACCGCCCCTGGCGCAGCCGCGCGACCGCCTCGGGCAGCTCGGAGGGCGTGGTCTCGGTCATGAAGCCCATGTGCCCTATGTTCACGCCCAGCAGCGGCACGTCGCACCGCGCCGCCGGCACCGCCGCCGCCAGCAGCGTGCCGTCGCCGCCCAGCACGACTATAACGTCGCAAAACTCGGCCAGCCGCTCCAGCTCGACGCCCTCGCCCATATCCAACGCGCGCGCCAGCGCCCGCTCCGGCACCGGCTCGAGCCCCGCGCCCGCAAGCAGCGCCATGAGCTCCCGCGCGCAGCTCAGGCCATGCGCCTTGCCCGAGTTCCAGTACACGCCCACGCGCGTCACTTCCACTGCATACCACCCCCATAATATACAGTATATCTGACAATGTATAAACATACAAGGCTTTTTGCAAATCTGAGCGAGTTTTTCCCTAAAATAAACAAAACCTGCGCATTTTAACGCCGCACAGCGTTAAAGCGCGCCTGCATGCGCGGCGCGCTGTTATGCGTATTCGCAGTTTATGCAGGTCACACTACCCCGCGGGCGCGGAGTTTATGCGTATTACCGCTTGCACACGCCCGGGTTTTCCACAGACCCGGGCCGGAGCGCACGCTCGCATCGCCGTGCCGGCTCCCGTATGCGCGCCGCTGGGCCACGCGTTCGGCGCGCATACGACAAGGGCCCGGGCATTCCGCCCGAGCCATTTTCTGCGTATAGCTTTGCCCACCGCCGCCGCGTCCTCCATCACCCGCGCCTGTTAAGCGCGGCATGCGCGCCACCTGCTCGGGTAGCGCTCCTACTTCCAGCGAGCCCTCCGCTCCGGGCACCATGTCGCACATGAACTCTATGTTGCCCTCGGGCCCAGTTATCGGCGAATTGTCCAGCACTTGCGCGTGCCGCACCAGCTCCGGCACGAACTCACCCATCAGGCTCGCCGCGTCCTCCATCACCCACGTTATCCAGCGCCGCATGCGCGCGCCACCAGCTCGGGTAGCGCCACTACGTCCAGCGAGCCCTCCGCGCCAGGCACTATGTCATACAAGAACACCATGTCGCTCTCGGGCCAAGTGATCGTTTGGTAGTCCAGCCCTTGCACATGCCACCCCAGTTTCGGCACGAACTCACCCATCGAACACGCCGCGCCCTCCATCACCCGTGCCTGTTAAGCGCACCATGCGCGCGCCACCAGCTCGGATATCATCCCCGCGTCCAGCAAACCATCAGCGCCGGGCACTATATCGCACAGAAGCTCTTCGTTGCCCTCGGGCCCAGTTATCGGCGAATTGTCCAGCCCTTGCGCGTGCCGCACCAGCTCCGGCACGAACTCACCCATCAGGCTCGCCGCGCCCTCCATCACCCGCGCTTATCCAGCGCCGCATGCGCGCGCGCCACCAGCTCGGGTATCGCTCCTACGTCCAGCGAGCCCTCCGCGCCGGGCACCATATCGCACAGAAACTCTATGTTGCCCTCGGGCCCGGTTATCGGCGAGTAGTCCAGCCCCTGCACGTGCCACCCCAGCTCCGGCACGAACTCCACTATCGAGCGCACCACATCCTCATGCACCCGGGGATCGCGCACGACGCCCTTCTTGCCCACGCGCTCGCGCCCCGCCTCGAACTGCGGCTTGATCAGCGCCACAAACCGGTTGCGCACTATCCTGAGCGCCGGCGGCAGTATCAGCTTTAGCGATATAAAGCTCACGTCGGTCACGCCCAGCTCGGGCGCGTCCTCGAACATCGCCGGCTCTATATAGCGCGCGTTGGTGCGCTCCATCACCACCACGCGCGCGTCGGCGCGCAGCTTGTACGCCAGCTGACCGTAGCCCACGTCGATCGCGTACACCCGGCGCGCGCCCGCACGCAGCAGCACGTCGGTAAAGCCGCCGGTCGACGCGCCTATGTCCAGCGCCGCCACGCCCCGCGCATCCACGCCGAACGACTCCAGCGCCCGCGCCAGCTTGTGCGCGCCCCGGCTCACGTATGGATCCAGCTCGCCGCGTATCGTCAATTCGTCCTGCTCGCCCACCTTCTGCGAGGGCTTGAGCGCCTTGTTTTCGAATATGTACACGCGCCCTTCCATTATCAGCGCCTGCGCGCGCTCGCGCGAGTCTATCAGGCCGCGCCTGACCAGCGCCTGATCCAGTCTCTCCGTCATAGCACTTCCCTCTTTGGCCGCCGCGTCCACTCCAGCGCGCTGCGCGCCACGCCCTCCGCGTCCAGCCCGTACTGCCTGAGCAGCGCGCCGCGGCTCGCGTGCTCTATGAACTCGTCCGGATAGCCCAGGCACAGCACCCGCGCGCCCGGGCCCCCGCGCTCGTCGCGCCGCGCCAGCGCGAGCTTGACCGACTCGCCAAACCCGCCGCCGACCACGCCGTCCTCTATCGTCACCACGTCGCCGCGCACCTCGCCGAGCAGGGCCTGATCCAGCGGCCGCACGAACCGCGCGTTTATCACCCGCGCGCGCACGCCCTCGCGCCGCAACCGCTCGCCCGCGCGCAGCGCCGTGTTGACCATGCAGCCCGTAGCTATCAGCGTCACGCCCGGCGCGTCTTCCGGCAGCTCGTCCGGCGCGCCGTCCGCAAGCGCTACCCGCTCCCAGCGCCCGTCCTCTATCGGCGCCACGCCGCCGCACAGCTCGGCGTCGGCGTCGCGCGCATAGCGTATCGCGCACGGCGCGTTCAGCCCCAGCGCGAACTCCAGCATCAGCTTCAGCTCCGCGCCGCAGCGCGGCGACATCACCCTCAGCCCCGGCGCAATGCTCAGATACGCCAGGTCGAACACGCCCTGGTGCGTGGCCCCGTCCGCGCCCGACACGCCCGCCCTGTCCAGCAGCAGGCATACCGGCAGCGCGTCCAGCGCCACGTCGTGCAACAGCTGGTCGAACGCGCGCTGCATGAACGTGGAGTACAGGCACACGAACGGGCGCGCGCCCGCCGCCGCCATGCCCGCCGCCAGCGTGACCGCGTGCTCCTCGGCTATGCCCACGTCGAACACCCGCCCCGGACAGCGCTGCGCCACCAGGTTCATGCCGGTGCCCGCCGGCATCGCCGCGGTTATGCCTGCCACGCGCGCGTCGCGCCGCATCAGCGCCGAAAGCGCATCGGCCATATAGTCGCTGTTGAGCCTGGCCGGCACGGACTGCGCCTCGCCCGTCTCCACGAAGAACGGCGCCGTGCCGTGGAAGCGCTCGGGACTGTGCTCGGCCGGCGCGTAGCCGTGGCCCTTCTGGGTTATCACGTGCAGCAGCACCGGCCGCACCGCGCGCGCGGCGTACTCCAGCGCCTCGCCCAGCGCGTGCAGGTCGTGCCCGTCGACCGGGCCCACGTACTCCAGGCCGAATATCTCGAAGAACGAGCCCCGCACCAGCATGAGCTTGAGCCCGTCCTTGACGCGCTCCGCCGCGCGCAGCAGCCGCGGCCCGAGCAATGGCACCCGCGCCAGCCGCAGCCGCACCCGCGCCTTGGTCGCGCGATACGCGGGCGAGTTGCGCAGCCGCGTCAGATACCGCGACAGCGCGCCCACGTTGCGCGCTATCGACATCTCGTTGTCGTTTAAGACTATCGTCATATGCGTCGGCGAGGCGCCCAGATCGTTGAGCGCCTCGTAGCACATGCCCCCGGTGAGCGCGCCGTCGCCCACCACCGCCACCACCTGGTAATCCTCGCCCAGCGCGTCGCGCGCCCGCGCCATGCCCAGCGCCGCCGATATCGCCGTGGACGCGTGCCCCACCGAGAACGCGTCGTACTCGCTCTCGCTGCGCCGTGGGAAGCCGCTTATGCCGCCCTGCTGGCGCAGCGTGCCAAAGCGCGCGTATCGCCCGGTCAGCAGCTTGTGCGCATACGCCTGATGGCCCACGTCGAACAGGAGCCTGTCGCGCGGGCAGTCCAGCGCGCGGTGCAGCGCTATCGTGAGCTCGACCGCGCCCAGGTTGCTGGCCAGGTGGCCGCCGGTGCGCGACACCGTGCCTATTATCTCGGCGCGCAGCTCGCGCGCCAGCTCGCTCAATTGCGCCTCGTCAAGCGCCTTCAGATCCGCCGGGCCGCTTATGTCGCTCAGCATGGCCATATCCCCTCCCGCGCGGACTCAGCTCAGATCCGAGCCCTGCCAGTATTCCAGGCCGTTGTATGTATCTATCTCGGTCAGGCCCGACAGCCCGCTCATGTCCATATGGCTGACCAGCGAACCGCCCCTGAAGTACAGCGACAGCACCGGCAGATCCTGCGCCACCAGCGTCTGTATGCGGCTCAGCGCGCTCTGGAAGTCGCCCTCGGCGACCGAGGTCATAGCCTCGTTGAGCGCCTCGTCCATAGCCTCGGACGAATAGCCGTTCAGGTTCGAGTCGCCGTCGCTGCCCAGCATGAACGTGTAGTCCGGCACCATGCTCAGATAGTAGCCCACCAGCGCCAGGTCGTAGTTGCCCTTGTCCACGGCGGTAAGCAGCTCGTCCTGCTCCATCACCTCGACGCTGACGTTGAAGCCCACGGCGCTGAGCTGTTCGGCGATCAGCGTCGCGGCGTCCTGGCGCGCGGGGAAGTCGGGCTCCTCGTAAGTAATCAGCTTTATGTCCAGCTGGTCGTATGTCTGATCTTCGCCGGCCTTTTCCAGTATGTCGTCGTCGTCGACGTCGCTCCAGCCGGCCGCCGCCAGGTACGCGCGCGCGCCGTCCTTGTCGGAGTCATACACCTCGGCCAGCGGCTCATAGAGCCAGTTGCCCGGCGCCACGCACGCGTCGGCCTGCGTCGCCATGGCCAGGTACACGTTGTCTATCAGCGCCTGCTTGTCCAGCGCCTCCATTATCGCCTTGCGCACGTTCAGGTCGCTCACCGGGCTGTCGCCGTCCAGGTTGGGCACCAGGCATTCCAGCTGGCGCGTGACGTAGTCGGTCACGCTGTACGCGTTCACGCCCCTGAACCGCGCCGCCGCAGTGGAGCGCGTCGCCACCGCGTCGACCGCCTTTATGTCCAGCTGGCCCAGCGCGGTGTCGAAGTTGGCGAAGTTGCGTATCTCGATCGTGTCCAGCGTGGGCGCGCGCTTCCACCAGCTGTCGTTGCGCTCCAGCCGCATCAGCGAGCCGGCCGAGGCCTGCACGACCTTGTACGGCCCCGTGCCCGACGGCAGCGCCTGGTTCAGCTCGCTCTCCGGCACGACCGGGAACGTCATCGCGTACAGCAGCGCATAGCTGGGCGCGCGCGCCTTTATCTTGAGCGTATACTTGTCGGTGGCCTCGCACGACTCCACGGTCGCGGCCAGCGGCTGCGCCCACACGCCGCAGTCGTTGGTCACGATGTAGTTGAGCGTCGCCGCCACGTCCGCCGCGGTCAGCTCCGCGCCGTTGTGGAACAGCACGCCCTCGCGCAGCGAGAAGTACCAGTCCCAGCCCGCGTTTTCGGCCGTCCAGCTCTCAGCCAGGCAGGTCACGGGCTTGCCGGTCTCATCCAGCTCGATCAGGCTCTCGTACACCAGCATGTCGGCCGACAGCACGTCGCGATTGGTCGCCTTCAGCGGGTTGAACAGCGTCGAGGTGTCGGTGACCATCGCCGCTATGAACGACGCCGTCCACTCCTGGGCGCTGCCGCCCGCGCACACCAGCGCGCACGCGACAATCGCGCACAGCGCCATAAGCATTATCTTCTTCATTTGCGCCTCTCCGCCGCCTGCGCGGCTCGCCCGTCGGGGCCGCGCCTGCGGATGCCCGACGTCCTCTGGTCGAATAGCGTTAAGACCTGTCCGGCGCGTCACAGCGCGAGCGCGCCGCGCGCCGGCACGAGCCCGGCCCGCGCGGTCTGGGTCTGCATGCGCTCGGCGTAGTACAGCTCCAGGTACACGTCGTGCGCCGCCTTGACCTTCTTTACGTAGTTGCGGGTCTCGCGCACCGGTATGTGCTCCAGCGTAACGCCGTCGGACGAGCACTCGGGCCGCTTGAGCCAGCTGTCCACATTGCCCTGCCCGGCGTTGTACGCCGCCAGCGCCTTTTGCGAATCGCCCGCGAATCGATTGAACAGATAGTTTAGAAACCAGCAGCCATAGCGTATATTGAGCTCCGGCTCGAACAGGCGCTCGGCGCTATAATCGGCCTCGCCGAGCTTGGACGCTATCCACTCGCCGGTATCGGGCATTATCTGCATCAGCCCGCGCGCGCCGTCGACCGACACCGCGCCTTCCCGGAAGCTGCTCTCGGCGTATATCACCGCGCAGACCAGCGCCGGGTCGAGCTGGTACTGCTCGGCGTACGCGTCGATCAGTTCCGCATACTCCAGCGGATAGTTGCGCACCTTGGCCCAGTCCAGAAAGTCCGTCAGGTAGTAAAGCCCGATTATGCCTATCAGCGCAATGCACAGCGCGCACACCAGCAGCATGTTGCGGCGCTGCCTGCGCTGCCGCCGACGCGCGCGCTCACGCTCAAGATAGCCGCGCCGCGCCCCGCGCCCGTTTGACCGATCACCTTGCTTCTGCTCTATATGCCTTTCCACTCTTTTCCACCTTTTTGCTCCACAGCTGCCAGAGCGCTTCCAGCTCGCGCTGCGTCGCCTGTATGCTGTTGTTCGTCCATATCACCCGATCGCAGAGCGCCTGCTTCTGTTCCAGCGGCATCTGGGACTCTATGCGGCTGAGCGCCTCGGCTTCGCTGAGCCCGTCGCGCTCCATCACGCGGCGCAGCTGCTCCTCGGGCGGCACCGCCAGCAGCCACACCTCGTCGCACAGCACGTCCATGCCGGTCTCATAGAGCAGCGGCACATCCAGCACCGCGCACGGCGCGCCCGCGGCCTCCAGCTCGCGTATGTCGTGGAGCGTCTGCTGCTGCACCAGCGGATGGATTATCGCCTCCAGCCGGCGGCGCAGCGCGTCGTTGGCGAACACGCGCTGCCCCAGCTCGCGCCGGTTGAGCACGCCGTCGTCAAACACCGCCGGCCCGAACTCGCGCTCTATCGCGGGCAGCGCTGCGCCGCCGGGCGCGGTCACGGCGCGGCTTATGCGATCCGCGTCGATTATATGCGCGCCCAGTCCCGCCAGGAATGAGGACGCCGAGCTCTTGCCGCACGCTATGCCGCCCGTAAGCCCCAGTACCCATATTGACCCATTCTTCGCTTCCGCCATAGCTAATCCCCCGCCAATCTCGCCGCGCTATTTGCAATCCATCCAGCTGCGCCCGCTGGATATGTCCACGTCCAGCGGCACATCCAGCCGGACCGCGCCGGCCATCTGCTCGCGCATTATCGCCATGACGCGCTCGGCCTCGCACTCGGGCGCCTCGATTATGATCTCGTCGTGCACCTGCAGTATCAGCCGCGCGCGCAGCCCCTGCGCCCGCAGCGCCGCCGCCACCCTGACCATGGCCAGCTTTATTATGTCGGCCGCCGTGCCCTGTATGGGCGAGTTCATCGCCGCGCGCTCGCCGAACGAGCGCAGGTTGTAGTTGGACGACTTGAGCTGCGGCAGGTACCTGCGCCGGCCCATCAGCGTGGACACATAGCCCTTTTCATACCCCTGGCGCACCTGCGCGTCCATGAACTCGCGTATGCCCGGATAGCGCTCCTTGTAGCGGTCTATGTACTCCCGCGCGCGCTGCCGGCTTATGCCCAGGTTGCGCGCCAAACCGAAATCGCTTATGCCGTACACTATGCCGAAGTTGACCGCCTTGGCCGCCGAGCGCTGCTCGCGCGTCACCTGGTCGTAGGGCGTGTCGAACACCTCGCCCGCCGTCGCGGCGTGTATGTCCAGCCCGTTCCGGAACGCGCGCTGCATCGCGCGCTCGCCCTCGGGCCGGCCGTGCTCGGCCATGTGCGCCAGCACGCGCAGCTCTATCTGCGAATAGTCGCCGTCCAGCAGCACCCATTTTTCGCCGCGCTCGCCGTCCTGGCGCGCTATGAACGCGCCGCGTATCTCGCGGCCCAGCTCGGTGCGCACCGGTATGTTCTGCAGGTTGGGCTCGAGCGAGGATATCCGCCCGGTGGCCGTGGCGACCTGATCGAACGAGGTGTGTATCCGGCCGGTTGCGCCGCGCGCGTCGAGCACCACCTGCTTGAGCAGGCCCTGTATGTAGGTGCTCTGCAGCTTGGTGTACTTGCGGTAGTCCAGTATCGCGCGCGCCAGCTCGTGCTCCTCGGCCAGCGCCTCCAGCGTCTCGGCGTCGGTCGAGTAGCCGCGCTGGGTCTTGCGCGGGCGCGCGCCGCCTATGCGCAGCTCGAGCTTGTCAAACAGCATCTCGCCCAGCTGCTTGGGCGACATCAGGTTCACGCCGTCGAACTCGCCCGGCGGGAACCGGCCCGCGGCTTCGACGTCGGCCAGGTGGTATATGTTGCGCTCCAGCTCGGCTATGCGCGCCGAGAATATATCGCCCAGCCGCCTCAGCTCGGCGCAGTCTATCTCAAAGCCCTGCCGCTCCATGTCCAGCAGCACGCGCGCGAACGGCAGCTCGGTCTGCATGTACAGCTCAAGCGAGCCCTCGCGCTCCATGCGCGCGCGCTGGGCCGCGGCCAGCTCGTACACCGCCGCGGCCGCGCTGAGCTCCTCGGGCAGATGCGCCGCCTCGCGCAGCGACTTGAGCGTGAACTTGCCCGCCGCGCCCGAATCCAGCAGGTACGCGCCCAGCATCGTGTCAAACTCGAACTCGGCCTCGAACCCGGCGCGCCACATGCGCTTTATGTCGTGGGAGATGTACCTGCCCGGCGGCAGCCCGCACTCGGGCGGCTCTACCGGCGCGCCGCCGGCGATGCGCGCGCGCTGCTCCTCGGTCATCTCGGCCAGGCCCACCAGATCGAACTCCGGCACTTCGGCCGCCGGCGATTCATATATCACCTCGCGCGCGGCATCGGCCGCGCTGAGCCGCCAGCCGCCGCCCTCGTCCTCCAGGCAGACCGCGGCGGGCATGTCCAGCGCCGCCACCGCCGCGCGCCAGGCGGCGGCGTCCGTCACCCGGTCGCGCGTGCGCGCGCGCGCCGGCGCGGCCTGCTGCGGCGCATCGGCGCTGAGCCGGCGCAGCGCCGCGTGGAGGCCGAAGCGCTCCAGCTGCGCGCGGCCGGCCGCGCTCACTTCCAGCGGCAGTGCGTCGCCCGCGCGCGGCTCGGCCCACCTGTCCGCGCCGCCCGCAAACAGCGCGCACTCGTCCAGCGCGAGCTCCAGCGGCGCGTCGCGGTCTATCGTGGCCAGCTGCTTGGAGAACTCGGCCTGCTCGCGGTACTGGCGCAGCTTTTCGCCCAGCTTGCCCTTGACCTCGCCGGCGTGCGCGAGCACGTCCTCCAGCGCGCCGTACTCCTTGAGCAGCTTGAGCGCGGTCTTTTCGCCCACGCCCGGCACGCCGGGTATGTTGTCGCTGGCGTCGCCCATCAGGCCCTTCATGTCGGCTATGCGCGGCGCGGGTATGCCATAGCGGCGCTCTATCTCGGCCGGGTCGTACAGCACCGTGTCGCGTATGCCCTGCTTTATATACAGCACGTTTACGGTCTCATCGGCGAGCTGCAGTATGTCGCGGTCGCCTGACACTATAAGCGTGCGCACGCCCTGCTGCCGCGCCTTCAGGCTCAGCGTGCCCATGACGTCGTCGGCCTCGTAGCCGGGCATGTGCGCCACGCGCACGCCCAGCTCGGGCAGCAGTTCGCGTATCGCCCGCATCTGAGGCCGCAGCTCGTCGGGCGTGGGCTTGCGCCCGGCCTTGTAGTCCGAATACTGCTCGTGCCGGAACGTGGGGCCGTGGTCGTCGAACGCGGCGCAGACCCAGCGCGGCTGGCAGTCCTCCAGCACCTTGAACAGCATCAGCAAAAACCCGTGCAGCGCGTTGGTGTATATATAGTTATCGCCGTCCATGGGCGCATCCCGCCGGTCCTCGGGGCGGTTGTCCATCAGCGGCAGCGCGTGAAAGGCGCGGTACATGAGGTTATTGCCGTCCAGCAGCATAAACAGGTCGCTCATATCCTACCTCCATGTCGGTCAGCCCGCGCGCACGCACGCGCGGCGGCGCAGGGCATACGGATAATCATCTATATTATGCCACCAGCGCAGTGCATTGCCAACTGCCTGGCGGTTAAGGTTGGATTACGCGCGGCGGACAATACTCGGGCACAAATCCGTCGAAAGCGCGGCGCGCGCAAAAAGCGCCGGCAGCGGGTCGCGCGATCCGCCGCCGGCGCCTTTGGCCCTGCCGCCGGCCCGTCCGGGGCCGAAGCCGCTCAGTTGAGCCGCTTTTGCATGGCGTCCATGTTGCCGCGCTCTATGTCGATAAGGTGCTGGGCCATGCCGGTCACCTGCGCGTCGGCCGCGGCGCAGCGGTTCTTGGCGCGCGTGGCGTCGATTATGCCCATCGTCGCGCCCTCCATCATCATCTCGGCGATGTGCGAGGGCGAGTCGTCTATCAGCGTGTTCACGAACACGCCCAGCTTGAGCCCTGTCTCGCCCAGCGCGACGCTGGGCATCTGCTGGCCGCGCGCGCTGAGCTCGGCGCGCGCCTGGGCGCACAGCGCGTTGTACTGCTCCAGCTGCGCGCTCAGGCTGCCCAGCATCTCGGCGTCGCGCGTCCTGCCCATAAGCGCCTGGCAGGCGCTGGCGCCCATGCTGGCGCCGTATATCACGTCCATCAGCAGCTCGCAGTTCACGTCCAGCGGCTTGGTCGAGGTCTTGTCCATGTCGATACCCTCCCTGCGGTTAATTTGGCACAATATAATTCTGCCCATTGTGGCGGCGCTTATGCAATTTTGAAACTTATATGACATTACCAAAGAACCGATTGATTTGACCTGGGAAAAATGTATAATATATGTAGAAGCCTGTGCGCGGGAAGGCGCGCGGCCCAGTCTGTTGATCGAAAGCGAGGCCATATTCATGAATAAGCTGCCACATATACTCATCTGCGACGACGATCCGGTGGTGCACGAGTCGCTGGGGCTGTACCTGAGCTACGAGGGCTATCCCTATACCTCCGCCTACGACGGCGAGGACGCGCTCAAGCACGCCGAGAGCGATCACCCCGACCTGATGGTGCTCGACCTGATGATGCCCAAGAAGTCCGGCATAGACGTCTGCCGCGAGATCCGCAAGGACTCCTCGCTGCCGATAATCATGCTGACCGCCAAGGGCGAGGAGATCGACCGCATACTCGGCCTGGAGCTGGGCGCGGACGACTACATAGTCAAGCCCTTCTCCCCGCGCGAGGTCATAGCGCGCATAAAGGCCGTGCTGCGCCGCATGAACGAGCAGTCCAGCGACAACAAGTCCACGCTGCGCTTCCCGGGGCTGGAGATAAACCTGGACAACTACGAGATCCGCTCATACGACAAGATACTGCCCTGCACGCCCAAGGAGGTCGAGATACTGCACCTGCTGGCGTCGCATCCCGGCCAGGTGTTCGATCGCGAGCAGATACTCTCGCGCGTGTGGGGCTACGACTTCTTCGGCGACACCCGCACCGTGGACACCCACATAAAGCGCATACGCCAGAAGCTCCCGCAGGAGAACGTGCCGTGGTCGCTGCGCACTGTGTACGGCGTGGGCTATAAGTTCGAGGTCAACCAATGACACGCCCGCGTCCCGGCCGCACGCTCACCGGGCGCGTGCTGGGGCTGGTCGCGGTGACGCTGGCGCTGTATGCGCTGCTGACCACGCTGCTGTACGGCCTGGTCAGCCGATCCACGTTCGCCACGATCAAGGCCGGCGAGCTCGAGCCCAAGCTCGGCCGCATGGTGGAGCTGATCGAAAACAACCTGCCCGAGTGCGACGACCTGGGCGAAAGCGGCATAATGAGCGACGACATAACCAATATGCCGTTCATACGCCAGCTCGATCCCGACCTGCTGGACGCGTTCGTGCTGGTTGTGAACGCCGCGGGCGAGTCGCTCTACAACAACGTGATACCCGACGACGCCACGCCCGGCATGCTGCTGGGCACATACCTGGAAAAGGTCATTGGCGGCGAAAAGGTAATATTCTCGCTGTCCATGCCCGCGTGGCGCATTGACGTGCTGGCCGTGGGCGAGCCCATTATGTGCGGCGACCGCGCGGTGGGCGGCGTGTTCCTGTTCAAGCCCCAGGTCGAGATCGCCGCGTCGCAGTACGCGGTGCTGCTGGCGCTGATGGTGTCGATGGGCGTGGTGCTGCTGGCCGCGGCGCTGCCCGCGTACTTCATGGCGCGCCGCGTCAGCCGGCCGCTGGGCCAGATGCGCGAGGTCGCGCTCCGCATGGCCCAGGGCGACTTCACCGCGCGCGCTGACGTGTCCCAGGGCGACGAGTTCAGCCAGCTCGGCCACTCGCTCAACCACCTCGCGCTCGAGCTCAGCCGCACCATATCCGCGCTGACCGTGGAGCGCAACCGCGTGCTGGCGATACTCAACGGCATAGGCGAGGGCATAATCGCGGTGGATACCCAGGGCGCGATAACCCACTCCAACCCCGCGGTGCGCCGGCTGTTCGGCGTGGAGACCGCCAGCGCGCAGTGCGCGCCCGACGGCGAGGCCGACGACGACGCGAGCCCGACCCGGATAAAGCACGTCTACACGCTGCGCGACGCGCTGCCCGCCGGCATACTCGACGACTTCAAGACCGTGATAACCTCGCGCGCGCCGCTCACCCGCGAGATGGTGCTCACCCGCGAGGGCATAACCGTGCTCGCCCCCGGACAGACGCCCCCGCTCAACGACTCGCCGGTGATACTGCGCCTGAGCATAGCGCCGATAGACGACGGCAACCGCCACACCGTGGGCGCGGTAGCGCTGTTCCGCGACATAACCCAGTCCGAGCGCCTCGAGCAGACCCGGCGCGAGTACGTGGCCAACGTGTCCCACGAGATGCGCACGCCGCTGACCGCGCTGCGCGGCCTGATAGAGCCGCTGCGCGACGGCATGGTGCGCGACGACGCCGCCAGGCTGCGCTATTACAACATAATGATGCGCGAGACGATGCGCCTGAGCCGGCTGATTGACGACCTGATGGAGCTCAGCCGCCTGCAGAGCGGCCAGCTCTCGCTCAAGCTTGAGCAGGTAAAGCTCAACCCGCTGCTGGACGACCTGGCCGAAAAGTATCACTCCAAGGCCGAGGACAGCGAGCTCAGCTTCTCGATCGACGTGCCCGACAACCTGCCCACGGTGCTGGGCAACGAGGACCGCATCGAGCAGGTGCTGGTGATACTGCTGGACAACGCCATGAAGTACACCCCCAGCGTCAGCGCCGACGGCTCGCAGGGCTGGGTTTGCCTGCAGGCCGAGGCCACCGCCAACTATGTGCGGCTGCGCGTGCGCGACAACGGCCTGGGCATTTCAGAGGACGACCTGCCCCACATATTCGAGCGCTTCTACAAGGTCGACAAGGCGCACTCGGGCATGGGCAGCGGGCTGGGGCTGTCTATTGCGCGCGAGATAGTGCAGCGCATGGGCCAGTCGCTGACCGTGGACAGCGAGCTGGGCCGCGGCTCGGTATTCACGCTGACGGTGCAGCGCGTGGACAAGTAGCCCAATTTGCGCTGGCGCGCGCGCCGCGGCTGTGGTATAATTGAGCCAAGCACTTCCGTATATTGCCAAAGGAGCGTATGCGCATATGGATGAGATGAGGGAGTTTCTAAAGACCGCGGCGCACCTGACGCCCGACGCGCGCCAGCTCAGGTGGTTCGAGCGCGAGTTCTACGCGTTCGTGCACTTCTCGCCCAACACGTACACCGGCCTTGAATGGGGCCTGGGCAACGAGGACGAGCGCATATTCAACCCCACCGAGCTCGACTGCGACCAGTGGGTCGAGGCCATAAAGTCCGCCGGCATGAAGGGCATGATACTGACCGCCAAGCACCACGACGGCTTCTGCCTGTGGCCCAGCAAGTACACCGAGCACTCGGTAAAGAACTGCCCGCTGGCCATAGACGTCGTAAAGGAGGCGTCGGACGCGTGCCGGCGCGGCGGGATAGAGTTCGGGTTCTACCTGTCGCCCTGGGATCGCAACAGCAAGCTTTACGGCACCGATGAGTACAACGACTACTACAAAAAGCAGCTTATCGAGCTGCTGACCGGCTACGGCGAAATATTCTGCGTATGGCTGGACGGCGCGTGCGGCGAGGGGCCCAACGGCCGCAAGCAGGTGTACGACTTCGACGGCATAATCAAGCTCGTGCGCCAGTATCAGCCCGGCGCCGTGGTGTTCCAGGACGGCGGCCCCGACGTGCGCTGGATAGGCAACGAGGCCGGCAAGAGCCGCCCCAGCGAGTGGGCCGTGATACCCAACGAGCTGGCCAAGCTCACCTCCGGCCCGCAGACCGGCCCCGGCCCCTGGTACGTGCCCGGCGTCGATCAGCTGGACTACATCTACAACACCAACGAGGACATAGGCGGCGCGGACGTGATTGCGCGCTCGCGCGGGCTCAACTTCTGCGGCGCCGAGGTCAACATGTCTATCCGCCCCGGCTGGTTCTACCACCCCGACGAGGAGCCCCACTCGCTGGAGCGGCTGATGAACACGTACCTGGGCTCGGTCGGCCACAACGCCTGCTTCAACCTCAACATACCGCCGATGCCCAACGGCAAGTTCGACCCGCGCGACGTGGCGCGGCTCAAGGAGCTGGGCGACGCGCTGCGCGCGGCGTTCGGACATGACCTGGCCGAGGGCCTGACCCCCACGCGCACCGACCGCCCCGCCGGCAATCAGTGCGAGTTCACGCTCGAGCTGGGCCAGACCCGCGACGTGCGCTACGTGGAGCTGCGCGAGCCCATAGCGCTGGGTCAGCGCGTGGTGTCGCACCGGCTGATGGCGCGCGACGAGTTCGGGCTGTGGCGCGACGTGTGCGGCGGCTTTACGATCGGCCACAAGCAGATCCACCGCCTCGCATTTTTCGGCCGCGATTCGCTCAAGACCGACGCCGTCAAGGTGCTGGTCACCGGCGCCCGCGACCGCGTCGAGGATATCGCCATATCGGTATACTGAGCGCGATTTGATGCGCTGGGTTGCCCGCCGGTTTGTTTGACCGGCGGGCTCAGTCTATCGACAAAGCATGCCGCACGCGGTCTGCTTGGCCAAGCGTGCAATAGCAGTCGGTTAACATGCAAATTATAGCGGAACACCGCGCGAATCAATCTGATTTTGCGGTATCGCCAACATGACGTTTCAAAAACCTGTTTGGAGAAAACCCGCTGCCCAACCGCCGGGGACTGTCAGCGGTCTGTGCCCGCCGGTTTGTTTGACCGGCGGGCTTTGTTTGTTGACAAGGCGATTCTCATGCTAGAGTGTGTTTCTAAATTCATACTAACAGGGATTATGCAAGCAATATACGAATGCAGGCAAGGAAAACAAAGCCCAGGAACCTG
>CAWVGT010000111.1:0-17868 GCA_963928645.1 Candidatus Fimadaptatus sp.
TGACCCGCATACAGCCCGCCGCCGAGATAATCGACGACGTGCTTGAGGGCGCGGAAAAACTTTTGCGAGGTGCCCCCGAATGGATAAGGTAGCTTTCGTATTCGCCGGTCAGGGCGCGCAGTATCCCGGCATGGGCCGCGATCTGTACGACTCCAGCGCGCTCGCCCGCGAGATATTCGACCGTGCCGAGGCCCTGCGCCCCGGCACGCTTGAGATGTGCTTTGCCGGCTCCAAGGAGGAGCTGTCCACCACGATAAACACCCAGCCCTGCCTGTTCGCAGTGGACTACGTCTGCGCCCGGCTGGCCGAGCAGGCCGTCGGCGCGCCCGCCATGTGCGCCGGGTTCTCGCTGGGCGAGGTCGCCGCGGCCGCGTTTTGCGGCATGCTGGACTTTGACACCGCGTTTGGGCTGGTAACGCGCCGCGCCGAGTTCATGCAGCGCTGCGCCGAGGCCAATCCCGGCCTCATGTACGCGGTGCTCAAGCTCAGCGGCGACGAGGTGTCGCGCATCTGCGCCGGGCTGGAGCGCGCGTATCCGGTCAACTTCAATTCGCCCGCGCAGACCGTCGTGGCCTGCGCCAGCGACCAGGAAAAGCCGCTGCTGGACGCCGTCAAGGCCGCCGGCGGGCGCGCTATGAAGCTCAACGTGTCGGGCGCGTTCCACTCGCCGTTCATGGCCACGGCCGCGCTTCAGATGCGGGACGCGCTGGACGGCGTGGCGTTTGGCGCCCCGCGCATGCCGATATACGCCAACAAGACCGCGCAGCCCTACCTGCCCGGCCAGGAGGCCGACACGCTCGCCAAGCAGATAGCCTCCCCCGTCAAGTGGCACGCGACCGTGACCAACATGTGGGACGCGGGCGCGCGCACGTTCGTCGAGGTCGGCGCGGGCAAGACGCTGTGCGGGCTGATATCCAAGACGATACCCGAGGCACGCGTGATCGCCGTGGGCGACGCGGCGAGCCTTGACGCGCTCAAGGCGCTGGCAAAGGAGGCGCAGTGATGCTCAGTGAAAGCCTGAAGGGCCGCGTGGCGGTGGTCACCGGCGGCTCGCGCGGCATAGGCCGCGCAGTGGCGCTGCGCCTGGCCGAGGCCGGCGCGGACATTGCATTGATTTACGCCGGCAACCGGGCCGCCGCCGACGAGACCGCGCAACAGCTGCGCGAAAAGGGCGTGCGCGCCACGGCGGTGCAGTGCGACGTGTCCGACTCTGAACAGGTCGCCGCCGCCGTAAAGCAGGTGCGCGCCGAGCTGGGCCCGATAGACATACTGGTCAACAACGCCGGCATAACCCGCGACGGCATATCGCTGCGCATGAAGGAGGCCGACTTCCGCCGCGTGATCGACGTGAACCTCACCGGCGCATTCCTGATGGCGCAGGCCGCGATGAGCGACTTCGTGCGCCGGCGCTCGGGCCGCATAGTCAACATAAGCTCGGTCGCCGGGCTGATGGGCAACGCCGGCCAGGCCAACTACTCCGCCGCCAAGGCCGGCATGATCGGCCTGACCAAGACGCTGGCGCGCGAGCTGGCCGGGCGCGGAGTTACGGTCAACGCCGTAGCGCCGGGCTTTGTAAAGACCGAGATGACCGCCGCGATGAACGAGACCGCGCTCAGCGAGGGCGTAAAGTCCGTGCCGATGGGCCGCATGGCCGAGCCCGCGGAGATAGCCGAGGCCGTGGCCTTCCTGGCCGGCGACCGCGCCGCCTATATCACCGGCACGGTGCTCAACGTGAGCGGCGGCCTGTATATGTGAGGTGAATTAAATGCGTGTAGCAATAACCGGCATGGGCGTCATAACGCCGATAGGCAACGACATAGCCGAGTTCCGCGACAGCCTGTACGCGGGCAAAAACGGCATAGGCCCGATAACCCGCTTCGACACCACCGGCTTTAAGTGCCACGTCGCCGCCGAGGTCAAGGACTTCGACATAACCCGGTACGGCATGGAAAAGGGCGACGCCCGCCGCATGGACCTGTATGCGCAGTACGCCATGGCCGCGGCCTGGCAGGCGATAAGCGAGTCCGGTATACTGGGCACGCTGCCGCCCGAGGAGCTGGGCGTGTACGTGGGCAGCGGCATAGGCGGCTACCACACTTCGGTCGTGGAGTTCGAAAAGCTGATGAACCGCGGCCCGTCGCGCGTGTCGCCGCTGTACATACCGATGATGATAGCCAATATCGCCACCGGCAACATCGCCATCAAGTTCAACGCGCAGGGGCCGTCGCTGCCGGTCGTGACCGCGTGCGCCACGTCCACCAACGCCGTGGGCGAGGCATATCGCGCGATCAAGGACGGCTATGCCACCGCGATAATCGCGGGCGGCGCCGAGGCCGCGATAGAGCCCATGGGCGTGGCCGGCTTTTGCAACTGCAAGGCGCTGTGCGAGACCGACGACCCCAACGCGGCGTCGCTGCCTTTTGACAAGCGCCGCTCGGGCTTCATAATGGGCGAGGGCGCGGGCATACTCGTGCTCGAGGAGCTCGAACATGCCAAGGCCCGCGGCGCGAACATACTTGCCGAAGTCGTGGGCTACGGCAACACCTGCGACGCGCACCACATAACCGCGCCCGATCCCGAGGGCCGCGGCGCCGAGCGCGCGATACGCCAGGCCGTGACCCAGATGGGCCCGCTCGACGGCAAGCTCTACATAAACGCCCACGGCACCGGCACCCCGCTCAACGACCGCACCGAGACGCTGGCGATAAAGCACGCGCTGGGCGAGGAGGCCGCGCGCGCGGCGCTGATATCCTCGACCAAGTCGATGCACGGCCACATGCTGGGCGCGACCGGCGCAGTGGAGCTGTGCGCGTGCGTGCTGGCGCTGCGCGACGGCATAGTGCCACCCACTATAAACCTTGACGAGCCCGATCCCGACTGCGACCTCGACTACACGCCCCACACCGCGCGCAAGGCCGACCTGGACGGCGCGATATCGACGTCGCTGGGCTTTGGCGGACACAACGCGGTAGTCGCGCTCAGGAGGTACAGATGAAGATAGACGATATACGCGCGCTGGCCGCGATAATGCGCGAAAACGGCCTGACCGCGCTGGAGCTGGACGAGTGCGGCACGCACCTGCGGCTGGAGAGCGCCGTGAACGCGCCCGCCGCCGCGCCCGTGGCCGCAGTCGCGCCCGCAGCGGCGCCGGCCGCCGAGGCCCCGCACGACGACCGCGGCGTAGACTTCAACGACGTCATCGAGGTCAAGAGCCCGCTGGTTGGCGTGTTCTACGCCGCGCCCGCGCCCGACGCCGAGCCCTATGTCAAGGTCGGCGACCATGTCAAAAAGGGCGATGTGCTGTGCATAGTCGAGGCCATGAAGCTGATGAACGAGATAACCGCGACCCAGGACGGCGAGGTCGTCGACATCTGCGCCACGAGCGGCAACGTGGTCGAATACGGCCAGACGCTGTTCAAGCTCTATTGACGGGGGTGAGCGCATGACGAGACAGGAGATAATGGACATACTCCCCCACCGCGACGACATGCTGCTGCTGGACGAGGCGCATCTGGGCGAGGACGGCGCGGCGCACGGCAGCTACACCGTGCGCGGCGACGAGTTCTTCCTGCGCGGCCACTTCCCGGGCAATCCGATAATGCCGGGCGTGATACAGTGCGAGATAATCGCGCAGACCGCGTGCGTGCTGCTCGCCGCCGAGATAAAGGGGCGCACGCCGCTGTACGCCGGCATAGACAAGGTGCGGTTCCGCCGCCCGGTGCGCCCCGGCGACACGCTCACTACCACGATACGCCTCAAGCGCCACATGGGCAGCCTCTACGTCTGCACCGGCGAGGCGCACGTTAACGGCGAGCTCTGCTCCAGCGGCGAATTCCAGTTCGCGGTGACCTGACGGGCGCGCCGGCGTCCGCGCGCGGCCCCGGCCGCAGTAATTTATTGTTGCGCACATAGCGCCAGGAGGCGTAACTTGTTTCCAAAGATATTGATCGCCAACCGGGGCGAGATAGCCGTAAGAATAATAAGGGCCTGCAAGGAGATGGGCGTGTCCACGGTCGCGGTGTTTTCCGAGGCCGACCGCGACGCGCTGCACGTCTCGCTCGCCGACGAGAGCATCTGCATAGGCCCCGCGCCGGTGCAACAGAGCTATCTGAACATGGACGCGATACTGTCGGCCGCGCTGCTGACCGGTGCCAAGGCCATACATCCGGGCTACGGGCTGCTCAGCGAGAACGCCGAGTTCGCCCGGCGCTGCGCCGAGGCCAAGCTCAAGTTCATAGGCCCCAGCGCCGACATAATCTCGCGCATGGGCGACAAGGACGCCGCGCGCCGCACTATGCGCGAGGCGGGCGTGCCGGTCGTGCCGGGCTGCGATCTGCTCGAAAGCCCCGAACACGCGCTGGACGAGGCCCGGCGCATCGGCCTGCCGGTGCTCATAAAGGCGCGCAGCGGCGGCGGCGGGCGCGGCATACGCCTGATAGAGGACGAATCCCAGGTCGAGCGCGCGTACCTGGAGGCCCGCGCCGAGGCGCGCGGCGCGTTCGGCGACGACGGCGTGTACATGGAGAAGTTCCTCACCAACGTAAAGCACATCGAGATGCAGCTGCTGTGCGACCAGCACGGCGGCGTGGTGTGCCTGGGCGACCGCGACTGCTCGATGCAGCGCAAGCACCAGAAGCTGCTGGAGGAGTGCCCCGCGCCCACGCTCAGCGACGCCACCCGCGCCGCGATGATGGACGCCGCGATGCGCGCCGCCCGCGCCGTGAACTACGAGGGCGTGGGCACGGTCGAGTTCCTGGTCACGCCCGAGCAGCAGTTCTACTTCATGGAGATGAACACCCGCCTGCAGGTCGAGCACCCCGTGACCGAGATGGTGTCCTCGACCGACATAGTCAAGTGGCAGATACGCGTGGCCGCGGGCGCCGAGCTGCCGTTTGAGCAGCGCGACATAAAGCTGGTGGGCCACGCGATAGAGTGCCGCATAAACGCCGAAAACCCCCAGAACAACTTCGCGCCCAGCTGCGGCCAGATAAAGCTGCTGCACATACCCGGCGGGCCCTGGGTGCGCTTCGACACGGCGCTGTATCAGGGCTATCAGATACCCCCCTACTACGACTCGATGATAGGCAAGCTGATAGTCTACGCCGCCACGCGCGCCGAGGCCATACGCAAGATGCAGGCCGCGCTGTGCGAGATGGTGATCGAGGGCGTGGATCACACCGGCCCGATGCAGTCCGACCTGATTAACGAAAAGGCGTTCATTGACGGCACGTACACCACGTCGTTCATTAAGAGCCTCAAGCTGTAAGGAGGTGAGCCGATATGCTGCCCAAGAACCTGTTCCGCCGCCCCAAAAACGCGCTGGAGGACGCCGACCCGGGCGAGGTCTCCGAGAGCTTCGCCTGCACCGGCTGCAAGCGGCTGCTGCCCGACGACGAGCTGGTCGGCGACATGTTCGTGTGCCGCTACTGCGGCGCGCACATGCGCATAGGCGCGCGCAAGCGCATAGCGCTGCTGTTCGACGAGGGCTCGTTCAGCGAGCTGGACGCCGCGCTGCAGCCGGGCAACCCGCTGGGCTTCCCCGAGTACGAGGCCAAGCTCGAAAAGGCGCGCGCCGCGTCCAACGAGTCGGAGAGCGTGGTGACCGGCTTTGCGCAGCTGGGCGGCCGGCCGTGCGGCGTGTTCTCGATGGATCCGTTCTTCATGATGGGCTCGATGGGCACGGTGACCGGCGAAAAGATAACCCGGGTGTTCGAGGAGGCCACAGAGCGCAAGCTGCCGGTGATAGGCTTTACCGTGTCGGGCGGCGCGCGCATGCAGGAGGGCATACTGTCGCTGATGCAGATGGCCAAGACCACCGCCGCCGTGAACCGCCACAGCGACGCGGGCCTGCTCTACATAGCGGTGCTGACCGACCCCACGACCGGCGGCGTCGACGCCTCGTTTGCGATGGAGGGCGACATAATCATAGCCGAGCCCCACGCGCTGATAGGCTTTGCCGGCCCGCGCGTGATTGAGCAGACGATACGCCAGAAGCTGCCCGCCGGCTTCCAGCGCGCCGAGTTCCAGCTCGAAAAGGGCTTTGTCGACCTGATTTGCGACCGGCGCGAGCTCAAAGCCACGCTCGACCGGCTGCTGATGCTGCATGAGCGGAAGGAGGCGGCCGAATGAACGCGTTTGACAGGGTGCAGGCCGCCCGCGCCAAGGGCCGCCAGACCGCGATGGACTACATAAGGAGCCTGTTCACCGACTTCATAGAGATGCACGGCGACCGGCGCTACGGCGACGACCACGCGATAGTGGCCGGCATAGCGCGGCTGGGCGATGTGCCGGTGAGCGTGGTGGGCATAGAGAAGGGCCACGAGACCGCCGAGCGCGTAAAGCGCAACTTCGGCTCGGCCCATCCCGAGGGCTACCGCAAGGCGATACGCCAGTTCAAACAGGCCGAGAAGTTCCACAGGCCGGTCATATGCTTTGTGGACACGTCGGGCGCGTACTGCGGGCTGGGCGCCGAGGAGCGCGGCCAGGGCCAGGCGATAGCCGAGAGCATGGCCACGCTGGCCTCGCTCAGGACGCCGGTCATATCGATAGTGATCGGCGAGGGCGGCTCGGGCGGCGCGCTGGCGCTGGCGGTCGCCGACGAGGTGTGGATGCTCGAGAACTCGATATACTCGGTCATATCGCCCGAGGGCGCGGCTTCGATAATATGGAAGGACGCCAAGCGCGTGCGCGAGGCCAGCGAGGTGCTGCGGCTGACCGCGGACGACCTGAGCGAGCTGGGCGTGATAGAGCGCGTGATAAGCGAGGAGCGCGGCTTCGACGCGGTCAACCAGGAGCTCAAGCAGGCGCTGGCCGAGGCGATAGCCCGCTACGGCGCGCTGTCCACCGAGGAACTGCTCAGCCACAGATACGAGAAATTCAGACGGATCGGAGGCGTCCAGGCATGATCGCAATAGTTACCGACTCCTCAGCGCACCTGTACCGCGCCGAGGCCGAGCGGCTGGGCGTCACGATAGTGCCCATGTCGTACTCGCTGCCCGGCCAGCCCGCGTTCAACGAGAGCTATATGGACGACAACGGCGACTTCGAGCGCGTGATATCGCAGAACATGGGGCTGCTGCGCACGTCGCAGGCCACGTTTTCGGCGTTCATGAGCGTGTTCAACGACCTGGTCGACTCGGGCGCGAAGGTGCTGTGCCTGACGATAAGCTCGCGCCTGTCGGGCACGTATGGCAACGCGCGCATGTCCGCCAAGGAGACCGATCCCGAGAACATAGCCGTGGTCGATTCGCTGACCACCAGCGGCGGGCTGTACCTGATGATACTCGAGGCGCGGCGCATGGCCAATCAGGGCATGGGCCTGCACGAGATCGCGCGCGAGCTGCGCTCGATGCGGGCGCGCGTGCGCACCACGTTCACCGTGGACGACATCACCCCGCTGCGCCGCTCGGGCCGGCTGGGCAGCGTGCGCATGTCGATTTCGACGATACTCAACATCCGCCCGGTGCTCAAGTGCGTCGACGGCTGCATAGTGTCGCGCGGCGTGGTGCGCGGCCGGCACGAGCAATACAAGACGCTGATCAACTCGCTGCCCGAGCGCAAGTGCCGCTGCGTGGTCGAGGGCTTCATGGCCGAGAGCCAGATGGCCGAGCTCAAGCTGCGCATAGAGGTCGCGGGCCACGAGGTGCTGCTGCGGCCGATCGGCCCGGTGCTGGGCACGCACCTGGGCATGGGCAGCCTGGGCGTGTCGTGGATTGATTCGCCCGATGCGCAATGACAGCGCGTATGCAGACGCGCCGCCCGTCCGGGACAATGCGCCCGGGCGGGCGGCGTTTTTGGGCGCTTGGGCGGTCGCCCTGGCAGCCTGGCGCGGGGGCTCAAAGTTACTGTACACGTTTTTTTATTCACAGCCTGATGAATTATTCAGCAAACAGAACCGCATAGCGCGCGCCGCGTCGAGTCAGTTCGACGCATTTGGAATGTTGTTTTTGCACGCATATGCCCATATTGACGATATTTCACTTCTTTTTCACAAAAAGCTATTGACAGCAGCGCGATGTATTTTTATAATGTACCTAGCGCATTCAGTTGCATAAGGATTCAGGCATGCGGCCGCATGCGAAATACGAATTGGAGGATTCAACATGAAGAAGCTACTGGCTCTTGTAATGTGCCTGCTGCTGGTGCTGCCGGTCACGGGCGCTTACGCCGAGGAAGCAACTGGGTCCGAGCTGACAGTTGCACTCAACTCGCAGTTCACCACGCTCGATCCGGCGCTCAACACCGAGACGGTTAACAGCTATGTAATAAGCCATATGTACGCCGGTCTGTTCAAGAAGGACGAGAACAACGTTCCTCAGAATGAGCTGTGCGAGAGCTACACCGTGTCCGAGGACGCGCTGACCTATACCTTCACACTGCGCGACGCGGTGTGGAGCGACGGCGTGCCGGTCACCGCGCAGGATTTCGTTTATTCCTATCTGCGCGTTCTGTCCTACGGCGTGGACAACGCCTGGGGCTCATACAACATGGTGACCTACATAAAGGGCGCCTCCGAGTACAACGCCCGCGCCTTAGAGGCCGGCAACTCCTTCGACTGCACCGTTGAGGATGCCAGCGACGTCGGCGTCAAGGCGCTGGACGACAAGACCCTTGAGATAACCCTGAATATGCCCTGCGAATACCTGACCAACCTGATGTGCAGCAACGGCTGGCTGCCGGTGCGCGAGGACTTCGCGCCGCAGCACGAGTCGCTGTGGGCTTATGAAGGCGGCTACCCCACCACCGGCGCTTACACGCTGGTAGAGTGCAGCGAAACTGATCGCTGCGTGCTCGCCAAATCGCCGACCTACTTCAATGCCGACTCCGTGCTGATGGATAACATCACCTACCTGGTGATGCCCGACTCCTCGGCAAAAGAAGTTGCCTATCAGACCGGCGAGGTCGACATAGCCATGGACATAGCCACCGAGACCGCGACGCGCTATATGGACACCGAAAACCTGTGGCTGATGCCCAAGTGCTCCAACTACTTCCTGGCAATCAATTCCGGCTCAACCGGCCCCGACTGGGCTAAGGACGCGAACGTACGTCGTGCGCTGGCGCTGGCTATCGACAAGGAGGCGCTGTCCGATGTACTGGGTGGCGTCGAGCTGTATCCGCCGATCAACGGCTATGTGCCCAACGGCATAACGGGCCTGAATGGCGACTTCCGCGAGGAGGGCGACGCCGATGGCTACACGCTCACCTACGATCCCGAGCAGGCCAAGCAGCTGCTGGCTGAGGCCGGTTACGACGAGAGCAACCCGCTCAAGATAACCTACAAGTACTCCAACAACGGCATCCACGGCGACGTGGCGACGATGCTGCAGGCGATGTGGCAGGCCGTGGGCATTGATGCGACGTTCGAGGCCGTCGAGTCCGGCGTGTTCTACGATCAGCTCGACCAGGGCCAGTTTGAGATTGCTCGCTACGGCTATGAGGCTTCCGACAACCCCATGCAGTTCCTCGAGCTGTGGACCACTAGCATGCAGGTTGTGGCCGCTGTCGACGATCCCGAGTATGACAAGATGGTCAACGATGCCCGCTATATCCTCGACCACGATGAGTATTTCACCAGCATGCACGAGATAGAAGATTACCTCTGCGAAGAAAACGTGTATGTGATACCGCTGTTCAACTATCCCACTCCGGCGCTGATTCAGACCGGCGTGACCGGCTACCGCTCGCTGGGTGGCACGGCCGACTTCAGCCAGGTTGTAATCGCCGAATAACGCCTGCCAAAACTAAAGAGCTTCTCTTTCACGTCCGGGGAGTGCAAACGCATTCCCCGGTCTTGAAGCATAGGGGGATTGTGTTATGAAAGATGTAACGATGCGCGACCTGATGGACATACGCTTTTTGAGCGAGCCCGCGCTCAGCCCCGACGGCGCGCACACCGCCTACGTCGTCAGCATGCCGAGTTACGACGACAATGACTACAAATCCTGCATATACCTGCTCGACAACGCCACCGGCAAGTCGCGCCAGCTCACCCACTCCGGCCATGAGAGCGCGTTTGTCTGGCTCGACGGGCGCGCGCTGCTGTTTGCCGCCGAGCGCGACAAGGCCGACAAGCCCGATGAATTCGCCGATAAGACCTGCTTTTACAGGCTTGACATAGATGGCGGCGAGGCATATAAGCTGTTTGAAATAGACAAAAAGGTAAACTCGATCCGCCCGCTGGGCGCGGACATGTACGCTTTTACCGCGACAGTGGATCTGAACGCGCCCGCGCCCGACATGGACAAGACGCTGCGCGCCGACGAAAAGGACTACCACGTGCTCGAGGAGGTGCCGTTCTGGGCCAACGGCCGCGGCTATATATCCCGGCTGCGCAACACGCTGTTCACGTTTAACGCCGCCACCGGCGAGGTGCAGCGCATATCGGACGAGTTCTTCAACGTGACCGGCTTTGACTGCGACGGCGCGCGCATACTCTACGCCGGCACCGAGTACCGCGACAAGGTCACCCCATATGGCCTGGCGCGCATGTACGACGTCGCCACGCGCGCGACACAGGAGCTGCTGCCGCGCGACACGTTCGGCGTGGGCGAAGTGCTGCTGACCGCCGGCGGTGCGCTGCT
This sequence comes from Candidatus Fimadaptatus sp., assembly GCA_963928645.1. Taxonomy (GTDB): domain Bacteria; phylum Bacillota; class Clostridia; order Christensenellales; family Aristaeellaceae; genus Fimadaptatus. The sequence continues at coordinate 10,584 of CAWVGT010000111.1, forward strand.
GGCGCTGAGCACGTTCAAGCCCTGGGGCCTGTGCCAGCTGCACGACCTGTACCGCTTCGACGCGCGCTCGGGCGAGCTGAGCCTGGCGTGCGCGCTGGGCATGTGCATCGGGCCGGACGTGCTGTTCGACTGCTCTTACGGCGGCGGGCGCATCATGAAGGCCCTGGGCAACGACGCGTACTTCATCGCGCAGCGCGCCTATCGCGCCGAGATATACCGCCTCAGCGCCCAAAATGAGCTGACCAAGTGCGTCGCGTTTGACGGCTGCGTGCTCGCGTTCGACATGGACGGCGATCGCGCGGTGTTCGTGGGCCACCCCGCCAACGGCCTGGGCGAGCTCTATGCCGCAAAGGACGGCGACGTCACCGCGCTGACCGCGCACAACGCCGCGTTCCTGGCCGAGCACTACGTCGCCAAGGCCCGGCATATACCGTTCACCAACTCCGACGGCGTGCAGATAGACGGCTGGGCGCTCGAGCCGCAGGGCTTCGACCCCGCCAGGCGCTACCCCGCGGTGCTGGAGATACACGGCGGCCCGCGCTGCGCGTACGGCGAGATGTTCTTCCACGAGATGCAGGCGCTGGTCGGCAGCGGATACCTGGTGTTCTTCTGCAACCCGCGCGGCAGCGAGGGCTATGGCGAGGAGTTCGCCGACCTGCGCGGCCGCTACGGTCAGATCGATTACAGCGACCTGATGGAGTTCACTGACCACGTGCTCAAGCTCTACCCCCAGATCGACCCCGCGCGCATAGGCGCGGCCGGCGGCTCGTACGGCGGGTTCATGTGCAACTGGATAGTGGGCCACACCGACCGGTTCGCCGCGATAGCCTCGCAGCGCTCGGTGTCCAACTGGGTGTCCGACTTCGGCACGAGCGAGATAGGCTTCACGTTCGACGCCAACGAGATGGGCGCCGACCCGTGGAGCGACATGGGCAAGATGTGGGATCAGTCGCCGCTCAAGTACGCGTGCAACGCGCGCACGCCCACGCTGTTCATACACTCGCTGTGCGACTACAACTGCACGCTCGATCAGGGCCTGGAGATGTTCGCGGCGCTCAAGTACTTCGGCGTGCCGGCGCGCATGTGCCTGTTCGAGGGCGAGAACCACTCGCTGTCGCGCAGCGGCAAGCCCCGCCACAGGCTGCGCCGGCTAAGCGAGATCATGAACTGGTTCGACCGCTACCTAAAGATGAGTTAAAGGCAAGGTGATCCTGTGGGCAAATACATAGTCAAGCGCGTGCTGATAGGCATTGTCACGCTGTTCGCGCTGGCGACGATCACGTTTTTCCTGATGCACATTATACCCGGCTCGCCGTTCGCGGGCGAGACCAGCAAGCTGCCCGCGGCGGTCAAGGAAAAGCTGATTGCGCAGTACGGGCTGGATCAGCCGCTGCACGTGCAGTTCGCGGCATACCTGCGCAACGCGCTGACCGGCGACTTCGGCACGTCGCTGAACCGCAAGGGCCAGGAGGTCACCGACATAATAGCCAGCGGCCTGCCGGCTACGGCGTCGCTGGGCATGGTGGCGTTCGTGATAGCGATGGTCGTGGGCATAACCCTGGGCACGGTGGCGGCGTTCTCGCGGCAGAAGTGGGTAAACGGCGCGGTGGCGTTCATAGCCACGATAGGCGTGAGCGTGCCCAGCTTCCTGCTGGCGCTGCTGATGATGCTGGTGTTCGGCGTATTGCTGGGCTGCCTGCCCACGGTGGGGCTGGGCACCTGGCAGCACTACATTATGCCGGGCATAGCGCTGGCGCTGGCGCCGATCGCGATGATATCGCGCTTGGTGCGCACCAGCCTTATGGACGTGATGCGCCAGGACTACATGGTGCTGGCGCGCAGCAAGGGCACGAGCGAGATGGGCGTCATAATCAAGCACGCGCTCAAAAACGCGCTGGTGCCGGTCGTGACCTACGCCGGGCCGCTGATAGCCACGCTGCTGACCGGCTCGTTCGTGATCGAGACGCTGTTCTCGGTGCCCGGCATAGGCGCCGAGTTCGTAAACAGCGTGTCCAATCGCGATTATACGCTGATAATGGCGCTTACGATATTCTACGGCGCGTTCATAATCGTGGCCAACATCGTTACCGACCTGATAACGGCGGCAATGGATCCGCGCATCCGCCTGAAGTGAGAAAGGAGATTAGCCGGTGCAGGATATAAACACCCGAACGCCCAATGCGTCCGGCACGCCGGACATAGCGCGGTTGAGCCCCGCCGAGATACCCGACGAGCTGTTCAAACCGCTCGATGACAGCGAAAAGGACTCCGAGTTCGTCGCGATGGAGAGCAAGACCTACTTCCAGGACGCCTGGAGCCGCTTCCGCAAAAACAAGCTCGCGCTGGCCGGCCTGGTGTTCATAGCGCTGATGATACTGGCCGCGATATTCATACCGATGCTCTCGCCCTATACCTACGACGCGCAGGACTTCACGACGCGCAACGCGGGCTTCAGCTGGCAGCACCCGTTCGGCACCGACAAGTTCGGCCGCGACATACTGGTGCGCGTGATGTACGGCGCGCGGATATCGCTGTCGGTGGGCTTTGCGGCGGCGCTGCTGAACCTGATAATAGGCGTGGTTTACGGCGGCATATGCGGCTACATCGGCGGCAAGGTCGACCTGGTGCTGATGCGCATAGTCGACATACTCTACTCGGTGCCCACGCTGCTGTACGTGATACTGATAATGCTGGTATTCGGCTCGAACATATTCTCGGTGCTGCTGGCGATAAGCATAAGCAGCTGGGTCGGCATGGCGCGTCAGGTGCGCGCGCAGGTCATGTCGCTGAAGGAACAGGAGTTCGCGCAGGCCGCGTACGTGATAGGCGCGAGCAAGCCCCACATACTGTTCAAGCACCTGGTCGTCAACTGCATGGGCCCGATAATCGTGAACACCACGCTGATGGTGCCCAGCGCGATATTCACCGAGGCGTTCCTGGCGTTCGTCGGCATAGGCATAAGCATACCGATGGCCAGCTGGGGCACTATGGCCAACGACGCGCGCGCGCAGCTGATGCTCTACCCGATGCAGATGGTCTGGCCGGTCATGGCGATATGCCTGACGATGCTGAGCCTCAACTTCATAGGCGACGGCCTGAGCGAAGCGCTCGACCCCAGAAAGAGGTGAGCTGAATGGACAACCTGCTGGACGTAAAGCACCTCTCGGTCGAGTTCACCACCGAACAGGGCCAGGTCTACGCCGTGCGCGACGTGAGCTTTTCGCTCAAGCCCGGCGAGATACTGGGCATAGTCGGCGAGTCCGGCTCGGGCAAGTCGGTCACGATGTATTCGGTCATGGGCCTGCTGGCCGAAAACGGCCGCGTCACCCAGGGCGAAGTGCTGTTCAACGGCCGCAACATCAGCCGCACCGCCTTCGAGTCCGACAAGGAGTACAACTCCGCGATGCGCCACATCCGCGGCTATACGCTGGCGATGATATTCCAGGACCCGATGACGTTCCTAAACCCGGTGCTGACGATCGAAAAGCAGCTCATAGAGCCGCTGCTCAACCACACCGACATGAGCCGCGCCCAGGCGCGCGAGCGCGCGCTCGAGCTGATGCGCCAGGTCGGCATACCCTCGCCCGAGCGCCGCATAACCCAGTATCCGCACGAGTTCTCGGGCGGCATGCGCCAGCGCATAATAATCGCGATAGCGCTGGCCAACAACCCCCAGCTGATAATCGCCGACGAACCCACGACCGCGCTGGACGTGACGATACAGGCGCAGATACTGGAGCTGATACGCGACATGACCCGCAAGGCCGGCTCGTCCACGATAATGATAACCCACGACCTGGGCGTCGTGGCCAGCATGTGCGACCGCATAAACATAATGTACGGCGGCAAGATCGTGGAGAGCGGCACCGACCGGGAGATATTCTACCAGCCCAACCACCCCTACACCCAGGGCCTGCTCAACTGCATCAACGACCCCACCGAGGAGGACCGCGAGCTGACGCCGATACCCGGCTCGCCGCCCGACCTGCTCAAGCCCCCAGCCGGCTGCCCGTTCGTAGACAGGTGCGATAAAGCCATGCGCATATGCAAGCTGCGCATGCCCGATGAGACCCGCCTGTCCGACACGCACGTGAGCGCCTGCTGGCTCAACGAACTCGCCCGGCGCGGAGGTGACGCCAAGTGAACGATAAGCCCTATGTGTCGATAGAACACCTTAAGACCTACTTCGACGTGACCCGCGGTGCGTTCGCGCCCAGGCAGATAGTCAAGGCCGTAGACGACGTGTCGCTGGACATATACCCCGGCGAGACGCTGGGCCTGGTCGGCGAGTCGGGCTGCGGCAAGTCGTCGCTGGGCCGCACGATAGTCAAGATAAACCGCCCCACCGCCGGCACGATCAAGATCGACGGCCGCGACATCGCCAACCTGCGCGGCGAGGAGCTGCGCCAGTTCCGGCGCAACGTGCAGATGATATTCCAGGATCCGTACGCCTCGCTAGATCCGCGCATGACCGTGGGCGAGATAATACGCGAGCCCATGAACGTGCACCACATATACCCCTCCCGCGCCGAACAGGACGCGCGCGTGGTCGAGCTGCTGCGCATAGTCGGACTCAAGCCCGACCACATACGCCGCTACCCGCACGAGTTCTCGGGCGGCCAGCGCCAGCGCATATCGATTGCACGCACGCTGGCGCTCAACCCCCGGTTCATAATCTGCGACGAGCCTATATCGGCGCTGGACGTGTCGATACAGGCGCAGATAATCAACCTGCTCAAACAGGTGCAGCGCGAGATGGGCATAGCATATCTGTTCATCGCCCACGACATAGGCATGGTCAAGCACATATCCGACCGGATAGGCGTTATGTACCTGGGCCACCTGGTCGAGCTGGGCGAGAGCAGCGAGCTGTACTTCAAGCCGCTGCACCCGTACACGCAGGCGCTGCTCAGCGCGATACCGATACCCGACCCGGTAAAGGGCAAGGCCAGCCGGCGCATACTGCTCGAGGGCGAGCTGCCCTCGCCGGTCAATCCCCCGGCGGGCTGCCCGTTCCGCCAGCGCTGCCCCTACGCGAGCGCGCGCTGCGGCCGCGAGATGCCCGAGCTCAAGGATATAGACGGCCGCAAGGTCGCGTGCTTCAAGCTGCACGAGGAGGCGGGCGTCTGACCGCGCCACCCCCGCGGCTCGGCGATACTGCGCGTCGGGCCGCTTGTGATATGCTCATTATATCAAGGAGGCATAGCCAAATGAACGACTACACACAGGCGCTCAGCGAGCTGGTATACCAGGCCTGGCGCGACGCCGAACCCGGCTTCCGCGAGTTCAAATGCAGCCGGGCGCAGGTGGACTTTCTGCGCAAAATGGGATTTGATGTGACCGAAAACGTCGCCGACACCCAGACCGGCTACATGGCCTCGTGGGGCAGCGGCAAGCCGGTGATAGCGCTGCTGGGCGAGTTCGACGCGCTCTACGGGCTGAGCCAGCAGGCCGACTGCACGACCGAGTCCCCCGAGCCCGGCATGATAATGGGCCAGGGCTGCGGCCACCACCTGCTGGGCGTGGGCGCGATTGCGGCGGGGCTGATGCTGCGCGACGTCATGCAGCAAAAGGGCTACAAGGGCACCGTGCGCATATACGGCTGCCCCGGCGAGGAGAGCGGCTCGGGCAAGGCGTACATGGCGCGCGACGGCGCGTTCGACGACTGCGACGTCGCGATAACCTGGCACCCGTCGCTGTACCACATGGTGTCCACCGGCAGCAGCCAGAGCTGCATACAGTGCTACTTCCGGTTCAAGGGCATAGCCGCGCACGCCGCGGGCGCGCCGCACCTGGGCCGCAGCGCGCTGGACGCCGTGGAGCTGATGAACGTGGGCGTCAACTACCTGCGCGAGCACATGGAGGACAGCGACCGCGTGCACTACTCGATAACCGATCCGGGCGGAGCCTCGCCCAACGTCGTGCAGGCGCGCGCCGAGTCGCGCTACCTGGTGCGCTCGACGACCAATCCCAAGTGCGAGAAGCTCTACGAGCGCGTGAAGCGCATCGCTCAGGGCGCGGCGCTGATGACCGACACCGAGCTGGAGATAGTGTTCGACGAGGGCCTGAGCAACACCGTGCCCAACTTCGTACTCGAGGACGCGATGGCGCAGGCGTTCCGCGAGCTGGGCGCGCCCGAGTACACCGCCCAGGAGCGCGAGTACGCGCAGCGCTTCAAGGACACGTTCCCGATAGAGGGCACGCTGTCCGACCTGCCGAGTTCGGCGCTGGACCGCGACGCGCTGGCGCGCAACGTGCGCGAGAGCGCGCTGTGCGACTACTTCATCGAGACCGCGCACTCAGACAGGTGCGAGATGGGCAGCACCGACGTGGGCGACGTGAGCTGGGTCGTGCCGACCTGCACCGCCAACGTCAACTGCTACAGCTACGGCGCGGGCGCGCACAGCTGGCAGTGGGTCGCGCAGGGCAAGTCGTCGATCGCGGTCAAGGGCATGCTGCACGCCGGCCGCGTGATGGCGCGCACCGCCGAGCTGCTGCTGGAGCAGCCCGAGCGCATCGCGCAGGCGCGCGCTGAGCTGGATCGCCGGCTGGGCGGCGACAGATACAAGTCGCTGATACCCGATGATGTTAAGCCGCATTACTTCGATTGACGTCTGCCGCCGCCTGGGCATTTGTCCGGGCGGCGCTGTTTATTGACAAAGCTGCGCTCGCGCAGACGGCTCAGTACCCGGTGTAATTGTCATAGCCATTTGCATATTGTGGTCATATGGCCTACGTCGCGGCATCGTTATGTATAATACACATATGTATAAGTCAAATCGAGTCTAAAGAGAACTCCGGCATGCGGCGGTCAGAGCTTTGTCAATTGTCTGGCCGATGGGCCATTGTCTGGGCTGTGCTGTTTTTGACAAAGCTGTGCTCGCGTAAACGGCTCAGTACACGTTGTAATTGTCATAGCCGTTTGCATATTGTGGTCATATGGCCTACGCAGCAGCTTTTTTTCATGATCCAATATCTATAAGTCAAATCGAGTCTTGAGAATCCTGCGATATGCGGCGGTCATGGCTTTGTCTATTGTCTGGCCGCCGGGCATTTGTCCGGGCGGCGCTATTTTTGACAAAGCCGCGCTCGTGCAGACGGCTCAGTACCCCGTGTAATTGACATAGTCTTTTGCATATTATGGTCATACGACTTGCGCCACAGTATCGTTATGTATAATGCAAATATCCATAAGTCCAATCGAGTCTGGAGAGACCTCCGGCATACGGCGGTAATGGCTTTGTCAATGGTCTGGCCACCCGGGCATTTGTTTGGGCGGTGCTGT
>CAWVGT010000112.1:0-5805 GCA_963928645.1 Candidatus Fimadaptatus sp.
GGCAATGCCGCAAGTCATGTCACACGGCAAACTGGGAGCCGCTCGTTAGGGTGACGGCTGAGTGGCAAAGCCGTAAGTCATGCCGCATGGTCAGCGGGGAGCTGCTCGTCGGGGTAACGGCTGAGTGGCAATGCCGTAAGTCATGCCGCGCGGCCAGCGGGGAGCCGCCCGTCGGGGTGACGGCTGAGCGGCAAAGCCGTAAGTCATGCCGCATGGTCAGCGGGGAGCCGCCCGTCGGGGTGCCGGCTGAGTGGCAATGCCGCAAGTCATGCCGCACGGCCAACTGGGAGCCGCTCGTCATTGTACAGTAGCGCAATCGTAGCCCATGGCGCGTCACAGCCCGCGCGCGTACTCGTCCATCAGGCGCGACCAGGCGATGAGATACGCGCGGCACTCGGCGTCCTGCGCCAGCGCGTTGAATGCCTCGCGGCACGCCGCGACGAACCGGCGGTCGAACGCGGCCATGCCGTATCCGGCCAGCGGACAGACCGCGAACGCGCGGCGGTCGATGCGCACGTCAAAGCCCTGGAGCGTCGCGCGCGGCGCGAGCGGGAACACGCGGCAGCACAGCGGGCGCTCTTCGCGGCGGCACCAGCCCTGGCAGACCAGCATCTCGGGCGCGGCCAGGCCGGCGAACGCGGCGGGTTGCACCTGGGCGAAGTCGCAGTCCGCGTACAGTCCGGCCTCGCCGGGCAGCAGCAGCATGCCCTGGGCGTCGCCGTCGGCGCGGCAGCAGGCGGCGCCGCAGTAGGCGCCGCAGTCGGTGGCCAGCGGCGTGAGCGCGTCCAGCAGCGCGCGCGCCCGGGCGATCTCGGGTTTCATAGGCATATTCACACTCCGATCAGTATGTTGACTGGATTATACCACATGCGCGCGGCAAAAGCCATACGCGCGGCGGAGGGGCTCGATTGAAGGGATATTTTCTGCGGCAGCTGAAGCTGCTGGCGTGGCAGGCGGCGGTGCTGGGCGGCGCGGGCGCGGCGTACCTGGCGGTGGCGGCGTTCATGCCGGCGGACGTGCTGGCGGCGATGTATGGCGCGTACATGTGGGCTCTGTGCCCGGCTCTGGGCGGGTTCGTCACGGTGCGCGCGGTGCTCCGGGGCATGCAGCCGTACCTGGCGCTGTGGGCGCTGCCGCTGGTGCCGGCGGCGGTGCAGCTGGCAGTCACCGGCACGCCGATGGACATGGCGGCGGTGCTGGCGTATGCGCTGGTGGGGCTGGTCTGCGCGGCGGCCGGCGACGAGCTGCGCCGCCGGCGCGGTGCGGGCAAGCGCTGAGCCCGGCTAAATGGTGCGCGAAGCCTGACCGCCCGCGTGCGGCAAGGCAAGCGCGAAGTGCGACTGGCTGCGTGTAGTTCGCGCAGCGCGGCGTCCACAAGTGCGCGGTAAAATGCCCGCCGCGTCCGGTTGCGAGCGCAAAGCGGGATTACCGCAGAACACGGCAAGCCGCAAGTGGTCAATCGAACGCGGCGCGCGCAAGCCCGCCCGCCGCACCCGACCAAAGGCGGCGAGCAGAACGCAGCGCCCGGCTGCGAGCGCAAAGTGGCATGACCGCATGACGCGGCCAACCGCAAGCGGCCAATCGAACGCGGCGCTCATCGGCGCGCAAGCGCGTCCGCCGCGCCCGGCAAACCGCACCGCGCAGGCCAACCGCGCAGCCTGATTGCATCATGGGCGTAAATCAGCCCGGCCGCCAAACCCGTCCGCGCGCATGCGCGGGGGCTCTGACGTGCCGGCGCGCGTTGAACGGCCCAGTGCACATTTCAGCAGCGGCCGCATCAGGCCGGCGCCGCGCCCGTAGCGACGCTCGGCCGCGGCGCGCATGACAATACGACCGACCGGCGGCGCATGCCGGTCACGGAGGCGGAATATGGACGCTATACTGACCTGCGACATAGGCACCACGGCCTGCAAGTGCACCGCGTTTGCGGCGGACGGCACGCGGCTGGCCGACGTGCGCATTGATTACGCTACCGAGTACCCGCGCCCGGGCTGGGCGCAGCAGAGCGCCGACATGTTCGCCGACGCGGCGCTGCGCGGGCTGGCGCAGCTGGCCGGCAGCGTCGATCCCGCCGACGTGCGCGCGATCGGGCTGTCCGGGCAGATGAACGCGCTGATACCGGTCGACGCCGAGGGCAATGCGCTGCACCCCAGCATAATACACTCCGACTCGCGCAGCGCGCCCCAGGTCGACGAGATCGCCGCGCACATATCGCCCGACGAGTTCTACGCGCTGACCGGCAACCGGCTGGACTGCCACTACACGCTGACCAAGCTGCTCTGGCTGCGGCGACACCTGCCCGAGGTCTACTCGCGCATGCGCTTTGCGGTGCAGAGCAAGGACTACGTGTACTCCAAGCTGACCGGGCGCGTGGGCATAACCGACTACTCGGACGCGTCGCTGACGATAGCGCTGGACATGCGCCGGGGCTGCTGGGCGGAGGAGCTGCTGCGCGAGCTGGGCATAGACCCGGCGATAATGCCGCGCATACTGCCCTCGCACGACGTGAGCGGCCGCCTGAGCGCGCAGGCGGCGCGCTTCACCGGGCTTAAGGCGGGCACGCCGGTGTCGGTGGGCGGCGGCGACGGCGCGTGCGCGGCGCGCGGCGCGGGGCTCAGGGGCCTGGGCGAGGCGTACTGCACGATCGGCTCCAGCGCCTGGGTCGCGCAGTTCACCGCCGCGCCGGTCATGGACGCGCAGGCGCGCGTGTTCAACTACTTCGACCTGGACGGCAGCCACTACTACGTCTGCGGCACGCTGCAGTGCGGCGCGGCGGCATACGACTGGGCGCGGGCGCTGATGGGGCTGGACGGCCCGGGCGGCATCGAGGCCATGGAGGGCATGGCGCGCCAGATCGGCCCGGGCGCGGACGGCGTGATATTTTTCCCGGAGCTGATGGGCTCGCGCACGCCGTACTGGGATCCGTACAACCGGGGCTGCCTGTGCGGGTTCACGCTGTACCACGACCGCAGGCACATCGCGCGCGCGGTGTACGAGGGCGTGGCGCAGGGGCTGTACTCGTGCGGGCTGGCGATGGCCGAAAACGGGCTGCCGGTGCGCAGCCTGATGCTGACCGGCGGCGGCGCGCGCAGCGCGCTGTGGCCCGAGATGCTCTCGGCGCTGTACGCGTGCACGGTGCGCGTGCACAGCGTGCCCGGCGAGGCCACCAGCCTGGGTGCGGCGATCGCGGCGGGCGTGGGCGCGGGGCTGTACGATGATTACGCGCAGGGCGCGGGCGTGATACGCAGCGCGCGCGAGTGCGTGGCCGACGCCGGGCAGGTGGACGCGTATAGGCGCGTGTACGCGGTGTTCAGCCGGGTCTACGGCCAGATAAGCCCGATACACCGCGCGCTGCGCGAGGGCGTATGAGCGCGGGCAAATGGCGCGGCCGGGCGGCGCGGGGGTGGCGCGCGGACGGGATCTGTGGTATAATGGAAAATACGCCCGTGGTCAGGCCGCGGGCCAACACCGGCCGCGGCGGCGGCGATTGTGAGGCGGGCCTTGAAATATCATATTGACGAACACAAGAACTACATACAGAAGGTCATGAACAAGTGGCAGAGCATCTACCGCATGGCCCACGTGGCGACCGGCTCGAGCGAGCTGGCCGAGGTAGTGCTGCAGGAGGCGCTGCTGAGCGCGTATGTGCGCATGGACGACGGCACGCTGCGCGAGAACATGCGCCGCGCGGTGAGCGACGCGGCGCTGACGCAGCTCAAGCAGGCCAAGCGCGCCGGCCACCTGGAGCTGGACTGGGAGGGCTTTGTGCACCGGCCCGAGTCCATGAGCGAGCAGGACGCGGCGATCTGGGACTTCATGGCCGAGCAGAGCGTGCAGACGCGGCGGGTGGTGATGCTCCGATACGCGCTGCGGTGGTCGCCGCGGCAGGTCGCGGACGCCATGGACATGCACACCGGCGAGGTCAAGGAGCTGTATCAGCGCGTGACGGCGCAGCTGCAGCGCAGGGGCGGGCCGTCGCCGGTCGTGGCGCGCAACATGCGCATATCGCCGTTTGACCGGGCGATGGCGCGGGTGGTGCGGCTGGAGCTTAACCGCGTGGGCGAGGATCTGCCCGACGTGGCGGCGGTGATGCAGGCGTTTGAGCAGGACGCCAGCGCGGTGCGCCGCCCCAACGTGACCGCGCGCAAGCTGACCGGCGGCGCGCTGCGCATGCTGATAGCGCTGCTGGTGGCGCTGGTGTTCTACCTGGGCGCGATAATGGCGCAGGATCCGTACGACCAGGCGACGCACGTGGAGCAGGATGTGGATCCGGACGCCACGGCCGCGCCGGTGCTGACGCTGCCGGCGCTGGGCGGCTACGAGATGATAGACGCGGGCCGGCAGATGGCGGTGAGCGACCTGAGCGAGCTCAACTACTACTTCTCACTGCCGGTGGCGCGGCTGCAGGCCGAGGGCTGGGGGCTGAGCGCGGCCTACATACGCGACGAGCGCGGCATAGGCGGCGCGACGACGCGCGCGGCGGTGCTGGAGTACGTGGACGCGCAGGGCCGCGAGGTGCGCGTGCGCAGCATGCTGCCCGGCGACGAGGCGTGCGAGCGGCTCGAGGATCAGATGGCGTACATAGGCAGCGACGCGCGCATCGCCGACACCGTGGCGGTGCAGCTGCGCTCGGGCGAGCTGAGCCGGATATACACGATGATCGGCCAGGCGGTGTACTGCCTGGAGGGCGAGCTGCCGCTGGGCGAGCTGACCGAGCTGGCGGGGGGCGTGGCGATCGTTTGAGCGCGGCGCGGCGGTAGAGCGCGCGGCATGAGGCGGCCTGGCAAGGCGACCATACGGGCTTGGGTTTATGCGGGTTGAGTGTGCTATGGCAGGTGACTGAGCGGCGCGGCGGCAGGGCGGGAAGGCCGGGCCGCGCTGCCGAAGCAGCAATCTGGCTGCGGTTTTGCGCAGCGGCACGCACATCGAAGGGCGTGCTGCCAGAGCGCCGGAGTGGAACAGCGCGATGGCAGGCCGGGTCAATGTAAATAGCCGCATTTGGATGTATACAAAAACAGCTTCCGACGCGTGAGCGAAAGAAGCTGTTTTTCATATGCAGGCGCTATGCTCTGGCGGGAAAGGGGCCGTTGCAACCGCACGGCGCGCCAGGTCGCGCGCATCACACGCCGCCGGATGTTAACCCCAAGTGGCCCGATAGCCGAATGCCGGCGCCGCGTGGCCCGCCCGCGCCGCTGCAGGCCTGCGTGGGCATTACTGCACACACGTCCTCCTGCCACGTGTGCAATGCGCGCTCAGATAATCTACACCGCCCGTGCCGGGGCCGCATGACATGGCCGTGCCGCCTCAGGCCCGCAGGGCATTGCCGCGCACACATCCTCCTGCCGTGAGTGCAGTCGCGCGCGCAGCTGCGCCGCCCATGCCGGCGCTGTGCAGCCTGCTGCGCCGCTGCAGGCCCGCGTGGGCATTACCGCGCACACATCTGCCTGCCACGCGTGCAATGCGCGCTCAGATGATTTGCCTCGCCCGCGCCGGCGCTGCGTGGCTCGCCCGCGCTGCCTCAGGCCCGCGTGGGCATTACCACACACACGTCTGCCACGCGTGCAACGTGCACTCCGATAATCTGCACCGCCCGCGCTGTGGCCGTGTGGCCCGCTGCGCCACCTCATGCTCGCGTGGGCATTACCGCGCGCACATCCTCCTGCTACGCGTGTAGTGCGCGCTCAGATGATTAGCCTCGCCCGCGCCGGCGCTGCGTGGCTCGCCCGTGCCGCTGCAGGCCCGCGTTGGCATTACCGCGCACACATCCGCCTGCCACGCGTGCAGCAGCGCGCGCAGCTGCGCCGT
>CAWVGT010000113.1:0-5566 GCA_963928645.1 Candidatus Fimadaptatus sp.
GTCGGCGCACACTATGCCGTGGCACTCCAGGTCGGTCTCGTCCATCACGTACATGCCCCACTCGTCGCACAGGTCGAGCCAGCGCGGGTCGTTGGGGTAGTGCGAGGTGCGCACGGTGTTGATGTTGTTCTGCTTCATAAGCTCTATGTCGCGCAGCATGGTCTCCATAGGCGAGACATGGCCCAGCTCGGTGTGGGTGTCGTGGCGGTTTACGCCCTTGAGCTTTATCGACACGCCGTTGACGTAGAGCTGGCCGTCCCTTATCTCGACGGTGCGGAAGCCCACGCGCACGCGCTGCACCTCTATGACCTCGCCCGCGCGCCGGAGCTCGCACAGCAGCGTATACAGGTTGGGCGTCTCGGCGGTCCAGTGGAGCGCGTCGGGTATGACCTGGCTGAGCTTGAGCGTCGCGTCGGCGCCGCCCTTGAGCGCGACCGGCAGCGTCTTTTCAAACACGGGCTGGCCGCAGCCGCCCACCAGCGATATCGCCAGCTCGAGCTCGGCGGCGTCCGCGGCGTAGTCGAACACGTCGCACTCGACGTCCAGCAGGCCGTTTTTGAACTCCGCGTCCAGCAGCGAGGTCACGCGCACGTCGCGGATATGGGTCTTGGGCACGCCCAGCAGGTACACGTCGCGGAATATGCCGCTGAAGCGCCAGCAGTCCTGATCCTCCAGGTAGGTCGCGTCCGACCACTTGAACACCTTCACGGCCAGCGTGTTCTCGCCCTCGTGCACGAACGGGGTTATGTCGAACTCGGCGGGCATGTGAGTGACCTTGCTAAAGCCCACCTGCTTGCCGTTGACATACACGTAATAGGCCGAGTTGACGCCGTCGAAGTTGATGAACACCTGCCGATCCAGCCAGCCCGCGGGCAGCGTGAACTCGCGCCGATAGAAGCCCACCGGGTTGTCGTCGGGCACATAGGGCGGGTCGTAGGGTATCGGGAAGTTGACGTTGGTGTACTGCGGTACGTCGTAGTCGCCCTCCATCTGCCAGTTGCCGGGCACGTTGATGGTGTCCCACTCCACGTCGTCGAACTCGTAGTCCTCCTTCTCGAAGCCCTCGGGCCACAGCTCGGGCACGGGCGCGAAGTAGAAGTCCCACACGCCGTTTAGCAGCTTGTAAAACGGCGAAGCGCCGCGCTCGCCCGCCAGCGCCGACTTGCGGCACGCGTAGGGTATCAGGCTGGTGCGGCTGGGCTGACGGTTGATGTGCAGCAGGTCAAGGTTCTGCCAATCGGGTTTTGATGCCATAGTGCTATCCTCCACAGCGTGCCTGCCGGCACGTTCTATTGAGAGTGCTGCGGGGCGGTTGCGCCCCCTTACATATCATTATACTTTGCCCCGGCGGAATTTGCAAGTGCGCCGGCGCGCGCCGCGCGGATTTTGCGCGCGCGCCGCGACAAATTGACTTTTGTGTAAACTGGCGCGGCCTGCGGCTTTTTCTTTACAAAAGGATGGTATGATTGAGTTTACAGCAATACCTGCACAAAGAGGGATGGGTGATGAGCTACAAATGAGCAAGTTGCAACAGGACTTCACCGAGGGCAGCATATCGCGCCACCTGATACGGTTTTCGATGCCGTTTCTGCTGGCCAATCTGCTGCAGGCGCTCTACAGCGTGGCCGACATGATGATAGTCAGCTGGATCTGTGGCACCAACTCGATGTCGGGCGTCAACATAGGCGGCCAGATAACCCAGATGATAATGATGCTGGTATCGGGCCTGACGGTCGGCGGCACGGTGCTGGTGGGCCAGTATTACGGCGCGCGGCTGAACGACGAGGTCAAGCGCACGATAGGCACTATGCTGAGCCTGCTGACGATACTGGGCGTGGCGCTGACTGTGATAATGCTGATCGCCAGCGACGCGGTGCTGCGGCTGCTCAACACGCCCCAGGAGGCGTTCTCCGAGGCGCACAACTACCTGGTCATATCGCTGTGGGGCACGCTGTGCGTGTTCTGGTACAACGCGCTGTCCTCGATACAGCGCGGCATGGGCGACTCCAAGCGCCCGCTGATATTCGTGGCGATAGCGTGCGTGGTGAACGTGGGGCTGGATCTGCTGATGGTCGGCAGCTGGGGCATGGGCGCGGCCGGCGCGGCGCTGGCCACGATCATTTCGCAGGGCCTGAGCGTGGTGCTGTGCGCGGTATACCTGGGCACGCACGGGTTCGTGTTCGACTTCAGGCTCGCCAGCTTCCGCATCGATCCGGAGAAGGTCAAGCTGCTGATACGCATAGGCCTGCCCTCGTCGGTGCAGAGCTTTGTGACCAACCTGTCGTTCCTGATGATGACGACGATAACCAACGGCTTCGGCGTGGCGGCCAGCGCGGCGGTGGCGGTGTGCGGCAAGTTCAACAGCTTCGGCATAATGCCGGCGATAGCGATGTCGTCGTCGGTGTCGTCGGTGGCGGCGCAGAACATAGGTGCGGGCCAGCACGACCGCGCGGTCGAGGCGCTCAAGGCCGGGCTGAAGATATCGATAGTGATAGGGCTGGCGATGTTCGCGTTCACACAGCTGTGCCCGCAGCTGATACTCAGGATGTTCAACGCCGAGGCCGCCGTCATGGACTACGGCGTCACGTACCTGCGCGCGTTCTGCTTCGACTATCTGATAGTGCCGTTCGTGTTCTGCATAAACGGCCTGATGCTGGGCGCGGGCCACTCGATGTTCTCGCTGGTCAACAACATGCTCTCCTCGATACTGCTGCGCGTGCCGGTGGCGATGATAGTGTCGCGCACGGCGCTGGGCCTGGCGGGCGTGGGCGCGGCGGCGCCTGTGGCCTCGCTGGCCTCGCTGATAGTGGGCATCTGGTTCTTTGCCAGCGGGCGCTGGCGGTCCAACAACACCGGCATACAGCGCGGCCAGGCGGCCTGAGCGCACGCCAGGGCGCGCGACCCGTTCATGCGATTTGACCGCGGCGGGCGGATGTCCCCCGGCGCGGGTTGGAGCTGGCGCGGCATATGCCGCTCGCCTATGCGCATGGAGGCGCATTTGAGATATGGAAAACTTCATTACTACGGTCAACGCGGTGCTGCCGCTGTTTCTGATAATGGCGCTGGGCTACGGCATACGCCGCACCCCGCTTATGGACGCGCACACCCACCAGATGATGAACAAGCTGATATTCCAGCTGTTTTTGCCAATACTGCTGTTCAAGAACATATCCACGTCCAGCCTGGACGCGCTGTCGGGCTCGTGGGTGTTCGCCTTCGGGTTCATATCCGAGGTCGCGCTGTTCATGATACTGTTCGCGGTGGTGCCGCTGATAGAGAAGGAGAACCGCCGCCGCGGCGTGCTGATACAGGCGCTGGGCCGCTCCAACTACGCGCTGTTCGGGCTGCCGCTGGTCGGGCTGCTCTACCCGGGCGAGGACATCGCGGTGGCGTCGCTGCTGGTGGCGATATCGGTGCCGGTGTTCAACGTGATGAGCGTGATCGCGCTGGAGGTCTGGCGCGGCGGCAAGGTCAAGCCGCTCCAGATACTGCGCGGCATAGTCACCAACCCGCTGATCGTGGCGTGCGCGCTGGGCTTTGTGTGGCTGCTGACCGGCATCAAGCTGCCGCAGTTCCTGCAGACCGCGATCAACGACACCTCCAGCATCGCCACGCCGCTGTCGCTGTTCGTGCTGGGCGGCGCGTTCGAGTTCTCGCGCGTGCGCTGCAACGTGCGCCCGCTGTTGATCGGCACGCTCGGCCGGCTGATCGTCGTGCCGCTGGTGTTCATTGGCATAACGGTGCTGATGGGCTTCCGCAATATGGAGCTGGCCGCGATGAGCGTAGCGTTCATGGCGCCCTGCGCGGTGTCGAGCTACCCCATGGCCCAGCAGATGGGCGGCGACGGCGAGCTCGCCGGGCAGCTGGTCGTGTTCACTACCGCGTTTTCTATGTTTACCGTGTTTGGGTTCATGTTTGCGCTCAAGAGCTTTGGGTTTATCTGAGCGCAGCGATGGGTGGTATAGCCCGCGCGTTGGTTTGGCTATGTTATGCACAGCTCCGGGGTTCGGTTGCGATTGACTTCGCCCGTGGCCCCGGAGCTTCGCTTTATGGGCGCGCTCAAGAACTTGGGGGGGATCTGAGCACGGCAATGGGCGGCAAAAGTTGCGCGTCGCTTTGGCTATGCACAGCTCCGGGGTGCGGCTGCGATTGACTTCGCCCGTGGCCCTGGAGTTTCGCTTTATGGGCGCGCTCAAGAACTTGAGGGGCATCTGGACACGGCAATGGGCGGCAAAAGTTGCGCGTCGCTTTGGCTATGCACAGCTCCGGGGTTCGGTTGCGATTGACTTCGCCCGTGGCCCCGGAGCTTCGCTTTATGGGCGCGCTCTTGAGTCTTGTAAGCATCTGAGCGCGGCGGACAGACGGCACTGGCTGCGCGTCGCTTTGGCTATGTTATGCACAGCTCCGGGGTTCGGCTGCGATTGACTTCGCCCGTGGCCCCGGAGCTTCGCCTTTGGAGCAAAGGCCCGCCCGCCGGCGCAATCCGGCGCGCGGCTGACCGCCCCCCTTGCGTCCGACTGTTCAAGCACTTCATTGAGTCTTAAAACCGGATTTTGAATGTTGCGGATTGACAAGCGCAGGGCGCGAGTATATAATTACGGCAGGCAATACGCAACGGGGAGGCGAAGTCATGCAAAAGGCAAAGCTAATAATGGATCGGGACTTTCAGATAGGCGCGGTGGACAAGCGCATATTCGGCTCTTTCATAGAGCACCTGGGGCGCGCGGTGTACGGCGGCATATACGAGCCGGATCACCCGACGGCCGACGCGCAGGGCTTCAGGCAGGACGTGGCGGCGCTGGTGCGCGAGCTGAACGTGCCGATAACGCGCTATCCGGGCGGCAACTTCGTGTCGGGCTACAACTGGGAGGACGGCGTGGGCCCGCGCGAGCAGCGGCCCAAGCGGCTCGACCTGGCGTGGTTCACGACCGAGCCCAACCAGGTGGGCATAAACGAGTTCTGCGACTGGGCGCGCATGGCGGGTACCGACGTTATGATGGCCGTCAACCTGGGTACGCGCGGCGTGGACGCGGCGCGCGCGATAGTCGAGTACTGCAACCACCCGTCCGGCTCGCAGCTGAGCGACCTGCGCATAAGCCACGGCTGGAAGCAGCCCCATGACATAAAGCTCTGGTGCCTGGGCAACGAGATGGACGGCCCCTGGCAGATAGGCCACAAGACCGCGCTGGAGTACGGCCGGCTGGCCAACGAGGCCGGCAAGGCCATGAAGTGGGTCGATCCCACGATCGAGCTGGTGTCGTGCGGCTCGTCCAACCTCAACATGCCCACGTTCGCCGAGTGGGAGTCGACCGTGCTGACCGAGGCGTATGACACGGTCGACTACATGTCGCTGCACCAGTACTACGGCAACCGCGAGAACGACACCGCCTCGTTCCTGGCGCGCTCGGACGACATGAACGAGTTCATACGCAAGGTCGTGTCGGTGTGCGACTACGTGCGCGCGCGCTACCGCAAGCGCAAGTACATCAACCTCTCGTTCGACGAATGGAACGTGTGGTTCCACTCGCACGATCAGGATCAGGAGGTCTGGAAGCAGGGCCGCTGG
>CAWVGT010000114.1:0-5254 GCA_963928645.1 Candidatus Fimadaptatus sp.
CGCGACGCCTTACCAGCGCCTCTTTGCAGGCGATGCGGGGGCCGTGCAGCATTTCCTGGGGTATCTGCTGGCGCGGCGGCAGGCAGGTGCGCTTCAGCCCGGCTTCCAGCTCGGAGTAGCCCTTATTGTAATAGGCGAACGGATCGCCGCGCAGCCGCTCCACGCCGTCGACGCGTATCGCGATGCGGCCGTAGCCGTAGGTGTAGTGTGTCAGGAAGTACTGCACGCGCCCGCGCAGCTTGGGGCACAGATATTCAGTCTCGAGCTGCCGTCTCAGGCCGCTCCATGAGTTGGCCATATTTGAACTCCTTTCGGCGCCGGCGGCGTCAGCGGTCCTCGTACTGGCGGGGCACATAGGGCAGTATCGCCCAGGTTATCTCGTCGGCGGAATGCGACTCGCTCGCTATCATCGAGCGGCGGTCGGCGGCGGTGGCGTCGATACAGGGGTGGTCGGGGCAGTCGTGGCACGCGGTCAGGCCGCGCTGCGCGGCGCAGCGCTTGGCGTGACAGGGCTCGTCGGCGCAGTAGCAGCCGTCGCTCAGGCAGCCGTCGCAGCGCATCGACCAGTCGTCCGTGCCCCACATGCGGCTCAGCAGCGGCTCTATCTGCGCGCGTCGCGCCGGATCCTGGCCGGAGTAGTGCACGCACAGGTCGCAGCGCTGGCCGCACAGCGAGTACAGCGCGCCCTCACGCGCAAACGGCTTGCGGTTGGGGCGCTTTTTGATGAGTATCAGGCGCTTGACCTGCTCCAGCTGGGCGAGCGTGGTCACGTCGATGAGCATCCACTTGCCGTCGGGATAGGTGCGCGCTCCGTCGTAGCAGTCGAGTATGTACTGTGGGAACCCGGCGCGTTGGGCCTCGAACAGCTCGCGCTCGCGCCGGCCGAATATCATCAGGAACGCATACCGGTCGGGATGGATGTACACGGTGAGTATGGTGCGCCGGCCCTGGCGGAACTTGAGCTCGTCGCGGCCATTGCCCAGCTCGTCGAGGCGGTACCTGCCGCGCATGAACGCCATCGTCTCATGGCTGACCATTTCCAGCTCGGTCATGCGGCTACCTCCTGTCGGTATAATATCGCGTGTTGATTATACATCGTGCTGTACGGGCGCGTCAACGCTGTGAATGGGGCATACATACGGCAGCGCGTTGCGTGAGGCGCGGCAGCGCGGGCATCAGGCTGGCCGTGGCAATTTGTCAACGCAGCCGCGTCGCCTGAGCGCACAGATGCGCGATGTGGCTTATGCCCGGCAGGCGCCATAAACGCGGCGGCATATGGGCGCGTCATGTATAAAGCCGGTCAAGCTGTGCCAAACGCGCCCGTGCGTCGATGCGCGCCGACTGCGGCAACGCATCCAGGGCGCGGGCGCATTGCATGGTGCGGCGCGCCGTGGCAGGCGCGGCAGGCATGCCGGACGCGCGGCCACGAGTCCCGCGCGCCCATACATAGCAAAACAGAGCGATTCGACCGGCGCGGCGAGCGCAATGAATGGGGTAGCGATGCGGTATACCGGCGATTCGCGGGTCGAACAAAGTAAAGCAGGGCAGGCGCGGCCATGCGCAACAGGCGCTATGACCGCGGCATATCTATCGCTATGGCGCGGCGCGCGCCAGGTCGAGCAGGGCAGGCCGCAGCCGGCGCAGGTCAGGTCGCGCTAGCGCCGGAACGCGTTGCGCATCGCGCGCAGGCGCTCGAGCTCCATCGGGCGCAGCGGGCGCGAGTCGCGCCAGTCAAGGCCGGATATGTAGCTCAGCTCGCCTATCTCGGCGCGCAGGCCGGCTTCGCCCAGCGGGCCGCGCCAGTAGCTCTCAGCCGCGGTCGCGAGTTCGCCGGCGCGCATCAGCGCCGCGCCCAGCAGCTCGAACGGGCCGTCGTGGCAGCTCAGCCCGGTCCAGGGGTGTGTCCAGCCGCGCAGCGCGTGCGCCTGGAGCTGTTCGGGCGTGAGCGCGGCGGCGCCGGCGTCGCCGCTGACGCGCAGCGCGCCAGCATTGCCCAGCAGCCCCAGCATCCGGCCCACGCCCCGGCAGCGCCGCAGCGCCTGGAGCATGTCCGACAGCGTGGGCGCAGCTTCGGGCGACCAGCGCGCCACGGCGGCGCACAGCGCGCGCGCGATCTCGACGCGCTCGGCCTCGTCGGGCGCGGGGCGCGCGGGCATCGCGGCCAGCCCGGCCAGCCAGGCGTCCAGCGCGCGCTCCACGGCCAGATGGCGCAGCGCGCTGTAGCCCAGCGGCGTCATGCTCAGCGCGCACACGAATGGATGAAACGCGCAGTCGGCGGCGTAGTGGCTCAGGAAGCCGCGCGCGTAATCGCGCGCCACGGCGCTGGCGGCGCAGGCGCGCGTCAGCTCGACCAGGAAGTCGCCCGTGCGCGTCACGTGCAGGCGCTGGCCGAGGTTGGCGCGGCGGCCGGCGGCGAGCGGCTCATGGCAGTAGAGCGCATCGGGCCCCAGCGCGCCCAGCGCGAGCGCGGCCGGCGCGGCCTCGCAACCGCGCTGTCCCAGCGCGGCGAAGGCTATGTATTCGTGCAGACAGTTCGAAGGCATATCGCGGCTCCAATCCACATACGGCGGCGCGCGGCGCGCGTCGACGCGTTTGTATCTGCAGTTTAGACGAAACCCGGGGCGATTCGGTGTCAGCGCGGGTAAAATTGGTCGACGCGGCGGGCGGGCGGCGCGCGGCAGGGGGCGGGCATGGCAACTGGCGGGAGCGAGGGGCGGCTGCAGCGCGGGCTGCGCGACGCCGGGCGCGGGCGGGGCGGATGAGCGAAGGGCAGCGGCGCGTGCCCGGCAAGGCTGGCGATCGGGCGCGGCTGCACTTGGGCGGCGCGGTTGCGCTATCGGCGCAAGCCGGGCGGGTGGGCGGCGCGCGGCATTGCGGCGGCTTTAGTGCGGACGTGTGCGGACTTGATAGCCGCGCGGGACGTGGCGTGTGCATGAAAAGGTGGTGGGCCAGGTGCGGATAGGTGCGGCAGGCGCGGCAGCGGGTCTAATGCAGTTGGCCGATGCCGCGGGCTTTGCAGCGGTTGCGTGCGGGATGGGATGTGCGATCGATATTGGTTCTGCCACGGCGCGGCTCCATGCAGCTGGAATGGTTGCGGCGTGGCTGCGTGTAGTGGGAACGGTCGCGGCAAGGCTGAGGGCAGCGGGAACGGTCGTAGCGTAGCTGATGCTGGATGGAACGGTCGAGGCAAGGCTACGTGTAGCGGGAACGGTCGTAGCGTGGCCGATGCTGGATGGAATGGTCGAGGCAAGGCTACGTGTAGCGGGAACGGTCGCGGCATGGCCGATTGTGGATGGAACGGTCGCGGCATGGCTGAGTATGGCGGGAATGGTCGCAGCGTGGTCGATGGTAGCTGGAACGGTTGGAGCGTAGCCTATGGTTGATAAAATGGTCGCGGCATGGCTGCGTGTAGCGGGAATGGTCGCGGCAAGGCTGAGGGCAGCGGGAACGGTCGTAGCGTGGCCGATGCTGGATGGAACGGTCGCGGCAAGGCTACGTGTAGCGGGAACGGTCGTAGCGTGGCTGATGCTGGATGGAACGGTCGCGGCAAGGCTACGTGTAGCGGGAGTGGTCGTAGCGTGGCCGATGCTGGATGGAACGGTCGCGGCGTGGCTACGTGTAGCGGGAGCGGTCGTAGCGTGGCTGATGCTGGATGGAACGGTCGCGGCATGGCTACGTGTAGCGGGAACGGTCGTAGCGTAGCTGATGCTGGATGGAACGGTCGCGGCATGGCTACGTGTAGCGGGAACAGTTGTAGTGTAGCCAATGCTGGATGGAACGGTCGCGGCAAGGCCGAGGTGGCGGCTGCTGCAACTCGATGGCTATCCGCCAGCATATATGGCGCAGGATTCTATTCAAGCTGAGGCGCAAAGCCGGCTGGCAGGTCAAATGCCGCCGCAAGGCGTGCCGGGCGCAGTCATAAGCCGCGCAACATCTGACCGCGCGATTGACGCGACGCCCGCCCAAGCGCACCCCGGAGCGATGGGCGGCGCCGCACAGTCAGGTCGCAAGGTCGAAAGCCATGTGACATATTCCAAGGCGCTCTCGTCGACCGGCCAGAACAGCGCATGCCGCCCAACTCACTGCGCCGCTGAGCGGCCGCGGGGCCGCATGCGCGCGCACGCTTCATGCGCGAATCATGTTGAAAAACAGTAAACGCGGTGTTATAATGATAACGAACAGCGCGGCGCGGGCAGGCCGTGGACAATGCCCGGCGGCGGGACGGCGGGTTTACTCCGAACAGTTTTTTCAGGCGGCATACGCACAATGCAGCAAGACCAACCCTATATAAAGCGGGCGTTCCGCGGCAATTTGCATGTCCTGTCGGTCGCTGCGGCGCGCATGGTCAAGCAGACGGTGCGCGGAATACTTTGTCAATTGGCTGTGCGCGCCGCGCGGCGCGGGCAGGGTGGAGGCGGACGGATTATGAGACCACGCGAGTACATCGACCAGCTCCGGCGCTATGCCGGCGAGCTGGAGCGCGCCGCCGGCGAGATCGGACGCGCGGCGCTGGAGGGGCGCGCGCCCGACGCCGCCGCGCTGGAGGGCCTGAAGCGCGGCGGCGCCGAGTTGGATCGGCTGCGCGGCGAGCTCAGCGCGCTGCTGGGCGGGCTGTGCGCCGAGTGGGCCGATTCGGACGGGCTCTCGCTGGAGCAGCTGGAGGAGCGCGTCGCCGAGTGGGAGCTGCGCGAGCGGCTCAGCGCGGGCATGGCCGGGCGCATCGCCGAGGCCGCGGAGCTGCTGGAGCGGCTGCACGCGCCCGGGTGCGGCGCGCCGCCCGCCCGAGAGCTGGCCCGAAGCGCCGCCCGGGCCGCGGACGGCGTCGACATGGAGCAGCTGCATGCGCTCGAGCGCCAGGCCGCGCCGTATATCGACCTGTGCACGCTGCTGCGCGGCGACGTTGCGGCGGCGCGGCGCGACGGCGCGCTGCTGCGGCGGCTGGAGTGCTGGTATCCTCAGATCGCGTGGTACGTGCGCGCGCGCATGCGGCTCGAGCAGGGCCTGGGCGAGTTCGACGAGCTCAGCGACGAGGCGGTGGCGGTGCTGCGCAAGGCGCGGCTGGGCGCGCAGGCCGGCGGGGCGCGGCACGAGCGGCGGCGCGAGCCGCATGACGCCGAGTCGCCCGAGCGTCCGCGCGACGACGCGGAGGACGACTCACGGCCCGGCCAGGGCGTGAGCGCGCAGCTGGCGCGGCGGCTGGCGGAGCTGCGGGCGGAGAATGCGCCCGCGGCGCGCTGGCGGGCGCTGGCCGGGG
>CAWVGT010000115.1:0-22530 GCA_963928645.1 Candidatus Fimadaptatus sp.
AAGGTGCCGTTCTTTTCGATATCGGGTTCGGAGTTCGTGGAGATGTTCGTGGGCATGGGCGCGGCCAAGGTGCGCGACCTGTTCAAGCAGGCCTCCGAGAAGGCGCCCTGCATAGTGTTCATAGACGAGATAGACACCATCGGCAAGCGCCGCGACGGCGCCACGGCGATAAGCGGCAATGACGAGCGCGAACAGACGCTCAACCAGCTGCTCAGCGAGATAGACGGCTTCGACGGCCGCAAGGGCGTGATACTGCTCGCCGCGACCAACCGCCCCGAGATACTCGACAAGGCGCTGCTGCGCCCGGGCCGCTTCGACCGGCGCGTGCAGGTGGAGCTGCCCGACCTGCAGGGGCGCGCCGCGATACTCAACGTGCACGCGCGCAAGGTACACATATCCGACGGCGTAGATCTGGAGGCCATAGCCCGCGCCACGCCGGGCGCGTCCGGCGCCGACCTGGCCAACATCGTGAACGAGGCGGCACTGCGCGCGGTGCGCCAGGATCGCGACAGCGTGATACAGGACGACCTGGACGAGGCCGTAGAGACCGTGCTGGCCGGCGCGCAGCGCAAGAGCGCCGTGATATCCCCGCGCGAAAAGCGCATAGTCGCATACCACGAGATCGGCCACGCGCTGGTCGCGGCGCTGCAGAGCGATTCCGCGCCGGTGCACAAGATAACGATAGTGCCGCGCACTTCGGGCGCGCTGGGCTACACGATGCAGGTCGAGTCCGAGGAAAACCGCATGATGACCCGCGACGAGGCGCTCAGCCGCCTGACGACGCTGACCGCCGGCCGCGCCGCCGAAGAGCTGGTGCTGGGGCTGTGCTCCTCGGGCGCGGCCAACGACATAGAGCAGGCCACCCGCCTGGCGCGCTCCATGATCACCCGGCTGGGCATGAGCGAGGAGTTCGGCATGATGGCGCTGGAGACCACGACCAACCAGTACCTGGGCGGCGACCAGGCGCTGGCGTGCTCGCCCGAGACCGCCGCACAGATCGACCGCGCCGTGAAGGAGTACATACGCACCGCGCACGACAAGGCCACGCAGATATTGCGCGACAATGTGTGCGCGCTCCACAAGCTGGCCGAGCGGCTCATGGTCAAGGAGACGATGACCGGCGAGGAGTTCATGCAGCTGCTGAGCGAGGCCGGTTGACGCGCGCGGCGCTGACCTGCATTGAGCCGGCGACGGACGGCATACGCTTTTTGCATCGCCCTGCGAAGAACATGTGGTTAATGGCTACGCGAACCGCGCTCTGCCGCAGGTCAGGCGCTGCCGTAGGTGGTCAGCGTTGGCTCGTATGTTTGATATGCGATAATGTCGGTCAGTCTGACGGCCAGGAGATGCTATTTTCATATGGATGAATGATATGGGGCATCCCATCATGCGCTTCGTCTTGCATGTTGGGATGCCCTCGAGCGTTGACAAACCCCGGTGGTTGGACAGCCGATTTTACTCCAAAGGCCCTTTTGCAATATCATGCTGACCGTTTTGTAAAATTCACCTAATGCAAGCAGCATAGCATGTAATTCTGCATATTCTGCTTGCCACCATTGCACGTTCGCCAAGCAGACCGTGTGCAACATACTTTGTCGATAAACCAGGGCGTCCCATCATGCGTTTTGTCTCGCGTGATTGGACGCCTCAGTTTATCTGCGACGCGAGCTGTGTATCGAGCTCAATTGGCATATGGCCATGACCGTCAAGCTCCAGGCAAAGCAGGCCCGCGTCAATCGCACAACCGCATATTGCACCATCGCAAACGCGCAAGTCCAGCAGCGAGCCTGCGCAAAATCGCGCAGTCACTGCACGCGCTTTCCCGCTTCGCGCATTGCCGCACACGCCAGCATGCCCGCGCCCAAATACGCGCTGCGAGGCCCGGCCGCAGTTCATTCGCCGCGCAGGTATCTGTCGACCTCCTCCGCCGCGGCCCGGCCGTCGGCCAGCGCGCGCACCACCAGCGACTGACCGGTGCGCATGTCGCCCGCCACGAACAGCCCCGGCGACAGCCTGTGCGTGCCTCCCGCCAGCTCGGGCACGCCGCGCGCGCCCAGCTGCAGGTGGAAACTGCCGGCGATGCCCGGCTCACAGCCCACGAACCCCGCCGCTATCAGCAGCAGCTGGCACGGCCGCACGCGCTCGCTGCCCGCGACCGGCGCTGGCCGGCCCTGCGCGTCGCGCGCGACCCGCACCGTCTCGACCGCGCTGACCGCGCCCGCGCCGTCGACCAGTATCCGGCTCACGGTCGTCTCGAACACGCGCGGGTCGGAACCCTGCGCCTCAATCGCCTCGAGCTGGCCGTAGTCGGTGCGCAGCGTGCGCGGCCATTCGGGCCATGGATTGCCGGGCGCGCGCGCCACGGGCGGCGCGGGCAGCAGCTCCAGCTGAGTTACCGAGCGGCAGCCCTGCCTCAGGCAGGTGCCCACGCAGTCGTTGCCGGTGTCGCCGCCGCCGACCACAATCACATCGCGGCCCTGCGCGCTCACGCCCGGCATGCGCGACTCCAGCAGCGCGCGCGTGGCCTCGCCCAGGTAGTCCACCGCCAGATGCACGCCGCGCGCGGACTCGCCCTCCACGCCCAGCCGCCGCGCCCGGCGCGCGCCGCCGCACAGCACCGCCGCGTCAAACCCGGCCACGTCGCCTGGCCCGGCCTCCACGCCCAGCCGGAACCGCACGCCCTCGGCGCGCATCAGGTCTATGCGCCGCCGCACCACGCGCTTGGGCAGCTTCATATTGGGTATGCCGTACATCAGCAGCCCGCCCGGCCGATCATCGCGCTCGAACACCACCACGCTGTGGCCCAGCCGATTGAGCATGTCGGCTGCCGCCAGCCCCGCCGGGCCGCTGCCTATTACCGCCACGCGCCGTGCGGTGCGCCTGGCCGGTATGCGCGGCTGCATCAGTCCCCGCCTGAAGCCCTCCTCTATCAGGTACAGCTCGTTGTCGCGGTTGGTCGTGGCATCGTCGGCGAGCATGCACGCCTTTTCGCACAACCCCGGGCACACCCGGCCGGTGAACTCCGGGAACGGCGCGGTCTTGAGCAGCCGCTCCAGCGCCTCGCTCAGCTGGCCGCAGTACAGCAGGTCGTTCCACTCGGGTATCAGGTTGTGCAGCGGACAGCCGTAGTCCGACTGACAGAACGGCACGCCGCAGTTCATGCACCGCGCCGCCTGCTCAAGCCGCGCCCCGTCCGGCAGCGGTTCATGCAGGTCGTCAAAATCGCGTATGCGCGCGCTCGCGTCGCGCAGCGGGTTTTCGCTGCGTCCATATTCCAGAAATCCTGTCGCCTTGCCCATGCGCTCACCTTCCTTCCAACACGCGCCTGTACTCCAGCGGTATCACCAGCTTGAATTCGCCCATCGCCTCGTCAAAGCGCTCCAACAGCTTGGCGGCGCGGCGCGAACCAGTCGCGGCCAGGTGCTCTTCGAGTATGGCCCTGAGCTCGGCCCCGCGCGCCGCCGGCACCGGTTCCACCGCCACCAGCGCCGGGTTCACGCGCCGCGCGAGCTCGCCCGTCTCGTCCAGCACATATGCCAGCCCGCCCGACATGCCCGCCGCGAAGTTCTCGCCGACCTCGCCCAGCACCACCACGCGCCCGCCGGTCATGTACTCGCAGCCGTGGTCGCCCACGCCCTCAACCACCGCAGTCGCGCCCGAGTTGCGCACGCCGAAGCGCTCGCCCGCCAGTCCCGCTATGAACGCCTTGCCGCTGGTCGCGCCGTACAGCGCCACATTGCCTATCAGCATGTCGTCCTGCCGCCAGCGCGCGTCTTGCGGCGGGCACACCGCCAGCACGCCGCCCGACAACCCCTTGCCCAGGTAGTCGTTGGCTTCGCCGCACAGCGTGATGCGCTGGCCCCGCCTCAGGAATGCGCCGAACGACTGGCCGCCATAGCCGTGCACATGCACGTCGCAATCCGCGCCCAGCATCGCGCCGAACGCGCGATCGGTCGTGAACACCTGCGCGCCGTCGCACGCGCCGCGGTCGGCGCGCTCGCTCAGCTTGAAGTCGTACTCCGCGCCGGGCGTGTAGCAGGTGTTGCGCGAAAAGTCGGTTATCTGCGCAAGCTCGAGCGGCGCGCCGGGCTTGGCGCGCAGCAGGTCGGCCCGCCCCACCAGCTCGCCCACGGTGCGCGCGCCCAGCCGCGCCATGATCCGCCGCAGCTGCTCGGCCACGAACAGCATGAACCGCTTGACGTACTCGGGCCGGCCCACGAAACGTCGGCGCAGCTCCGGATCCTGCGTGGCTATGCCGAACGGACAGGTGCCCAGGTGGCACACGCGCATCATGCGACAGCCCATCGCTATCAGCGGCGCGGTCGCAAACCCGAACTCTTCCGCGCCCAGCAGCATCGCGACCGCCACGTCATGGCCGCTCATCAGCTTGCCGTCGGTCTCCAGCGTCACGCACTGGCGCAGCCCGTTGCGGCACAGCACCTGATGCGCCTCGGCCAGGCCCAGCTCCCACGGCAGTCCCGCGTGGTGCACGCTGCTCATGGGCGCGGCGCCGGTGCCGCCCTCGCCGCCCGATATCAGAATGCCGCGCGCGCCCGCCTTGGCCACGCCGCTGGCCACCGTGCCCACGCCGCCCGAGGACACCAGCTTGACCGTCACGCGCGCGCGCTCATTGGCGCACTGCAGGTCGTATATCAGCTGCGCCAGATCCTCAATCGAATATATGTCGTGATGCGGCGGCGGCGATATCAGCGATATGCCTTCGGTCGAGCAGCGCGTGCGCGCGATCTCCTGGGACACCTTGCGTCCCGGCAGATGCCCGCCTTCACCCGGCTTGGCGCCCTGCGCCATCTTTATCTGTATCTCGCATGCCGACAGCAGGTATTCGCGCGTCACGCCAAACCGCCCCGACGCCACCTGCTTTATAGCCGAATTGAGCTCGGTGCCAAACCGCTCGGGCAGCTCGCCGCCCTCGCCGCTGTTCGACTTGCCGCCCAGCTCGTTCATCGCGCGCGCCATGCACTCGTGCGCCTCGCGCGATATAGAGCCATACGACATCGCCCCGGTCTTGAAGCGCCGCACAATGCTGCTCGCGGGCTCTACCTCGTCCAGCGGCACAGGCGTGCAGCTGTCGTATCGGAACGTGAGCAGCGAGCGAATCGTGCGCGGGCCGTCGGCCTCGACCAGCGCCGCGTACCTGTCAAACAGCGCCGCATCGTCCGTCCAGAGCGCCTGTTGCAGCATGTGGATGACCTGCGGGCTGTAGAGGTGCTGCTCGGCCAGCTCGCCGGCGCGCCACTTGTGCCGGCCCACGCTGTCCAGCGCGCACTCGCCCGCCAGCCGGCCTTCGAACGCGCGCGCGTGGTGCCAGCGCAGATCGGCCTCTATGCGATCCAGTCCCACGCCGCCCAGCAGGTGCGGCGTGTTGGTGAAGTATGCGTCCACCAGACCCGCGTCCAGCCCCACCGCCTCGAACAGCTGCGCACTCTGGTAGGCCTGCAGCGTCGACACGCCCATCTTGGACGCTATCTTGAGCACGCCCGACGTCAGCGCCGCGTCGTAGTCGGCCACGGCCCGCTCGACCGGCTTGGCCAGCTGACCCGCGCGGCACATCTGCGCTATGCACTCGTGCGCCAGGTACGGGTTGACCGCGCGCACGCCGTAGCCTATCAGCATCGCGAGCTGGTGCACGTCGCGCGGCTCGCCGCTCTCCAGCAGCACCGACACCGCGGTGCGCTGCTTTGAGCGCACCAGGTGCTGCTCCAGCGCCGACGCCGCCAGCAGCGACGGTATCGCCAGGCTGCCCGCGTCCAGCCCGCGGTCGGACAGTATGACTATGTTGACGCCGTCGCGGCGCGCCGCATCGCACTCGGCGAACAACCGCTCCAGCGCCGCGCTCAGCGACTCGCGCAGCGGATACAGCAGCGACAGCGTGCGCACGCTGAACGACGGATGCCGCAGCTCGCGTATGCGCTCCAGCTCTTCGTCGGTCAGCACCGGCGAGGCCAGCTCTATCACGCGGCAGTTGTCCGCGCCGGGCCTGAGCAAGTTGCCGTCGTCGCCTATGTATATAGAGCAGT
The DNA here is from genome assembly GCA_963928645.1 of Candidatus Fimadaptatus sp. Taxonomy (GTDB): domain Bacteria; phylum Bacillota; class Clostridia; order Christensenellales; family Aristaeellaceae; genus Fimadaptatus. The sequence continues at coordinate 6,039 of CAWVGT010000115.1, forward strand.
CGGTCTTGATCTGCTCGCGTATCGCGTCTATCGGCGGGTTTGTGACCTGGGCAAAGCGCTGCTTGAAGTAGTCAAACAGCGGCGGATGCACCTTGGACAGCGCCGCCAGCGGCTCGTCCGCGCCCATCGACACTATCGGCTCCGTGCCGGTCTCGGCCATGGGCCGCAGCATGTCGCGCAGATCCTCGTGCGCATAGCCGAACGCCCGGCACAGCCGCGTCCGCTGCTCATCCGGCATCGCCCAGGACGCCGCCGCCGTGCGCGGCAGCTCGTCCAGGCGCAGCATGCCCCGCACCCATTCGGCGTACGGTTCGGCCGCAGCGTACCGGCGCTTGAGCTCGGCCTCGCCATACAGCGCGCCGGTGTGCACGTCGGCCGCCAGCACGCCGCCCGACTTGAGCCGCCAGCGCCGGACAATGCGCTCCGCCTCCTCGTAGAGCGCGCCGGCCTCGCTGGAGAGTATCAGCCGATTGTCGTCGGTCAGCGCGCAGCGCAGCGGTCTGAGGCCGTTGCGGTCGAGTGACGCGCATACAATGTCGCCATCGGTGTAGAGTATCGCCGCCGGGCCGTCCCAGGGCTCCATCATGGTCGAATAGTACCTGTACATGTCGCGCCACGGCGTCGGCTCGCGCCGGCCCTGCCACGGCTCGGGCAGCAGTATCATGCCCGCCAGCGGCAGCGCCATGCCGTTCATGCACAGGAACTCCAGCGTGTTGTCCAGCATCTGGGAATCCGAGCCGTCCGGCGCGACCACCGGCAGCACGCGCCGCATGGCTTCGCCCATCACCGGCGAGCGCATCGTCTCCTCGCGCGCCAGCATGCGGTCGGCGTTGCCCCGGATAGTGTTTATCTCGCCGTTGTGCAGCAGCATGCGCTGCGGGTGCGCCTTTGACCAGCTCGGGAACGTGTTGGTCGAAAAGCGCGAGTGCACCAGCGCAATCCTGGAGGCATAGCGCTCATCGTGCAGGTCGTCGTAGAACGCGCGCAGCTGCGTGACCAGCATCATGCCCTTGTACACCACCGTGCGGCAGGACAGCGAGCAGACGTATGTATCGGTCTGCTGCTTTTCAAACTGCCGGCGCAACATGTACAGCCTGCGGTCGAACTCCGCGCCCGCCGCCACGCCCTCGGGCCGGCGGATGAAGCACTGGCGTATGCACGGCATGGTGCGCCGCGCGCCCGCGCCCAGCAGCTCGGGATGGCACGGCACATCGCGCCATGCGATCAGCTCCAGGCCCTCGGCGCGCGCCTGCTGCTCGAATATGCGGCTGACGTTGCCGACCGCTATCTCGTCCTCGGGCATGAACAGCATGCCCACGCCGTAGTCGCCCGCTCCGCCCAGCTCCACGCCCCGCGCCCGTGCCCAGCGCTCAAACAGCGCGTGCGGCAGCTGCGTGAGTATGCCCACGCCATCGCCGGTCGTGCCCAGCGCGTCGCTGCCCGCGCGGTGCGCCAGGCGCTCCACTATCGTGAGCGCGTCGGATACGGTGCGGTGCGAGGCCGCGCCGCCCAGGTCGACCACTGCGCCCACGCCGCAGGACTCATGCTCCATTGCGGGGTCATATAGCGGATAGGCCGTCGTCATCGCAAATCCCTCCAATATATAATGCAGTTTATGGCATGCCGGCGGCTGAGCGCCGGGCTCACATCGATGCCCAGACGCCGCCGCCGGATCAAGGCGCGCAGCACGTACTCGGCCCCCCGGCACGCGCCGGAATCGCGCCGGCGCGTGCGCGCCGCTCAGTTCATCAGTAGGTCACCAGGTACTTCTCGACTTCCCATGCGCTGACGTGCGTGCGGTACGCGTTCCACTCCTTTTGCTTGCCCTCGACGTACTGGCTCGTCACGTGCTCGCCCAGCGCCTCGCACACGAGCGCATCGGCCTCCAGCGCCGCTACCGCCTCGCTCAGCGTGCCGGGCAGGCTGAGTATGCCGCGCTCGGCACGCGCCGCCTCGTCCATCGCGAATATGTTCTCGGTTATCTCCTCGGGCGGGGTCATGCCCTTGGTTATGCCGTCCAGTCCGGCGGCCAGGCATACCGCCAGCGCCAGGTACGGGTTGCACGACGGATCCGGGCAGCGCAGCTCCACGCGCGTAGCCTGGCCGCGCGCCGCGGGTATGCGTATCAGCGCCGAGCGGTTGCTCGCCGACCACGCCAGGTAGCACGGCGCCTCATAGCCCGGCACCAGGCGCTTGTAGCTGTTGACCAGCGGATTGGTTATCGCCGCCATGCCGCGCACATGCGCCAGCAGGCCGGCTATGAACGCATACGCCTCGCACGACAGGCCGCGCCGGTCGGACGGATCGGCGAATATGTTGCGGCCGTCCTTGAACAGGCTCATGTTGGTGTGCATGCCGCTGCCGTTTATGCCGTATACCGGCTTGGGCATGAACGTGGCGTGCAGGCCGTTTTTCTGCGCGAGCGTCTTGACGGCGAGCTTGAACGTCATTATGTTGTCCGCGGCGGTCAGCGCGTCGGCGTACTTGAAGTCTATCTCGTGCTGGCCGCGCGCGACCTCGTGATGCGAGGCCTCGATCTCAAAGCCCATCTGCTCCAGCGCCATACATATCTCGCGGCGCGTGCCCTCGCCGTGGTCGAGCGGGCCCAGGTCGAAGTAGCCCGCCTCGTCGGCCGTGCGGGTCGTGGGACGGCCCTGCTCGTCGGTCTGGAACAGGAAGAACTCGCACTCCGGGCCCACGTTGAACGAGTAGCCCAGCTGGGCCGCCTGGGCCAGCACGCGCTTGAGCACGCCGCGCGGGTCGCCCACGAACGGCGTGCCGTCCGGGTTGTACACGTCGCAGATCAGCCGCGCTACCTTGCCGTGCTGCGGCCGCCAGGGCAGTATCGCAAACGAGTCCAGATCGGGGTACAGGTACTGGTCGCTCTCATGTATGCGCACAAAGCCCTCTATCGAGCTGCCGTCTATCATTATCTGGTTGTTGACGGCCTTTTCCACCTGGCTGGCGGTTATCGCCACGTTCTTGAGCTGGCCGAATATGTCGGTGAACTGCATGCGTATGAACTCGACGTCGCCCTCGCGCACCATGCGGATGATGTCCTCTTTGCTGTACTTACTCATTGTCGCTAGCCTCCCTGGTAAAATAAAAAAGAGCAATGCCGGCCATATGACATGGCCCCATTGCTCTGTCGCGTATATATTACCAGATGCGGCGCGCGTTGTCAAGGGTTATTTTGCAATTTCTCGAACACATATCGTCATTTCCTTTGTGCAGAGCTAAGTTTTCGTTTAATCTCGGTTTATTATTGGCGCTTTAGTCTTTGAAAGCTGCACTTTGTTGCAGACCGGGCGCCGTATATTCGTCGCTGCGCCAACATTTTACATTGCCCTGGTGCAAACCTCTGCGCGCAGTTGGGCCATGACTGGCCGCATGCCGGCAGGCTGCGCATTCGCCCGTGCGCATGCAGCGGCAGCTTGGAGCGCCGGGCGGATCTGCGCTCTGCATGCACTATCGATACCGGAACAGGCCGTGATGCGTTGAACTGCGCGCCGGTTCCTTGACGCGGGCAGCTCACCATGATTGGCGCGTGCGTCCTCCGGCGCGGCACCATGTCGCGCGCACAAAGCGGGCCGACATGGCGCCCGCCCCACTGCCCGCGCTCATACATCGCGCGCTTCCCCTGCCACCGTCAGTTTTGACATCCATTCGCCATCAATTTTGTGTATCCGTAAACTTGACGCGCAGCGCGCTTTGGCTTACAATGTTCCCGGTACCCAAATCTTGCAGAGAGGATGTGTAAACATGAAAGCAACGGCTACATTCACGCTTATCAAAGGGAGGGTAGCTAGCGCTTAGCCCTCCGATCTAATTGGAGGCATATATGAAGCTGTTTTCCGAAGTTCAAAGCGCCCGGTTGCGCAGGTTCCTGTCGTATTATCGTCCCTACCGCCGCATATTCGCGCTCGATATGGGCTTTGCCGTGATAAGCGCCGTGATAAGCCTGGTATTCCCGCTGCTGTCGGGCTGGATAACCGGCGAGGTGCTGACCGAATGGAACGACGCCACGCTGCGCAGGCTGTGCATGGCGGGCGCGGCGCTGCTGGCGCTGGTGGCGGTGCGCACCGCGTGCAACGTGCTGTACGCATGGTTCGGCCACGCCATGGGCGCGCGCATGGAGGGCGACATGCGGCGCGACCTGTTCGCGCACTATCAGACGCTTTCGTTCGACTTCTTCAGCCGCCAGAGCGTGGGCCGGCTGATGTCGGTGCTATCCAACGACTTAAACGGCATGACCGAGCTGTTCCACCACGGGCCCGAGGATCTGGTGATGAGCATAATCAAGTTCGTGGGCGCGTTTGTGGTGCTGATACAGATAAACGTGCCGCTCACGGCGATAGTGTTCGGGCTGTTCCCGGTGCTGTGCTATATCGCGATACGCTCGAACCGGGTGATGCAGGCGGGCCTGATCCGCGCCAAGTCCGACCTGGCCGAGTTAAACGGCGTGCTTGAGGATGACCTGGCCGGCATACGCACGGTGAAGGCGTTCGGCAACGAGGCCTTCGAACAGCGCCGGTTCGACGAGAAGAACCGCGCTTATGTTAAGAGCCGCTGCCACTTCTTCAAGGTGGAGGCCAGTTTCTATGACGTGATGTCGGGTTATCCGCAGCTGCTGACGATGATGGTGGTCTTTTTCGGCGCGCTGCTTATGGGCGGCGGGCAGCTGGAGCTGCCGATGCTGATAACGTTCCTGCTGTACATAAGCTGCCTGTACGAGCCGATACAGATACTGCTCAACGGCATGCGCCTGTACGAGGAGGGCTCGACCAGCTTCAAGCGCTTTATGGACATGATCGAGATCGAGCCCAGCGTGAGCGAGCGCGCGGACGCCCTGACGCTGGAGCGCGTGAAGGGCGACATCGAGCTGCGCGACGTGTGGTTCCACTATCCGGACTCACAGGAATACGTGCTCCGGGAGCTGTCGCTGAGCATACCCAGCGGCCGCCGCGTGGCGCTGGTGGGCGTGTCGGGCATAGGCAAGACCACGCTCAGCAGCCTGATAGCGCGCTTTTACGATCCCACGCGCGGCAGCGTGGAGCTGGACGGCCACGACCTGCGCGAGCTGTCGCTGAGCTGTCTGCGCGCGAACATAGGCGTGGTGCAGCAGGAGGTATTCATATTCAACGGCACCATATCCGACAACATACGCTATGGCATGCCCGACGCGACCCAGGAGCAGATCGAACAGGCCGCGCGCCTGGCAAACGCCGACGAGTTCATCAGCCATCTGCCCGAGGGCTATCAGGCGCTGGTCGGCACGCGCGGCATAATGCTCTCGGGCGGTCAGCGCCAGCGCATAAGCCTGGCGCGGGTGTTCCTCAAGAACCCGCCGATAGTGATACTCGACGAGGCCACCAGCGCGCTGGACTACGAAAGCGAGGTGCTCGTGCAGACGAGCCTGGATCGGCTGATGCAGGGCCGCACCTGCGTGGTGATAGCCCATCGCCTGTCCACAGTGCGCAGCGCCGACTGCATACTGGTCATGGGCGCGCAGGGCATAGTCGAGCGCGGCACACACGACGAGCTGATCGCGCGCGGCGGCGAGTATGCGCGCCTGTACTCAATGGGCAATCGCGCCGGCGTGGCGGATGAGACCGCATAATGCGGGTTTGTAGATTTGGTCGATTTAGAAGCTTTTCTCTGTGAATGGCTGCCCGACGATCGGTTTGGTCGTCGGGCGCCGTTTGTTGAGCGGGCGTGCTGTGCGCTGGCGGTTTCGTCCGCGCTGCGATCAAACCTCTGAAACCGAAAGCCAGCATTGCCTGCCGTGATTGTATCTCCCTGCAGCGTCAATGCGCAGATACAGAATCGACTGGAGGCCAGACATGCCGCTCAGCAGTGGCAGCTTGGTCAACTTACTGGCCCGACCAACTGATATGGAGCTGGGCGGTTCGCGCCTTGTGAACTCATTGGCGCTGTACGCGCGGGCGATATTCGCGGGCCATGCAGTCAAACGCGTGCGGTTTGGCTGCGGTGTTAAGGCCCTTGACTGGTATTCTGGCGCTTGACTGCGGGTTTGACGCTATGAATGCTGGCTGTTCGCGTGATGGAATTGATGCCGGTCTGACTGCCCGAATGTGCAAACCATATGCTTACACCCCGGCGCACGATTTTAACCGCAGGCATGACCTGCAATCCGCGCCCCTGGTCGATTCGAATGTATTGCTGCCTGAACCAAAGGGCTGCAGTCCAGCATGGGCAGCCGCGAAACCTCATCCGCGCGGCGGCTCCACCGCCCCGGTCGCCAGTCGGCAGCATCCGCACGCCAAAGCGCCGCACACGGCCTCCCGTAGCCCGCACACGCCCGATGCGCAACCCTCGTGCGCCGCGTCCAAACGCGCCAAGGGGCGCCGGCGCCATCGCCCTCAGGCCATGCGCCGGCGCCCCCGCACCGCGTATCACGTCGCGTTCAATCAGATTATGAACGGCTTGATCTCCTCGAGCAGATCGTCGCACGCATCGTCGTAAACTTCCATCGCGATCGGCTTGCTCAGATCCAGGCTGAATATGCCCAGTATCGACTTGGCATCCACTACGTGACGGCCCGCGCGCAGATCGACGTCATAAGGATACTTATTGACGATGTTAACAAAAGTCTTGACATTTTCCGCCAGACTCAGTTTGATATTGACGGCCTTCATAGGTAAAAACCTCCTCACTATAAGGTCATGCGATATTGAGTCCCCGCATCAAGCGAACGGCATCCGCTTGTAGTCTTATGATAAGGCTTCCCGGACGCGATTGCAAGTGCATTTACGATAGTTTAACCGCCTGCGCGCTACTTTTTACAAGCCTTTTTGCACCATAAGCGGCCCGATATGCGACAATATTGCCACCTTTTCGGATTTGCTGTCTACATATGCTGTACAAACAGCCATCACTACCGCAGCTCAGACTGGCGCACGTCAACGCGCAATATCGACCGCTACGCCAGGTCGCTTGTCCGCGTCCTTCGCCCGCCGGGGCTTGGCTGCCGGGCTGGAAGCCGTGCCCACCGAACCGGTCAGCGCAAACAAACCGCCGATAGGCGCACTGCATGCACATCGACGCGCCGCCCTGCCATACAATCGTCATCCGCACGCGCGTCCAGCTACTGTCCGCATTTCGGATTTTGTAAGTGAGCAGCCTCATGCTTCGCTTCCCGAGGCGCGTTCAGGGCCGTCGCCATCGCGCTCACAGCTCGGGCGCGCGCACGGGCAGGCAGTGCGCCTCTATCGTCAACGCCGCGGCTAGCAGCCGGCGCTCGTCCGCGCCGTAGAGTATAATGCCCCTCGGGCAGCCGTCCTCGCCGGTGCACAGCTTCAGCGCGAGCGAGGGCAGGCCCGTGAAGTGCATCACATTCGTCGGGCCGGTCATAACGCACGCGTCGTATTGGGCCAGCTCGTCGAGCACGCGGCGGCGCATGCGCGCGCGTTCAGCCAGCGCCTCGGTATACATCTGATCGTCCGCGCCCCAGGCGGCAGCCTCCTCCAGCACCGATATGCCGTACTTCATGCGCGACTCGGGCTCCGCTCTGTAAAACGCGATTATATCGTCGAGCGTCTTAAGCCGCGCCGGCGCGCCGGCCAGATAGCGCTCCAGATCCCGCCTGAACTCGCACAGCATTATACTGCGCTGACAGGGCGAATAGGGCTGCTCTATATTCTCGAACCGGGCGCCCTCCGCGCGCAGCGCATCGAACAGGCGCGCGTACCGTCCGCACTGCGCCTGGGATATCTCAGCCTGGTTGAACACGTTGACCGCTATGCGGAGCTCGGACGCAGGTTTGGGCTCAATCGGCGCGAGCGGCCGGTCGGCCATGCCGCTGTACAGCAGTATCGCATCGGCCAGATCCCGGCTCAGCGGCCCCGCCGAGTCCAGCGTGCGCGAAATCGGCAGTATGCCGCTGGACGGCAGCGCCCCGCAGCGCGGCTTGAGCCCCGTAACGCCGTTGCTGGTGGCGCACTCGACTATCGAAAACGAAGTGTCCGTGCCCACCGCCGCGGCGCAGAACCCGGCGCTCACGGCCACCGCCGAGCCCGTACTCGACCCGCTCGGATCCAGGGAGCGCGCATACGCGTTATACACCGAGCCGCCGCGCGAGCTGTAGCCGTCGGGCATGCCGCTCGAGGTGAAGTTGGCGAATTCCGTCATGTTGGTCTTGCCCAGTATGACGCCGCCGTTGCGGAGTATGTTGTCCACGATCGCCGCGTTCGTCCGCGCCAGATTATCGGTCAGCGCCAGGCTGCCCGCCGTGGTGTGCAGCCCGGCGACGTCTATATTGTCCTTTATCAGCAGGGGCAGCCCATACAGCAGTTCATCCCGCCGCGAGCGCTGCGAGTCCAGCTTGCGGGCCTGCGCTATCGCGGACTCGTTGAGCTCGGCGACCGCGTTCAGCTGGCCGTCATGCGCCTCTATGCGGTTCAGGTACAGCCGCGTCAGCTCTTCGACGCCTATGCTTCCCCGCCGAAGCGCCTGTCTCAACTCGAGCGCCGTCATGTTGAGTATTTCGTCCATGTCGTCAATCCCCCCGTAAACCTGATTATCACTGCGCGAGCGCCTTCGAGCTGCGCGCAGCTCCATTATACCATGCGCCGGGCGCATTTTCCATACCGGTGCGTATGTGCCATTGGCATATGAGGGGCTGTCGATCCAGACCCAGCGAAAGCGGACACGAGTTTGCACTGCGTTACACAAACGCCGCATTGCCTTGCGGCCTGTATCAATATAACACGATTCATTGCCCTGCCATTCGCACCATCATGTCCACGCAAAACGCACAAGCCTATGGCACCCTACCGACGCAAAAAGGGCGAGCCAGGCCCGCGCCTGACTCGCCTTGCGTCTGCCGTGATCCGCAGCAACCGCGCCCGCGCGGCCGCACGTCACTTCTTGTGGAACACTATGGCCCGATCGTAGATTATCTCGTAGTAGGACGGCCCCACGCCGGACTCGTCCAGATACGCGCGGAACGCCATGAAAAGCGATTCGCCGTTGTCCACGCCGTAGTACTTGCCGCTCGCGTTGTCGGTGGAGTACTGAACCTCGGCGGTGTACTCATCGTCCTGGGTGCGCGCAAACTTATAGACGTAGAACTTGTCCGCGTCGGCCGTGCCCTCCGGCAGGTACGCCTCGGCGCTGCCCTCGTATTCGGAGTCGTACGCGCTGGCCACGCCGTTGAGCATGGGCCGGGCATACAGTATCGCGTTGGAGTACTGCGCCTTGCCGGTGGCGGTGTGGTTCACGCCGTATACCACAACGAAGTCCTCATCGCTGTCAAACGTGAAGTCTCGGGTCATCAGGTAGCTGGCGTCGCGGTTGTCGCCCTGTGCGTTGGTATCGTTGAAGTAGGCCGTCAGTCCCTCGGGCACCGCTATGTCGCAGGTCAGCTCCTCATAGGTGTAATCGTCGGAGTACTGATCGATTATCGCCTGACGCAGCGCGTCCAGGCTGGCATAGGCGTCGTCCACCATAGTCGCTTCGTGCACGCCGGTGCCGCGCGGTATCACGGTCTGGATATCGTACGGATCCGCCTCGCGCTCGGTCTGGGGCGTTACGCGATACACGGTCATCTGCTCGGGCAGCGCCTCCATGTAGGCGTCCATCGCCTCCGGATCCGTGGGCTGGGACGTGCGGCCCAGCACCGCGAACGTGTCGGCGCCGTCCTGAAGCCCTATCTCGTACACGTCGGGTATCGTCATTATGTTTATCATCGACTCGTCGTAGCCGGCCGCTACCAGCTGCTCCACGATCTCGTCCGTTGTGGTCTGGTTAACGCTTATCACTATCACGGCCTGACCGCCAAACGCGCTGTCGCCCTCGTAGAGTATGTTCTGCATGTTCAGCGGCTCGCCGATCGAGCCGAACACCGGACGGTACAGCCCGGTCGCCTCAGTGCCGACGCTGAACGTGCCGACCTGATCGGAGTAGTCCTTGCCCTGCTTTTCCTCGGTGAACAGTATGTAGTTGACGAACGAGAAGTACTTGCACTCCGGCGGCAGCTCGCCTATCATGACGATGGCCTCATCCTGGCGCAGCTTGAACTGCCAGCCCACCGGCATGAAGTAGGGATTGGCCGACGCGTTGTCCGCGGTCTCGTCGTAGTACTCCGACGGCTCCTCGTCGGGCCAGTTCAGCTGGGGCACACCCGTGGCCGGCTCCTGGTTGGGCGCGGTGGGCAGGTCGAGCACCATGTATGTGGAGCCCGCGTTGTTGCCAAAGCAGCTCAGCAGCGTGCCCTTGGAGGCCTCTTCCAGCGTGTCGAGCTCGTAGAACGTTCCGCTCTGCACATAATAGCCGGCATCCTCCAGCAGCATGCGCAGATCTTCGGAGGCGTCCTCCTCAGCCAGCGCGCAAGCGCTCGTGCCGACAAGCAGCAGGCAGAGCAGCAGGCTCACGGCCTTTTTCAGTTTCATAGATAATCCTTCCTTTCACATTTATATGACCAATGAAAAGCTCACGCTTCCCCGGTTTGCACGCGGGGAGTCTGGGCAATCCATAGCAAAGGGTTCTGGCGCGCGCCTGTGGAGCACTGGCCAGTGAGGCGGCGTTGAGCGCTGACATCGGTTGGCGGTTTGCCGGGAGTGGGTGCGGCGTCGCGTCGCGCGGCTCAGGCAAGCCTAATCTAACCTGTCATATTATACATCCTGCTTGCGCGCATTTCAAGTTATGATTCTCACATTTTCGCATTGCCTTTGCAAAGCCCGACCTGCCCGCGTGCTCTGCGATGCAAAAAGGCGCTCCAAACCCGCATTGCGGACTTGGAGCGCCTCTATACACGTCATTGTTTGCACTGCAGTCGATATGTTAAATAAATGAATCGCAGCCCAAGCGCGCGGCTCGGCGCGCGAGCGATGCCGGCTCGCGTCACGCGCGCAGGCAGATCAAGCTCAGCGCCGGCAGCTCGAGCTCTCCCTGATCAATACACGCCTCGCAAGCCGTCGCGCTGCGCGGCGCCAGCCGATCCGGCGCGCTGAGCCCGGCGCAGAAGCTCCATTCGCCCGCTGGCAGCCGAACCCGCAGCGGCGTCGACGAATGGTTTATGACGTACAGCGCGTCGCCCAACTCGTCGCGCAGCCGCTGGGCGTACACGCGCGTATCGTCGACGCGCGTGTCACACGCCGTGCACGGCCTGAAGTTGCGCCTGAACAGCGCGAATACCCGACCCATGTTGGACAATTCGCTGCCTTCGCAGTACGATTCTATCAGGTTCTGGCCCCAGGTGTTGCACATGTTGTTAAAGTTGGCCAGCGCAAACTCGCCGCCATAGCCCAGGTATTCCAGCAGGCGCCGAGCGCCGTTCAATGCGTAGTTCCAGCTGATCTGCTGTATCGAGAACACCTTGCGATAGTCGTTGAGCATCTCGCCGCGCCAGCTGAATTGGGTCGGTATCTCGGGATCCTCAAACGGCTCGATGCTGTCGCACGGCGGCAGCCACTCGGTATTGACCAGCCTGAGCGCCGCGCCATGGCGCGCGTTGTACTCGCGGATGATGGGCAGCACATTGCGCACAAACTCGGGCTCGCCCTGGCGGTATATCACATACTGTACATCGCCGCCCACCAGTTCAAGCATGTCGCCCAGCAGTTCGGGCGGATACGCATAGGCCGCAAACATCAGCTCGATATCCGGGTCGGCCAGCCGCATTTCGCGCGCAAACGCCACGCACTGCTCGCAGTACTGGCGCGCTGTCCATTTGCGCGCGGGCTCGTTGTCCATCTCGAACAGGCGCACGCCATACGGCGCGGCATGGCCGTTCAACGCGCGGAGCCGCCCCATGCCCACATCGGCCGGCGCGTTCAGGTATTCCACCAGCTGGCGCGCCTTGTACGGCGTGGACGACATCATGTTAAAGCATATCTGAGGCTCGAAGCCCACCAGCTCGGCCAGGCGCATGAATTCGTCCAGGCCCACGTCGTTCTCCTCGAGCCCGCCCCAGTAATAGCTGGGCATCGGCGCGCGCGCATCGCGATCGCCGATCGAGCGCTCCCAGTCGTAGAAGCTTACAAAGCATCCGCCCGGAAACCGCACAACCGACGGCCCGGCCTCGCGCATCAGCTCGACCACGTCGGCCCGCCAGCCGTCCAGGTTATCGCACGGCATCAACGACGCGCACACCAGTATCGCCGCGCCCTGCCAGTCAAACACAAGCTCCAGCGCCGTGCGCTCGGAGCACTCTGCGGTAAACGACCACTCGAACTTGTCGCAAACCGTGGTGAGCGGCGCCTCCCACTCGAACCCGCCGAGCCGCACCCTGAGCGGCCGCGCGTCGTCCGAGTGGATCGTATCGCCAAAGCCGTTCAGACCGGCTTCGCCCGACTCGCCGCGCCGGCCCGCGAACAGCCTGAGCCTGTACTCGCGCCCTGCCTCCAGGTATATGCCGCGCTGTCTCAGCCCCGCCTCAGCGTCCTGGTGCGGGTTCTCAACTATAAGCGTGGTCAACCCCTTGAATGTGAGCGTGCCCAGCGTGCGATGCAGCGCAGCGCCGCCCACGGTTTCCCAGTCGTGCTCCTCATAGCCGCTGTGCCAGAATGGCGCGTTCGAGTTATACATGCTCGCGTCCAGTCCCAGCCATTCCCATGTGGGCGCAGTATACGCCGGCACCTCCTTGAACGCCCGGTTGTACAGCATCTCGCTCCACATGCCGCTCACCTGCCGGCCAAACCCAGACTCTATGAATCCGCCGAAGACCCGCCGGTCGCTTTGCACCTTTGTCCATTTGCTGCCCGTAGTGATCGTTGGCATACGCCACTCCTCCTGGATTTATGATAGCTACGGCTGCCCCGCCCGGCGCCGGTATTCACCCGGCGTGGCGCCGTATTGCCGCTTGAACAGCTTATGAAAGTACACTACATCGCGGTACCCCACGCTGGCGGCCACCTGCGCCACCGGCAGGTTGCTCTCGGCCAGCAGCTGCGCCGCGAGTTCCATGCGCCTCACCAGCACATACTCAGTATATGATACTCCAAACCGGCGCTTTATGCAATTGCTCAGATGGCCTATGCTGACATTGCATTTGCGCGCCACGTCGCTCAGCGCCAGCTCGGCGCATATGTTGCTGTCGATCTCCTGCATTGCGCGTCCAAACCAGTCCGCGCTGCGATCGCGTTCTATCAGCCGGCTGAGTTCATCGCCGGGAACTGCGCTGGCGCGCCGGCGCACGCCCGCCGCCGTCACCGCAGCCATAAGCGCCTGCTCGTCGATGGGCTTTAGCAGGTAGTCGAGTATGCCGCGCGTGCGCACCGCCTGGCGCACGTATGAAAAGTCGGCATAGCCGGTTATTACAATAAAGTCGCACGGCAGCCCTTCCTCCTCGGCGCGTTCGGCCACCTCCAACCCGTTCATCGCGGGCATCTTTATGTCAATCAGCGTGAGCTCCGGCTTTTCACGCCGCAGTATGCCCAGCGCCGCGACGCCGTTGTCCGCTTCGAATATATCGCCGTACCCCAATCCGGCCCAGTCGACTATCGTGCGCAGCATGAAGCGTATATAAACCTCGTCCTCCGCTATAAGCAGTTTAGCCAATGCCGCTCACTCCCCGATGTCCAATGTTATAACCACCGACGTGCCCTGACCCGATACCGAGCTTATATCCAGCGTCGCGCGTTCGCCGTATGTCAGGCGCAGGCAGCGCGATATCGAGGCCAGGCCGATGCCCGCTTCCCCGCCGTCACGCTCGCCCGCGCGCAACCGATCGCGCAACGCGGCGCAGGCCGAATCGTCCATGCCCTTGCCATTGTCGGCGACGCACAGGCGCGCGCGCGTGCCGCCCTCGATATACGCCACCGTCACGTCTACCCTGCCGCCCTCCAGCTGACTGCTCAGGCCGTGCTCCACCGCGTTTTCGACGAGCGGCTGCAGCAGCAGGCGCGGCAGCGGCACATCCCGCAGGCCGGCATCCCAGTCAAGGTTGATTGCGATGCGATCGCTGCCCGAGCGCTTCTCGATTATGCGTATATAGTGCTCAAGCGCCTCTATCTCCTGACCCACCGTGCTCAACACGCCCGGCTGCATGCTGTACCTCAGCAGCCGCGACAGTTCGGCGATCTGCTGGTTCAGCTCGCGCGCGCCATAATACAGCGCCATGCCGCGCATATGTTCGAGCGTATTGTACAGGAAATGCGGCTGCAGCTGATTGCGCAACGCATCCAGTTCCCACTGCTTTGCCTGCATTTCGCGCTCATGGCTAAGCTGCACTGAGCGGTTGAGCGCGCTCTCCAGTCTGCGATGCTCATTCGCCATCTGGCAGTATGTGTCGGCTATCGTCTGAAACTCTATGAATGTAAGGCTTACGTCGCTGATCATGCCTATCCGCTCGGCGCTTGAGATCAACTGGATTATGCCGTTTACATCGCTTACGACTCGCTTATTCGCGGCATAGTACATAACCGCCATCAGTGCAAGACCCATCGCCAGCATCGCCATATTGTATATGAAGATATAGCTCATGCCCTGCACATATTCATAGCGCGGCGATATCGCGACCATAGTCCAGTCGGTGCCCGATATGTCGGCCGTGCGCATCACATATCCGTTCCTGTCAAACGACTCCAGCTCAAACAGCTTGCCCGAATTGACACGCAGATATTCAGGCGCAGCGTCGTTGAGCAACTGTCGGCGCGCTGCGGCTATTATCACATCGGCGCCGTCCAACAGCAGGAACTGGCTCTCGCCGCTGCCTTCCTCCTTTAGCAGGCTTGAAATGCCATTCATGTTGAACGTGATTGCGAGCGTGCCCAGCAGCTCGCCAAATCCGGGCGAGTCACTGTTGCGCACGGGCGCGAAGTAGTACATAAGCGGCGTGCTCACCGAGTACATCGATGTATTGGTCATTACACCGCTGAACCAGGCCGTGCCGGGCTCTGATTTGGACAGCTCTACGTATTGCGACTGCGACACGCCGTTACCCGATCCCGCAATAAACGTGCCGTTTTCGTCGAACAGATCCACGTTCAGTATCTCGCCCTTTGTAAGCGACATGCTCCGAACCAGCGATTCCACCATGTCCTTGAGCTTTGTGTCGTCAAGCCAATCGTATGCGCCTACGCGCATCAGCTCTTGCACGCTGTCCTGATAGCATATGCTGTCGGCAACCCGTCGCCAGTCATGCAGATAACTATCAACCACATTACATTTGGTGGTCAGTAGCGACTCGAGCGCCGCCTCATTGCTCGACTCTATTGAGTTCATGTACCATGCAAAGCTCAGACCCTGCATGATGAACACGAGCATCAGCGCGATACATGTTATCTTTCTAAACTGACGCCTTAGTGCGCGCACCGGCAAACGCCTCCTCCCCGGGCGGATTGCTCAGCGGCCGCACGTGCGGCGCCGGCACAGTTATGATATCAAATGAACCCCATATTGTCAAACGCGAACAGCCGCATACAAGCGGGGCGGAAAATGCGGCGCTTAAACCGCCCGCACTTTCCGCCTGATGTCAAGTCAGTCAAAGCGTTACCAGCCCATCTCGGCAGCATACGCGTTGGTGTCGTCAATGGCCTCCTGTACCTTGACCAGCGCCTGCGAGCGGAAGTCCTCGTAGAGCTGCGCGATGTCGTCTGTGCCGGTTATGGCCTTGAGATACATCGCGGTATAGTCGGCGCTTATGCTGGGCATGTTGCTGCGCGCATCGCTGGAGTAGAACTCAATGCCCCAATTGGCCGGCACTATCTCGGCGTTGCTCCTCAGCTCCTCAAGATACTGCTGCGCCATCGCGATATTGTCCGCCGGGTGCAACGGCGAAGTGACGGCAAACTCGAAGTTCCAGGTGGTTACAAAGCGCCCGAACATGGCAAATGGCTCGTGAATCCAGTATGCCTGCAGCGTGCCATCGTCTGTGCGGCACAGATTCTCGTAGGTGCCATCTTCGTGTATCGTGTAGTGCACATCCTTAACGCCCAGCGTCACGAATTCCTCGCCCTCCGGCGAGCAGGCCCAATCCATGACCGTCAGTATGCGTTCCATCTTCTCGTCCGATATATCGTAGGGGAAGGTCATGTCAAAGTCATAGTTGGGCAGGTTGTCGTGATAACGCTTGCCGTCTATGGGCGACTCAGGGCCGTAGGTCATCGTGATCCACTGCGCTGCGGTCGTCTTGTCGGGGCCGGGGTATTGCAGCATCATGTCGCAGTCGGAGTTAGCCATGGTGACCGCTACGCGCCCCTCGTTGAAGAGCTGCTGCGCGTCGCCGGACTTGCGCGTTGCTATCTCAGGGTCTATTATGCCGGCCTGATACAGCTTGCGGCCATACTCGAGCATTTCGATGTTTTCATCAGCCAGTAGCTGCTTGAGCGTCCAGCCGTCATCGGTCTTGGCCCAGTTGTAGTACGGCAGGAATGGGAATTGGGTTATGTAGGTGCAAGGTATGGCGGCGTCGGCAGTCATGCCTATCGTGCCCAGGCCGGAGAAGTCTTCTTGTGTCAAGTAGGAACTAAAAAATTTTTGAGATTTTACAAGCCGTTCATAGGTGGAAAACCACCCGTGAACGGCTTGT